>JBCBZH010000401.1:0-2165 GCA_039815415.1 Bacteroidota bacterium
CCAGATCATCGACGACTGACAGGGCTGGCGTGCCCCTGTCGCCAGCTCGCTACTGGGTCTCAACTGGTTCTGGAAGCGTTCCTGCCACAACGGTGTGCAGGCTCTCGGGCCGAGTGTATCGGCGCAGCACCTCTGTCACTCGAGCTGGCGTCAGGGCGTGGATGGCGTCTGCGTAGCGGTCGAGGTAGCCCACATCGAAGCCGCGTTCGGCATTGATGAGCAAGCGTGCAGCGATACCCCCAGTGGTCGCCAGCCCGACAACGTGGCGTCCGGAAAGCGTCGTCTGGGTCCGGCTCAGTTCCTCATCGCCGATGCCCTCGGCCACGAAGCGGTCCACCTGCTCACGCGTTGCGGCGATGCCTCGGCGCAGGTTCTCTTGGCTGAGCGTCACCGACACGGCGAGGTGGCCATCGTGGTCTACGGTCACGTTGGAGAGCGACGCGTGGATGCCGTAGGTGAGCCCCTGCTCGTCACGGACGGTCTGCATGAGCCGACTGGAGAAGTTGCCTCCGAGAGCAAAGACCGCAGTGTAGAGCGCGAGGTAGTCGTCGTGGTCCCGGCGGAGGCCCAGCGCGTGCCCCATCCGCACGTCCAGGTTGCGACGGTCGGCCATCTCCACCGCCACCTCGCCCGGCGGCTGCGCCGACGCGCTGGCGTCGTAGACCGGATCGAGAGAGGGCGCCGCCCATCCGTCAAACGCCTCTGTCAGCGTGGATGGGATCGTCTCTGGGTCCACATCGCCGACGAACGCCAGCACGAGGCCCCGAGGCCCGACGTGCTCCGTGTGGTAGCGTCGAATGGCTTCGGGCGTCACGGCCTCGATGCGCCCAATCTCTTCCTCCGGCGTCAGCACGTAGTTCGGATGCGGGAGCCCGTACAGCCGACGCGCGAGCGCCCCGGCGGCCTGCGAGTCCGTGGCTTCCCGAGCCCGTCGGACCCCTGCGATGGCGCGTGTCTTGGCCTTCTCCACCTGCTCCAGTTCAAAGGCGGGCTGGCGAAGGATCTCCCCCGCCAGCTCGAGCACATCGGAAAGGTCTTCCCGCAGCGCACGTCCCGAGATGCCCATGCGGAGGCCGTCGGAGTAGAACGAGAGCCGAGCGCCACGCCCTTCCAGCATTTCAGCGATCGCGAACCGGTCCCGGGTGGCCGTGCCCTTGTCGAGCAAAACGCCGGTGAGGGACTGTACCACATCGTCGTCCGACGTCATGTCTGGAGCCGTCTGGAACGAGCCTCGGAACGACACCACATCGCGAACGGGCGTGGGCAGCATCAGAAGCCGCGCAGGCCCGGCCTGGACATCGTGGACACGGGCAGCGAGAGAGAGGTCAGACACAGCGTACCGGGTAGCGTCCGCTTCTCACGCATCGCCTCCGCTAGGGATCCACCAACGGACCGCGCCTGACAGCACCTGAACCGGGAATACGTAGGAACAGGTATCCCCGGCGTCGTTCGCCAGCTCGTTCGCAGAGCTGAACCCAGACGACGGACTCCACCACACACAGCCCCCATCAAACCAAGACAGAGAGGAAGCTATGGTTGGAGTCGAGAGCGTCATCCAAGGATCCGTCGGGCTCGGCGGCGCGAACCGCACAGAGGATGTCAAGACGGTGCAGACCCTGCTGAATGCCGTTCCTGCACACAAGGGCGGCCCCATTCACAAGCTGGATGTCGATGGCCTGAGTGGGCCGAAAACGAACGGCTCCATCCAGCGATTCCAGTTTGCGAACCTCGGGATGGCGGACGGGCGAATCGACGTGGGCAAGAACACGGAGAAGGCTCTCCTCGCGCTGCTGGCAGCGCTCGGCGTCTTGGCCAACCTGCTGAAGCAGATCGGGGGCAACACGCCTGGCACGGCGCCTCCCATCCGCGGGCTGGCGTCTCCGATCCGGCGGCGGTTCATGACCATCTGCAAGGGGCTTCTTCCGTCCCCAGGCTCCTTGACCAATGGGACGAAGCCCGCCAATGCCTCGGGAACCGGGTGTGGGGAGCTTCCGGGCCGCGTGTTCGCCCGTGTTCCGGTTCTGGCGCCCTACCAGAGCGGCGCCTTCAAGATGACCGTCCCCGGCGCGGGCCTCTGCTACCTCACCTCGCCGATGACCTGCTGGGAGGAGTTCGCGAAGGCGGTCGACAAGAAATACGCGCCAGCCCGAACCTGGGTGCCGTTC
>JBCBZH010000228.1:0-7394 GCA_039815415.1 Bacteroidota bacterium
CTGGGTGGAGGCATCCGTCACCTGTCCTTCTAGCCACTCGGGACTCTGAACCGGAGCGTCGGGGACCGCCAGCGTGGCGGCGCCTCCGACGAGAAGGACAGCGGCCAGAAGGCCGAGCACGCGGCCCGCGACAACGAGCTGGCGGAGGCGGGTGGGTGAGAGGGGGCGTTTCATGGCGGCAATGCGAGAATGGAGAATGGAGGAGCCTCGCGTAGCCCCCAGCGTGAGGCTCGGCGCCGGGAGGGAGGCGTAGGACAGCAGCAAGTCGGCGTAGGGGCGGCGATCTGTTGGGCTTGCCGCCAGCACAGCGGCGTCGGCGGCCTGCTCGCGACCGAGCACTGCGCTGCGGGCGATGACGCGAACCAGTGGGTGGGCCAAGCCAATCGCAGCCACGCCTTGCTCGAGCGTATTCCAGACGAAGTCGCGGTGGCGGATGTGCGCCAGCTCGTGGGCGATGGCAAGGCGCAGCGGCTCTCCAGTCAGGGTTGGAGGAACGGCCACCACCGGGCGGCGCCACCCGAAGGTGAACGGCGCGATGCCAGACGCGCACTCAACGGCCTCGACGGGCTGGCGAAGGCCCAGCGTGTGACCGGTCTGCGTCACGAGAGCCTGAACCGGTTCCGGGGCGGTACGGAGCGACGCCCGCACACGGCGGAGGCGGAGCAGGGCACCGATCCACCGAACAAGGCCCACCAGGCCGGCGCCAAGCACCCCGAGCGTCGCCAGCCCGACGAGCACCCAGCCGATGGGAGCGGGCGCCGGTGTCGCAGGCTGCAACACGACGGCAACCTCAGGCAGGGCCAACTGAGAAGGGCGCACAGCGGCCACGGCGTGCGCAGCGTCGGGGAGCAACGTGGAGAGAACCGAGGGCGCCAACAGAGCCAGTGGAAGCGTGAGCAGGAGCGCACTCCGCACGCGAACCGCCGCCAACGCGTGGGTACGTGTCAGGCGCAGTGCGAGCTCGGCGACGCCTGCGATGAGGGTCCACGCCACCAGTGGGGCCCAGAAGGCCATCACCGAGGCCTGTCCCAGATCGGCGAGGCTGTAGGAATCGAACAGGTCAGGCATCGTCGTCCAGGCGGTCGATGAGCCGGCGGATCTCCGCGCGCTCCTCTTCAGTGAGGGTTTCGCTCTGCACGAGCGTCTGGATGAGGTGGGCAGGTGAGCCGCCAAAGACCTTTTCCATCACGGTCGTGAGCAGAGAGCCGCGGACCTCGTCGGGCTGGCGAGCGGCCGTGTAGACGTAGGCTGCACCGTCTTGCTCATAGCTCAAATAGCCCTTGGTCGCGAGGTTCTTCATCACGGTCATGATGGTGGTGTAGGCGACGCGACGTCGGGCAGAAACGCGGTCGTGGACCTCACGTGCCGTGGCCTGCCTGAGGGCCCACACTTCGCGGAGCACTTCCAGCTCGGTGCCGCCCAGGGGAGTGATTGGGTTTCTCATGTCGTAGTAGGGTCGTACTATTTAAATAGTAATCACAAACAGAGATGTCAAGCCCTGTTTGGAAAACACCTCTACGTGCGCCCTAGGGCATGAATCGCATCACTACCTGCGACCGTAGGCGGGTTGGTTGGCCGTCCGACCGGACCGGGATGAATTGCATGCTGCGGACGATCTCTTCCGCCAGCGCGTCGAGGCCGCCTCCCACAGGCCGGGGAACGGCTGTGCGGATCACCGCGCCAGTCTCGTCGGCCTGGAACAGTACCAGCACATCACCGCCCATGCCATTGAACTCCGCCCACTCCGGGTACGGTGTCGATCGCAGACGTGCCTCAATCTGGGCCTGGTTTCGCAGACGAGTCAGGTCGAATCCCGGAAGCGAGAGCCGAGTGGGCGTGTCGAGGCTGGGGGCCGGTGCGCGCCGCGCAGGTGGCGTTCCAACGGCATCCAGGCTGGCGCGGAGACGGCGCACTTCGTCACGGAGAGCATCCCGTTCCGCTCGGAGCTGCTCTACGGGCTGGCGACGTCCTGACACCTCCAGGCGCAGTCGCTCTACCTCATCCCGCAGCGCAGCGAGGCGAGCGAGCGCGTCGTCCCGCTCTTGCTGAATGAGGAGCAGCGCCTGTCGGAGTTGGTCCCGTTCCACACGGAGCTTCTCGAGCTGGCGCGCGAGCTCGTCGGCTCCGTTTGGCGGCGGGGTTCGGTCGGAGCGCAGCACGCCGGAGAGGGCCTGCTGCGGGCGCCGCAGGTTCAGGTAAACCGGACCGCCAGAAGGCGTGAGCGGGTTGGCATCCAGCCGAGCGAAAGCAGGAATCGGGCCATCGGCCTGCAGAAGCGGCGTCCGCGACCGGAGTCGGATGCTTCGCCCGTCAACGACGAGCACGAGGCGTGTCCCGTCGAAGTCGCCAGCCCGGCGGGCGCCGTCGAAGGGCGTTGGAGAGATCAGCACGAGTCCCCATCCAGGGATCTCCAGCTCCAAGAGGGAAAACTCGGACGTGACTAGAGGCGCACCGACAGTCTCCGTTCGTTGCCCGTCCACGAGCAGCAGAGGGTCGGTCAGCTCGAGCTGGGGCTGCGCGTTCGCGGAGCCGAGTGCCAGGAGAGTGAGAAGGGAGAGCCAGCGCATAGCGATGCCGCAAACAGACGTAGAACGTCGAACGGTTGTCCCAAACGGGCGGTGACTCGAATACACGGGGTCCAGGGTACGGCACAGTTCCACGACGAGGTTTTATACGATGGATGTACGGCAGCGCCAGCTCGACCCCTGTCAGCCACGCTCTGCGCGAGAATCGGGATAGAAGCGCTTCAACCGAGTCGGCGAGATGCCCACGCTCCACCCGAGCCAGAGAGCCACATTGCGAAGCTGCTGGCGGAGGGCGCCGTGCCGTTGATATCGCCGGGCCGAGGTGACTACTGCCGTATCTAGAAAGTGAAACCGACCGTGCTGGCGGATGGCCCGAACCATGTCGAGGTCTTCGAAGATGGGCTGGTCCGGGAATCCACCGACGGCGTCGAACACGGATCGGCGCATGAACAGACCTCGGTCTCCGAAGGCGAAGCGGTGCCATCGCATCCACATCCGGGCCTGCCAGAGCTTCATCCAGGCGCTCCGGGTGTCGTCGAAGGTGGTTCGGAAGCAGCCTCCAGCTGTAGCTGAGTCGGACATCGCTGTGCGAATGTCTGCAAGAGCGCCACCTGGAAGACGCGTGTCGGCGTGGAGGAAGAGAAGGATCTCGCCGGAAGCGTGGGCTGCCCCTGCATTCATCTGTCGCGCTCGCCCTCTGGGGGCATCCAGCACCGTCGCGGTGGGCATGGTCGCGAGAACCCGGGGGGCGGTGTCATCTGTGGACCCTCCGTCGGCCACGATCACCTCTATGGGGTCGGCTCCACCAAGGAGGCTCAGAAGCGTGGACTCGATGCGATCGGCCTCGTTGAGCGTGGGGACGATGACCGACACTCGAGCTGGCGGGTCCGATTGGGGGCCTGAGCCGAGGGCTACCAAAACATCAGCTTCATGCAGAATACCGAGCCTCCCGATTTCAGGAACTCGCTCGTGTCCACGCCGATCACGGTGTAGCCTGCCTCCTCGAGCCATGCATTCGTCTGCGTGCAGCCCTGTTGGATGATGACGTGGATCCCGTCGGGCGAGTGCGCATTGCAGGCAAACAGCTCTCTCGACTCGTCCTCGGGCGCCTCGATCACACGTTCGAAGTGGTCCTGGATGATCGCCAACCCGTCGGCGTCGAACGCGCCTGGATAAATCAGGACAGTGCTCTCATCGAGGGGGCAGAAGCAGGTGTCCAGGTGATAGAAGTCTGGGTCTTCGAGCAGAAGAGGAAGAATGGGGAAGCCTAGCTTGGCGCTGAGTCGCTCATAGACAGTCCGGTCGGTACGGAAGCCGTAGCCGCCCCAGAGGAGGTAGCGGCCCGGGTGCCAGATGGCATCGCCCATGCCCTCGAAGTCTCCGGGGAGGTCGGCGTCGAGGCTGTGGACGTCGTAGCCCTCGCTCTTGAAGAAGGCTTCGTAGTGATCTACCTCCGGCTTTCGCTGGGCCGCGTGCATCCGGCTGAGCACCACCCCACGCTCACCACTTGGGGTGGTGAAGGGAAGCGTCTGGTTCGCGCAGAAGACCATGTCTGGCAGGCCCGGTTGCCCCTGCACGCGCACCACGTCCATCCCGATGGATGCATACGCGTCCCCGAGGGCTGTCCACTGCCGCGCAGCTTCGGTCCGGTCCACATCCCCGATGTTACCTGCCATATGAGGGTTGATGACGTAATCAACCTGAAAGTGCTCAGGCGTCGTCATCAGGACGCGGCGGGGAAGCGGGATCGCGGGGAGGCTGGCGATCGGGTATCGGCTGGCGAAAGCAGACATCGAGCTGAGGTAGGCCGGGCGAAGCTACCGCCGTTTTCGCAAGGTGCCCTCAAACGAACGACCGCCACACCCTACTGATGTGGCGGCCGGAGAACTGAAACGAGCTGGCCAGATCAGTCGCTCATGCTGGCCAGGAACGCGCTGGGAAGGAATGCTTCCACATCCACGCCTCCATTGCGCTCCGAGACCTTCACGCGGTCCAGGACATCAACAGCCGTGGGCTCGTCCTTCATGCCCAGGCGCGCAGCGGCAACACCGCCCTTGACCACGCGCTCCAGGTCCTCTGCGGAGGCGCCAGCTCGAGGCAAGATGAAGGCCCCAAACGCAACGCCGTCGCGCCGAAAGTCCATCGAGACCACCATGTCGTCGGCCATCGTAGCGGCGGCGCCCATCGGGTCATCGCCGCTGGGCTGACTGTCCATGTCGAGATCGCGAGCGATGAACCAGGCGCCATCCGGGTACTGGACGCGGTCCAGGAGAGTCTGAACGTCGGACGAGGGCGAGCTGGCGGCACCGCCAAGGCGATCGAGCATGGCGCGCAGCGAGGGCTCATCGCCAGCCAGGATCATCTCGTCATTCACCAGCGCGAAGCCCGCTCGTGGGCCTTCCGCCTCGGTTGCGAAATAGACCGGCAGGCCGTCAATCTCCGTCGGCTCCACATCCGCATCCTCCTGTTCGGCAATGAACCGTGTAATCCGGTCACGGTCGAACCGCCCATAAGCGACGAATGCGAAGGACTCCCGCGCTTCGCTCGCAGCGACGTAGACGCGGTCGAGGTCCTCACCTGGGTTGAAGCCGGTACGGCGCACGAAGTCATCGAACTCGGAGGAGCCGTTGGGGCTGACCATGCCGAGACCAGCGCCGCCCGTGGCGGTCTGCACAGCATCGCTCTCACGGGCCGCTCGGAGATCCATCATGCCGAGCATCTGTACATCCGATGGGAGCAGCGAGAGCGCTTCGGTGGATTGAGCCGTAGCGGCCACGCCGGGGGCGTTCAGGCCGCTCTCACACGAGGACAGCGCAACCGCGACGGCAAGGCCGAGGGCGAAGTAGAAGAAGACGGCCCTGCGGGGCATCCGGGCGAGACGAGCGTAGGCGTGCATGGCGAGAAGGAGAGAGCCGGGGTTAGAAGTCTTTGCGCTTGAAGAGGAGGAACGCGCCTCCATAGCAGACTGCTCCAAAGACAAACGACGACAGGAGCGGATACAACCCGATTACGGTGCCCTGCTCTGTAGGTTGCATAATCGGCTGGCCGGTCGCAAGTGCAGGGACCAGGCGTGCGCCCACACCGCCAAACTTTGGAAGCAGGTGATAGGCACCGTTGACAAGCGGGCGCCACTCCCGGGCAAGTTGGAGATCCAGTTCGGGGATCGCCAGAATCAGTGTGATGAACATCAGCCCCAAGGTGACAATCAGCGCGAGCGGGCCGCTTCCGCTCCAAACACTCACAAGGGTAACGACGCTGTAGACGACAGCGAACATCCCAAACACAACGGGAATCGCCAGCAGGAATCGCGGGTTCCAGATCCCCGATTTGATGGACATCACCAGCCAGACGGCACCGAGGAGGTAGGCCACCAGAGCAAAGGTCACAGCCCAGATGCCGCTGAGACGCCCCAGCAGGATCGACGAGCGGCTGAGTGGCTTCGAGAGCATCAGGTCTGCCGAGCCTCGGTCGGAAAGGAGCGCTACCAGACTGCCTGTTGCGAACAGCGCGAGCACAATCCCGATCCAGTAGGCAACACCCGCCACGAAGGCCTGGGCACCGAATACCCAGCTTTCAAGAACCGTGGCACCGAAGGGGCCGGGGCGCGGGTCGCGCATCCGAACGTTTCCGTCGTCATCCAGCAGTGGCTCGCCGGTCTCATAGTCGATCATCGGCTCGGGCTCAACGACCTCTTCCTCGCCGAAGATGCTGGCCGCAGCGAGGGTCCCGTCCACCACGTCGAGCTGGAGGGCCAGTGCCATCGTAACCCAGATCAGCGTAGCGACAATCGCAAGGCCAATGATGACCTTTCGAGCACGCAGTTCGCGGAGGGTCAGGAGAAAAAGTCCCAGCATAGCGGCTACGCGATCTAGGTCACAACGGACACGAACAGGTCTTCCAGCGATTGCCGCTGCGGCTCCACAGATTCGATCTCGACTCCGCCAGCTCGTAGCGTATCCAGAGCGGCATTGAGAGCGGCGCGGTCCTCTACGGCCAGCGTCGATCGGGTCAGGGCGGAGGAGTCCTCGGTCGATTCCGCGGGAGGCTCCTCTACGGTCAGTACGGTATCCAGCGCGCTGGCGATCTCTGCCGGAATGGACGTGGAGTGAAGGCGCCACGTGCGGCCCGTCGTGGTCAGATCCATGACGGTGCCTTCTCGCACGAGATAGCCGTGGTTCAGGATGGCAACGCGGTCGCAGATCAGCTCCACCTCGCTGAGCAGATGCGAGTTCAGGAAGATGGCAACGCCCTCGTCACGCAGCGCCTCGAGCAGGTCCCGGATATCGCGGCGGCCGACGGGATCCACGCCATCGGTAGGCTCATCGAGGAAGAGGAGCTTGGGGCGGTTCATCAATGCCTGCGCGATGCCCAGGCGTTGCAGCATCCCTTTGGAATACGTGCCCACCTTACGATTCGCGGCATCGCTTAGGCGGACGCGTTCGAGCAGTTCGCCAGCTCGTTGGCGCCGGTCAGCATCGGAGACGCGTGCCATCCGCGCGAACAGGTCGAGAGCTTCGGAGCCGGTCAGGAAGGTCGGGAAACGGTGGCCTTCGGGGAGGTAGCCCACAGCTGCCCGAGCCTCGGGCTGGCGAATGTCCTGCCCGAGGATCTCGCCCGACCCGGATGTTGGGCGCGCTAGCCCAAGAAGCAGCTTGACCAGGGTCGTCTTGCCCGCTCCGTTGGGTCCGAGGAGCCCGAAGGTTTCCCCGGCTGTCACCGACAAGTCCAGCGGCTTGAGGGCCTCGACGGGCTGGCGGCCGCCGTAGGTCTTGGAGAGTCCTGTTGTGCGGACGGCGAGATCACTCACGATCTAGAAAGGCACGGAAGGGGTTCAACGGGTGCTGGGGATCGGAGGTTACGGTACCGTCC
>JBCBZH010000246.1:0-6784 GCA_039815415.1 Bacteroidota bacterium
GCGCGCGAGGAGGCTGTCTCTATAGACCCGGAGAGCATGCCGATCTAACCTGTGAGACTCAAGGCGAGAGCCGGTTACCTCATGGAGAAAGTGTTACGCCCGGAGGCAGAACGTCGGAGAAGTGCAGCTCGCGAAGGTCGGGATGGTCGGCCAGGCGGGTCCGCACCTTAGCCGCGTATGTGCGGACCGTTGCAATGGGGTGCCCGGTTGCCTCCGCGATCTCATCGTAGGCTTTAAGCTCGAGGTAACGCATCCGCCCCACCGTACCGATGGCTGGAGGCAGGCCGTCGAATGCCGACGCGACCACGCGCTGCACGAGCTGACGGTCGTAGGCCTCGGCCTCGAGCTGGCGCTCGGTGGCAGTGTCCTCCATCACCTCGGTCGTCTGCTTGCGGTCCCGCCGGTGATTCAGAAGCACGTTCTTGCAGACCACGCTGACGTAGCTGGCGAAAGCGCCCGTGATGCGGTGCAGGGCATCCAGGATGCGCGTGAAGGCACGCGTGACGGCTGCGTCGATGTCACTGGCTCCTCCCGAACGCTCATTCGCGAACCGCGAGAGGAAATAGCGTTGCACGTACCCATAGGCCCACATCTGGATCGTCTCTAGATCCGTGTCCTCGCGCGAGTCCTGCCAGCGTCCAAACGCGCTGTTTGCAGCCTCGTAGTCGTCCAGCGCGAACCCGATGCGGGCCGCGATGGCGTCGAGACCAGAGGAGGAGGTGTGAGGCACGAACCGGGCAAACGGGCGGCGACCAAGATAGGACGGACGCCCAAACTGGGGAAGAATCCTTGAACCCTGCCGTTTGGAGGCCTCCGAGTGCTCCGCTTCGTTGTGTCTGCTCAGAGCCAGCCCTAGCTTCCCTGGCTCTATTGCGCTCGGTGACTATCCGAGCCCACGGCGCGACCAGCCGAGGCGCTTGCCTCCAGGCATTTCGGGTCGCCCGTTTTTTTGTCTGCTTAGTGCGTCCTGCGCGCCGAGGCGTGGCGATTCCGCCCCCTCCCCTTCTGATATGAATCCGAACTCGTTCAAAACCTACAACGCCAAGCCCGGCTCCGTGGAGTCTGACTGGTACGTCGTGGACGCCGAGAACCTCGTCGTCGGTCGGCTTGCTGCGCGCATCGCGACCATCCTGCGTGGCAAGCACAAGCCAGAGTACACGCCGCACGTGGACGTGGGCGACCACGTGGTGGTGGTGAACGCGGACAAGGTTCGCTTCACGGGCTCCAAGGAGACGGCGAAGCAGTACTTCAGGCACTCGGGGTACCCCGGCGGCATCAAGAGCCGGACGCCGAAGGAGGTCCGCGAGCGCAAGCCCGAGTTCATCATCGAGAACGCGGTCAAGGGCATGCTGCCCCGCACCAAGCTGGGCCGCCAGATGATCAAGAAGCTCAACGTGTATGCGGGCCCCGAGCATCCGCACGCCGCGCAGCAGCCCCAGACCCTCGACATTTAAGTACAGGCCGTGGGCCGTGGACATTGAGCCGCAGCCCTGCCCGAGGCCCACAGCGTTTAGCCTACCGCCCTTCTATGGCAACCCAGTTCCAGGCCGTCGGCCGTCGCAAGACCTCCGTCGCCCGTGTGTATCTCCGCCCCGGCTCCGGCCAGGTCATCGTCAACAAGCGTCCGCTGGACGAGTACTTCCCAACGAAGATTCGCCAGCTCGCCGCCACCGCTCCTCTCGACGCCACCGAGTTGCGCGGTCAGTTCGATGTGCTCGTCAATGCTCGCGGTGGAGGCCTCACCGGCCAGTCCGAGGCCGTCCAGCTCGGAATCGCCCGCTGCCTCGTTGAGTACAACGAGGAGCTGCGCAAGCCCCTCCGCGACGGCGGCTACCTGACGCGCGACCCGCGCATGGTCGAGCGCAAGAAGCCCGGCCAGCCCAAGGCCCGCAAGAAGTTCCAGTTCTCGAAGCGCTAAACGCTCCGCGGCTGTGGGCCGTCCACTCTGGGCGATGGGCGAGGGCCCACCTCTCAGAGCCTCAAGCCCGCCGCCCTATCTCACACCCCGCCCGACGAGCTGGCGGGTGTCCCGAACACGTCATCTCCCGATGGCTGCGACGGATCGCCAGCTCGAGCGACGGCGGGGCCAGGCACAACCCGCGCCACTCACGGCGCACACCCCCTCAGACCATGGCACGCGCCTCCATTGAAGACCTGCTCCGCGCAGGCGCCCACTTCGGGCACCTCACCAGCCGGTGGAACCCGAAGATGGCCCCCTACATCTTCATGCAGCGGAACGGGATCCACATCCTGGACCTGAAGCAGACCCAGAAACTCCTTGAAAATGCTGCCGACGCGGCCGCTCGCTTCGCCTCGCGCGGCAAGCCAGTCCTGTTCGTCGGCACCAAGAAGCAGGCCCAGAACGTGGTCAAGGAGGAGGCCGAGCGCGCCGGACAGCCGTACGCCGTCGACCGCTGGCTCGGTGGCATGCTCACCAACTTCTCGACCATCCGAGGCAGCCTCCGTCGCATGGAGACGCTGCGCCGCGAGGAGGCGGATGGCACCACAGCCCAGCTCAAGAAGAAGGAGCGCCTGATGCGCCGCCGCGAGCTGGAGAAGCTCGACCGCGTCCTTGGCGGCATCTCTGACATGAGCCGCCTGCCGGGCGCCCTGTTCGTCGTTGACATCCGCCGCGAGCACATCGCCGTTGATGAGGCCCGCAAGCTCAAGATTCCGATCATTGCGCTGGTGGACTCGAACGTGGACCCGGATCTGGTGGACTTCCCGATTCCAGCCAACGACGACGCCATGAAGTCGGTGTCGCTGTTCACACGCATCATCGCCGACGCCATCATCGAGGGCCGTCAGGCTGGGCAGGCCAAGCGCGAAGAGGCTGCGGCTGAGGCCGCCACCCGCGCGGCTGAGGCTGCCGAGCTGGCGGAGAAGGCCGAGGCTGAAGAGAAGAAGGAGGCTGAAGAGGTCGTCACCCTCGCCGACGCCGAGAAGGATTCCGCCAGCGCGTAGCCGCGCCTCGCGCCCCAACCGCCGAGGCGGGGAGACGCGCGCCGTGTCCCCGCCTCGTTTTCATGTAGCCCCGGGTGTGCCTCCTCACCCTGTCCCTCTCCCCGCCGGAAAGGGGACGTTCTAGGAGGCGATGGCGCCGAGAACGGACTCTGTCTTGTCCCATCTGGCGCCCAATCCCCAACCCCTAATCCCCCAGACATCGACATGGCTATTACCGCACAAGACGTCAAGCGCCTCCGTGAGATCACGGGCGTGGGCATGATGGACTGCAAGAAGGCTCTCACCGAGGCCGATGGCGACTTCGACGCTGCCATCGAGAACCTGCGCAAGCAAGGCCAGAAGGTCGCTGCCAAGCGCGCCGACCGCGACGCCACGGAGGGCGCCATCGTGACCGCTGCCAACGCGGACCACACCGTTGCTGTCATCGCTGAGGTCAACTCAGAGACCGACTTCGTGGCTCGCAACGATGACTTCGTCGCCTTCGCCACCCAGGTGGTCGACGCCCTCCTCGCTGCCCGCCCCGCAGACCTCGAGGCCGCCATGAACATGGACCTCGGCGGCCAGCCCCTCTCGGCGGCCCTCACCCAGATGACCGGCAAGATCGGCGAGAAGATCGACCTGCGTCGCTTCGAGATCGTGGAGGCCGACGGCGGCCAGGTGATTGACTACATCCACCCTGGCGCCAAGCTCGGTGTGCTCGTGGAGATGACCGGCAACGGCGAGCTGGCGGAAGCTGGCCGCGATGTGGCGATGCAGGCTGCGGCCATGAACCCAGTTGCTGCCACCCGCGAAGACGTCCCGCAAGACATCCAGGACAAGGAGCGCGAGATCGGCCGTGAGCAGGCTCGCGCCGAAGGCAAGCCCGAGCAGATCCTCGACAAGATTGCCGAGGGCAAGCTGAACCGCTACTTCAAGGACAACGTGCTCGTGGAGCAGCCCTTCGTCAAGGACTCGTCCATGACCGTCCAGAAGATGCTCGACAGCAAGGGTGCCGGCATCAAGCGGTTCGTCCGCTTCGCGCTCGGCGGCTAATCGCCAGCTCGAACCGCAGGCCGACGGAGTCAACCGAAGGTCGGCGGTAGCCAACTGGCGAGATTCTACCGACGGTCTCCATGGGGGCGGTGTCTTCGGATGCCGCCCTCGCGCTTTTCCGGACGGCGCGCGGCGAACTGGCCGCCTCCTCTCCCGGTTCGGAGAGATACCGAGATGCGCGTGTGAGGGCAGCGCCTACACACTCCACAGCGCGTCCCCGGCGACGCGCTGGTGCCTCGCCTGTTGCGTGCGGGCGGCGGACATCGCGAATGTGGTACACGCCTCCCCTAAGGGAGCGACCTGCCCTCTCTTGGACCACAAGTTCCCATGCGTTCGATTCGCCACATCCTCGTCCCGCGCGACTTCTCTCCTCCCTCTGAGGCCGCACTCGCCGTCGCGCTTCGCCTCGCCGCCCGCGCCGACGCAACGCTCCACCTCGTCCATGTCGATGTCCTCTCCGAGGACCCGTATGGCTCCCCTGACGACGCTGCTGGCCTTGCTGCTCGTCTCCGAGAACGGCTGAAGGGTATCGTGGACCACGACCGTGGCGACGGCACCCCCTTCGATCCCGGGAGCGTTCGCATGGAGCACGCTGTCTTCCATGAGGTTGCTGCCGGACCAACCATCGCACGGCATGCCGCCGAGATCGGAGCCGACCTCGTGGTGATGGGCCGCCACGCACGTCGAGGGGTCGGCCGAGCCGTGCTCGGCAGCATCGCTGAGCACCTCACCCGTGAAGCACCGTGCCCCGTCGCCACCGTCGTTCCTGCTCGCGACACAGCGGACGACGAGTCCCGTGCATACGATGACCTGCCTGGGGTCGTTCTCTGCGCCGTCGACCTCTCGGATGCCAGCGAGGCAGCTGTTGACCTCGCAGCGGGATTGGCGGAGGGCTTGGATGCTCGGCTCGATCTTCTCCATGCCGGATCCGCAGACTCAGATGCCCGTGAGCGCGTCGACGCGCTTGCCGCGAGGGTGGCTGACAGCGTTGAGGTCCGCTCCGACATTCGCAACGGGTCTCCCACTGAAGCCATCGCTCAGGCCATCGCTGAAACGCCCCCCGACCTTGTGGTGGTCGGTCGACGGGCGGGCATGGCTCGCCTGCTCGGGAGCGTCTCAGAGCGCATCGTGCAGACGGCCGCCACGCCCATCGTGGTCGCCCTGGAAGACCGGGCGTAGGCCGTCCCGGATCGCTAGGGAGCGGTCCCCAGGCCGTTCGTCCAGGTCGCGCCCAGCGGATCGTCGCCAGCTCGAAGGGGCTCCGCCAGTTGGCTAACGCCGGCCTTCGGTGGACTCCGTCGGCCTTCGGCTCGAGCTGGCGACGGCTCACCCAATCCCTGGCGGGGGCGGCATCTGATGACGCCGCCCCCGTTCTCTATCCGCAGCCCCAGGTAGGCGCCCTCAGTGGAGAGTTAGCGCGACGCCAGCTTGAATCGCATTGGGGTACACCACTTCCGAGCTGAGGAAACCGTTTACACTGGTCTCTCCATAGAACGTCCGGATGTAGGTCACGTACGGCGTCAGATCCACGGCACCAACAGGAACGTCGTACCCGATTCCGATCTGCGATGTGAACGTATCCGTTGCGATGTAGCCGAGCTCATTCTCGGCGACAGCTCGGAGCCCCCCAATGCCGCTCTTGAGGAAGAACCCATGGTTGTCGCTGGGGTACCCCAGCAGAACCACGTTCAGAGATGCGATCCGACGGTCCAGAACCGCGTCGTTGTTGATCCAGCCTGCGAACTCTGCAGCGAGCACCAACCGAGACGTAACTGTTCCACCAATCTGGGCGATTCCGGAAAACCCCGTCGTCCGGTCGTTGAAGAAGTCCGTCTCGCAAGAGACACAGGAGGCTGAGACCGAGGCCGATCCCACTCCAACAGAAACGTGAAGGCCGTCCCGCAGCGGAGACGTGGCCCCTTGGGCTGTCGAGGATGGAGACACCGCCACGAGAAGCAGGATGAGACCGGCCTGGGCGGCGAGAAGGCGTGAGAGAGTACGCATGGGATGATGAGGTGGAGGAACCAGGTATGAATGCCCTTCATTCCCTCACGCTGGCTTTCACCTCTCGACCGATCACTCCTGCTGAGACTTCATGTTTACAGATACTTGTAGCATAGCTCTCTTGGGTAGACAGCGTGTTCGTCGGCTCCCCTCGAGCTGGCGAGTCGAGGCCTGCCCCCTGCCTACGCAGGGGCAAGCTCCGCAGGCATGACGGCCAGGAGAGAAAGGCGGCGAGAGACGTGGCTCTGTCAACCCGTACGAGCTTGGCTGTATATCAGGAACGAACGCCTCAAGACAACGGGGCCCGCTCCGGGATCGGAACGGGCCTCCATAGCAGCTTTGAGAGGAGCTACTGACGATCGAGAGCCATCGTCCCCGAGATCGCCCGCCGAGACGCGGAGACCCACGTACCGCTCAGCACACCCCCCCGAACGGTTCCTTCGTGGAGGTACTGGCCTCGGGTGCCGAAATCGAGGGTGTACGTGACGGGACCTGAATCCGGGACCGTACCGATCAGAACGCCGCTGATGGACTCGCCGGGGTACCGCCACCGAGCGTCTCCGCCAATCACGTCGCCAGCTTGAGTGACGGTGAGCGTGAGCGTCCCCGAGAAGTCTGGGTTGGGATGCGTGATCTGGCCCTCCCAGATTCCCGCCAACGAGGTGGACTCCGGCGCTGCGCTGTCGCAGGCGGTGAGGGTAAATGCGAGAAGAACAGCGGCCAGGGTGTGAAAGCGGGTCATGGAATCGCGAGTTGGTGAGAACGAGCTGGCGGGCGCTCTGCC
>JBCBZH010000208.1:0-7913 GCA_039815415.1 Bacteroidota bacterium
GGCAAAGTTGCCCTCCACGGCCGGGTCAAAGTCGCGCGAAAACACCTCAATGGCGCGCAGATCCACGACGACGAATCGAATCCTACGGGCACGGGCGCGCTCTCCCTTCGAGCTGGCGGGGATCACTTCAAAGATGTCGTACATCAAGCAGCGCGACCCAGGACCACAGGTGTGGCCGACTTCGCGTACCAGCGGGAATCCACCCGAAACCGTCACCGGATGCTCCGCGCTGGCGATAACCGCCGCCAACTCGGGGTCGGTGCGGATCAAGTGCTCAGCACGCGTGGCCTCCGCAGGGGAGGGCCCAATCATCCGGGTCTGCGTCACGGTTCGATCGAGCTGGCGCCCTGACGCGTCATACGTCGTCGTCACGTACTCGCCTGCGATGGGGTCGTAGACGAGCGTCGAGCGGCGAGACTCGACTCTCCCGTCAGCGGTTTTGACCTGAGCCGTTTGGCTGCCGAGGACGCGCTGGGTACGCGCATCCACGCGAGCGGTCTCTTGGGCACTGGCTGACGCTGAGGCCACGAGCAGTACGCAGAGCGCGAGAGAATAGACGGTGGTGGTGGGCATGGACACGCGACAATTCGGCTCACAGTATCGCCACACGCGGAGGTCACCTGAAGGCGAAGCCGCTTGCACCACTTCGTGATTCCCACGCACTTAACACGACGTCCCGAAGAGCACAGCCGCGGCAGGGACCGCCAACCAGAGAAGGCCTGTGATCAGGAAGAAGAGGAAGCCTGCCACGCCCAATCGCCGTCCCCAGCCTCCAGACGCGCCTTTCGAGCGTGTGTCTGATGACGAGCTGGGGTCAGGATGTGGCACGAAACGAGGGGAGACGTGCTCGTCGGACGGGAGGACTGGGCTGGGGTTCCTGGGGGGCTGGCCGGGACCCGCCGTGAGGGCCACGCGTATCTTCAAGAACCAACTCCCCAGCGGCTAAATCGCATTGTTTTTGAGGATGCCGCGGTCTTCCTTCTCCATCCCCTATGGCTTCCGAAAACCGTCCCGCCCTCCCCGATGATGCCTCGCGCGAAGCGCTTCCAGAGGCTGGCCCTCTCGCCTTCCAGACCCATTCGATCGTGAGCCCAGAGCCTGCGGGCGACGGGTCGCCAGCGGATGCACGCCAGCTCGCCGATGCGGATCTCCAGTTCGAGACAGACATCGCGGAGGTGACAGAAGCCGTCGATGCCGCGTTTGACGCCCAGGTGGATCCAGAGAAAGGCGCAGAGGAGGCGCCGGAGGGCATCAGTGGAACGCTGGACGTTCCGCTGCTCGGGCCTGAGGACTTCGATCCTGAGGAGCTGAAGCGCATGCTCCGCCTGATGATGACCTCGCGGAAGCTGGACGAGAAGATGCTGACGCTGCTCAAGCAGGGGAAGGGGTTTTTTCACATCGGCTCGGCCGGGCACGAGGCGTCGCAGGTGGCTCTCGGCAACCAGTTCAACGGAGGCGAAGACTGGTTTCTGTTCTACTATCGCGACCTGGCGACGGCGCTGGCCGTTGGCATGACGCCCGAGGAGGTTCTCCAGGCTCACTTCGCGAAGGCGGGCGATCCTTCCAGCGGAGGCCGTCAGATGGCGGAGCACTTTGGCAAGAGGGACCTGAACATCGTGTCCACGTCCTCCTCTGTAGGTGCGCAGTATGTCCCGGCGGTGGGCGTCGGGCTGGCGATCCAGCGCGACACGCCCGACGACGCCGAGCAGATGCCTGCCGTGTACGTCTCCGGGGGCGAAGGCTCCACCAGTCAGGGGGCCTTCCACGAGGCCTTGAGCTGGTCGGCCAAGGAAAGCCTGCCGGTCATCTTCCACGTTCAGGACAACGGGTTTGCGATCTCGGTACCCGTGGAGGAGCAGACGCCGGGTGGGTCTATCTGGCCGCTTCTCGGAGGCTATACCGGCCTCGAGCGCGTCCGTTACGACGGCACCGACTTTTTCGCCAGTGCGTCGGTGGCGCGCGCCGCGCTCGAACACGCTCGAGCCGGAAAGGGCCCGGTCGCGCTGCACGCCGATGTGGTGCGCCTCCTCCCGCACTCCTCGTCGGATGACCACAAGAAGTACCGCGAGGACACATCGCTCGACGCCGACCGCCAGCGCGACCCGATCCCGCTCTTCGCCGCACGCCTTGTGGAGGCTGGGGTGATGACCGATGCTGAGGTAGAGGCGCTTCGCGAAGACGTGGCTCGTGAGATCGACGAGCTGGCGAAGGTGGTCGAGAAGCAGGCGGATCCGGATCCCGCGACGGCGCTCGACCACGTCTACTATGAAGGCCCTGACGAGCGCCAGTACGAGGTCGAGGGAGAGACCGGCGAGCTGGTGGTCCTCGTGGATGCCATCAACCATGCGCTCGACGAAGAGATGGCTCGGGACGATCGTGTGCTGGTGTATGGTGAGGACGTGGGGGGCGGCAAAGGCGGCGTGTTTACGGCAACCCGCGGCCTGACGGCCAAGCACGGCCCGGATCGCTGCTTCAACAGCCCACTGGCGGAGCATTCCGTGATCGGAAGCGCCGTCGGGCTGGCGGTGGCCGGGTACAAGCCGGTGGTGGAGATCCAGTTTGCCGACTACATCTGGCCCGGGATGCAGCCGCTCCGCAACCAGGCGGCGCCGCTCCGGTACCGGTCCAACAACGAGTGGTCGTGCCCGATGGTGATCCGCGTGCCGTGTGGGGGGTACATCCACGGCGGGCTCTGCCACAGCCAGAACATCGAGGCCTTTTTCGGGCACTTCCCTGGGCTTCAGGTGGTGATGCCGTCCAACGCGGCGGATGCCAAAGGCCTGCTCAAGTCGGCCATCCGGGTCTACGATCCGGTGCTGTTCCTCGAACATAAGTCGCTCTATCGGCAGGGGCCTGCGCGGTCACCAGAACCCCACGAAGACTGGCTGGTGCCGATGGGCAAGGCCCGCATCGCGCGAGAAGGCACGGACCTGACCATCGTTACATGGGGCGCCATTGTCTACAAGGCGCTGAACGTGGCGAAGGCCTTGGAGAAAGAGGGCGTGTCGGTGGAGGTCATCGACGTGCGCTCCATTCTCCCGTTCGACTCCGAGACGGTCCTGGCATCGGTTCGCAAGACGGGCCGCGTATTGGTGGCCTTCGAGGACCATGAGTTCATGGGCTTCGGCGCCGAGATCGCCGCTCAGATCGCCTCGGACGCGTTCCATCAGCTCGACGCGCCGGTCAAGCGTGTCGCGGGAGCGTTCACGTACATCCCGTTCGCAGATCCGCTCGAGAGGGCGGTGCTCCCGCAGGACGATGATGTGATGGAGGCCGCCCGCGAGGTCCTCTCGTTCTAGCGTTGCGTTCCGGTTGGATGCTCGGGCTGGCGATACTGCTCGCCAGCTCGATGCTGAGCGTCCGGATGGAATCACTGACGCGTGGGCTCCGTCTGTGCGGTATGCGATTCCTTCCTCGACCTCTTCTACTAGTCCTTGTCCTCGGGCTGGCGGCATCCACTTCAGCCCAGCCTGCCGTCGAGGCGCCGCTCAACCGGGTTCTTGGCGCCGTGGTGGGCGCCGACGGGCTGGTGGACTATAGCCTACTCGCACGCCAGCACGCTGACGATCTCGGCGCGGCCCTTAACGCCATTGGGACCACGGATCCGGCCTCGCTCCGCTCCGACGCGCAGAAGACCGCGTTCCTGCTCAATGCCTACAACGCGCACGTCCTGAAGCGCGTCGTGGACTCGCCGCGCGCGCGCAACCTGGAGCGGCAGAACCTCTTCGAGGCCTTCTTTGAGACGCCTGTTCGGGTGGCCGGGCAGCAGATCACCCTCAACCAGCTCGAGCACGGGATTCTGCGGCGCCAGAATCGTGTGGATGGGACCTCCGTCCCGTCGTCCGCTCGGGGCCTCCGCCCGAGTCGCCTCGATCCGCGCGTTCACGCGGGGCTCAACTGCGCGGCCGTCTCATGCCCACCTCTCGTGCGGGAGGCGTTCACGGCCACGCGCGTCAGCGGTCAGCTCGACCGTGCATGGCGCGCCTTTCTAGGCTCGTCCCGCGCAACCCGCGTTGAGGGAAACCGGGTCGTGGTGTCGTCCATCTTCGACTGGTTCGCGGAGGACTTCGAACGAGACGGGACGCCTCTGGGAGACCGCCTCGCTGTGGCGTCGAGCAGCTTGAGAGTCCAGCGCGTCCTCCAAGGCAAGACCATCGTAGCGATGCGTCGAGCTGGCGATGTGCGATTCGCCTACGACTGGACGGTCAACCGTCGGTAGCGAGCGCGGTATGTTCGGAGTCTCGCCAGCCCGACCGCTATGCCTGCCCGTGTTCTCCAGATCAACGTGTCCAACGGCGGCGTGCCGAAACGCGCTGTTGCCGAAGCGTTTGTGGGGACGAACGGGTTGGCTGGGGATGCTGTGAATCACCCGAAGGTACATGGTGGGCCCGAGCGCGCCGTGTGTCTGTTTCCCGTCGAGCTGATTCGGGAGCTTCAGGATGAGGGGCACCCCATCTTTCCGGGCTCCGTAGGCGAAAACCTGACCGTCGCGGGCCTGGACTGGAGCACACTGGAGCCGGACACCGTGTTGGACATCGGGGAGGTGCAGATCCAGCTCACGACTCGTGTGGAGCCCTGCAACACCATCGCTGGCTCGTTCAAAGACCGGCAGTTCAAGCGCATCCAGCCCAAGCGGGCGCCAGGCGAGACCCGCTGGTACGCCCGCGTCCTCCGCGAAGGGACCGTTCGAGCTGGCGATACGATCACAGTCGCCAGCTCGATGCTGGAGGCATCAGCGTAGGGCTGTGGCGACCGGCTCGGGCTCTGGGCGAGCTGACGCGCCTACGGGCACCGACGAGTTGGCGAGGCTGTTCAGCGCCTGATCCAGATCGGCAATCAGGTCGGCCGCGTCTTCGACCCCTACGGAGAGGCGAACGAGCGAGTCGGGCAGACCGGCGGCGCGGCGCACCTCGGCGGGGATGGAGCCGTGCGTCATGCTCGCCGGGTGAGAGATCAGACTCTCGACGCCGCCGAGGCTTTCCGCCAGCGCGAAGACCTTCGTCGCCTGCATCAACCGGACAGCCGTGTCGAGTGAGTCGTCCTTGAGCACCAGCGACACCATGCCCCCGAAGTCACGCATCTGACGAGCCGCGATCTCGTGCCCCGGATGATCTTCGAAGCCTGGATAGCGCACGTCGCCGACGGCCGGATGGTCGCGTAGGAAGTGCGCGACGGCGCGGGCATTGTCGCAATGCCGCTCCATGCGCAGGTGCAGGGTTTTGGTCGCGCGCAGCAGCAAGAAGCTGTCCATCGGTCCCGGAGCTGCGCCGACGGCCTTGATCTGGAACCGCAGATGCTCCGCCCAGGCGTCGTCATTGGTCAGCACCGCGCCTCCGACCACATCGGAGTGGCCGCCGAGGTACTTGGTGGTGGAGTGCACAGCCAGGTCCGCGCCGAGCGCCAGCGGCTGCTGCAGATACGGGCTGGCGAAGGTGTTGTCGACCGCCACCGTCACGTCTTGCTGGTGTGCCAGCGTCGCCAACTCGGCGATATCGAACACCTTCAGGAGCGGGTTCGTGGGCGTTTCAATCCAGAGCAGCTTGGTTTGGGCCGTCATCGCACTGGCGACCGCGTCTGAGCTGGTGAGGTCCGTAAACGTGAACCCGATGCCCATCGGCTCGAATACCTGCCGCATGAGGCGATAGGTGCCTCCGTAGAGGTCGTCGGTGGAGACCACGTGGTCTCCAGGGCGGAGGCGGCGCAGGATGGCATCGATGGCTGCAACGCCGGAGGCGAAGGCGATGCCGTGCTCCGCACCTTCGAGCGAGGCCAGGTTGCCTTCCAGTGCTGAGCGCGTCGGGTTGGACACGCGAGCGTACTCGTGTCCCTGATGGTCGCCCGGTGCGGCCTGGACGTATGTGCTGGTGAAGTACACAGGCGTCATGATGGCGCCGGTCGAGGGGTCGGGCTGCTGGCCGGCGTGGACGGCGCGAGTCCCAAAGCCGTGGTCGGAATCAGTCATCGGAAGTGTTGAAACGAGAACGGGGACGCAGCGGACGGGCGGCCCGGCTGCGTCCCCGCAAGGACAGAAAACGGTCGGGCCTAGTTCGTCGACATGCCCGCACACTCGGCGACTGCGTTGGCGTCGTCTACCCGGTTGAGCTGTGTGTAGACCTGGAAGAGAGCCGTGCATGCGTTTTGCTGGTCGGCGGCGTCGGCCAGATCGCGGGAGGCCTGGAGGTAGGGGAGGGCCCGCTCCAGTAGCCCATTGCGCTCTTCAATGAGGGCGTTGGCCGCAGCGTTGTCCTCGGTCTCATTGGCCTCGCGGGCAAGCGCGCTCGCCTTGTTCTGGAGCGCTGCGCCCATGTTGTACTGCGCATCCGGGTTGTCCGGATTGAGGTCCACCGCCATGCCCAACTGCTCGATAGCCTCATCGATGCGGTCCGCCGAGAGCAAGAGGGAGCCGTAGTTGTATCGGATCAGCCCTTCAGCTTCTCCCGATACGCGGCCAGACGCGATCTCGGATTCGTACTCCGCGATGGCACGGTCCACCATGCCTGCGTTGGCGTAGGCGTTGAGCAGGGTCGTGCGCAGGTCGTCGTTGTCCGGGAAGCGGTCGCGTGCAGCTTCCAGCACCTCGACGGCTTCGGTCGCGCGGTCCGTGGCGAGGTAGGCCCGGGCGAGGTACTCATGCGTGTTGGCATCCTCCGGCGCCAGCTCGACGGCCCGCGCAAGCGGCTCGATGGCAGCTTCGAAGTTGGCCCCGCGAAGCTCTGCGAGACCGAGGCCGAACGGCCCCTGCATGGAGTCGGGCTGGAGAGTAATTGCGCCCCTGAAGTAGGCTGCAGCGTCGGATGGGTCAGCGTCTGAGCGGAGGGTCTTGTTGCCCTCGTTGATGGCATAGGCCCAGGCGTTGACCTTCGCGTCGATGACACTCTGGTCATCGGGTGCAAGCTGCACGGCTCGGTCTACAGTGGCCGTCATGTCGGCGAAGAGCGAGGCGCGCCGCTCCACCTCAGCGGTGGGCGTTTCGCCTCCCATCAGGCGAAGCACCTCAGCCTTGAGGACAAGCGCTTCGACGTTGTCCGGGTTGGTCGCGAGGGCCTCGTCTAGGTTGTCAAGGGCATTGTCATACTCCTTGTTGTTGATGTAGAGCTTCGCCCCCTCGACCTGCGGGTCGCTGGAGCAGCCGTCAGCGCCACCGAGCACGATGGCGACGAACGCAAAAAGCGTCAGGAAGGAAAAGCGGGAGAGAGAAAGGGAAGACATGGGTACAGTCGGGGAAGGCGTTCTGGGGAGCCTGAGAGGCAGGGCCGCGCCGGAACAGTGTCGGCCGGGTGCGTCTAAGCTACTCGTCCTTTGTTTCACGCGTGGGCGCGGCGGAGGGTCCATTCGTGCTGGGCGGGCGTGCCGTCACCCTGAATGGCTGCTCCGTTCGCCGTTTTCTCCCTTTCATGCTTTCTAGTCAGCGAGCCTTCCTATCGGGGCTGATCGATTATGCTGGGCTCTTTCCGCCGGCTGCCCTCGATCTCCGCCCGGCCCTGTTTACCTACCTGCGCGATCGCAAGGGGCCGGACGCATGGATGCTGAACCGGTTCATTCTTCCGGTTTCACGCCGCCTAGAGCTTCACCCGTTCCTGAATGCCTTCACAGCGGAGGCACCGCTCGTGCTCTCGGTGCTTGGGTACACGCCCGCCAGCTCGTCGGACGAGACGTGGGAGAACCGAGCCTTGCGGACGGTCACGGATGCCCATCGGCTGGAGATGCAGAGTGGAGGCCGGGTCCGCTGCGACCGGTTCGAGATGCGTGTCCCAGCCGAGCTGGCGATGGATTCCGACGCACTGGCGATGCACCTGGGCGACCTCGATGGCGTCTTTCGCGCACAGGGCCGAGGGGCATCGGGCCCCCTATCGCAACCATGTAGGCACCGTGGATGCTCTTGAACGCGACCGTTCCGTCCTCCAGGTCCAACA
>JBCBZH010000367.1:0-3132 GCA_039815415.1 Bacteroidota bacterium
GCCGCGTTGTTGCGGCGGCTCACGCGAAGGATCTGAACCAACTCCTCGTCTGACAACGGGTGCACAGCCGACGAGACATACACGAGTTGCTTCAACATGGGATGCGGTGTACCACGAGGTCTTCGATGAGCGGCGCCGGGTGGCTCAGAGGATCGAATGGACTCCTCTCGGCTTAAGGGGAATCCGAGGCGCGGTTTTCCCCGGTGCGCCGTGCCGGTGACACAGGGGCGAGCGTAGGTTCGGACCCCGCTCGTTCAGGAGCGGTCTCCCCCGGATTGTTCATGTCGTCCCCTGCCCGACCGCTCCCCGCGGACGCCAAGCCCGGCGTCTCGCTCCCCGGCATCGCTCTGCGCGATGGGTTCGCCTTCCGTGCAGGCCAGCGGGCGTTCTTGGCGGCCTGGGCTGAGGCCCTGCAGCGCGGCGATCGCAACGCCCTCGGCGTTTTCGTTCCGGGCTACGGCAAGACCATCACCGCGCTGGCGTCCTACCTCGTCGCCCGCCAGCTCGAGGTGGCCAACCGCCTTGTGGTCTTCGTCCCGCGCGGCAACCTCCGCGACCAGTACGCTGACGCCGACGAGCTGGCGCAGGTCTTCCACTGGCTCGGCGCCCCGCCCGTCTCGTTCTGCGTGGCGGACTCGGACCGGGTGTTCCTTAAGAACCTGACGACGGAGGTGGTGGTCACCACCTATCAGTACGCCTCGGGCGAACGGGGCAATGACGCCCTTCTGGATTTCTGCCGTCCGTCCAAGGCACTGTTCGTGTTCGACGAGGTGCACCACCTTGCGACCGATGGCACGTGGGCGCGCCAGATCGAGCGGTTCCCTCACGCGGCCTCGGTGGCGCTGAGCGGGACGCCCATGCGAAGCGACAACAAAACGCTCTTCGGCGTGCCCTTCACCGAGGATGCCGAGGGCAACCAGTACTACGAGGCGCTGCACGAGGTGACGATGCGTGAGGCCCACGCCGAGGGCGGCATCCTCAAGCGCGTGGACGCCCACATCGTGGACTACACCGTGCGCATGGTGCACACCGATACGGGCGAAGAGGTAGATGTGTCGCTCTCGGATCTCCGCGAGGCCACCGACAGTCAGGACGTGGACGCCTACCTGGCCCGCCAGAAGCTCCGATTCCACGAGGTCTACCTCGACACGCTCCTCGGCCCGGCCTTCGAGAGGTTCGCGCAGAAGCGCGGCGAGCTGGCGCGGGCGATGGCCCGGACCGGCCGGATGCTCTCTGGCTACCGTGACCACCAGATGCTCGTCATCGGGATGAGCAACGCCCACGCAGCAGCCATCCTGGACTTTGTGCGACGCCGCTACCCAGACGTGTCCTCCGCCCGCATCGGCCAGGATGTGCCCCAAGGCGAGCGCGAGGCGCTGCTGGCCGCCTATCGAGCTGGCGAGATCGATGTGATGGTGCAGGTGGACATGATCGGCGAGGGCACGGACATCAAGCCGATCTCGGTGCTCGTCAAGGCCGACCTCGTGCGGGCCGTCTCCAAGACCATGCAGCAGGTGTTCCGAGGCATGCGCTACGTCCCCGACTGGCCCGAGGCTGCCAACCGCTGCGACCTGTACGCCGCTGACGACTCCGGCGTGGTGGACACGCTTCGATGGATCGCTTCGGAGCAGCAGATCGGCGTTCGCAAGACGAAGCCGAGCAACGGAAACGCAGAGGGGGTGGCGCCGGGAGACACGAACAGCGCGTGGGAGCTGAAGTCCGTTCGCCAGGGCCAGCGCCAGACGCACACGCTGGAGCAGATGCCCGAGTACCGCTACGCCCGCGACTTCCACCGCGACGTGCCCCTCGCCAGCTCGAGGCCCCAGGTGATCGACATGGCTGCGAAGGAGCGCGAGCTGCGACTGGCGTGCGCCGAGCTGGCGAAAGAGGCCTCGTACGGGCTGGACGTGGAGGTACGGGCCATCCACGCGGCATGGAAGCAGCGCACCCGCGCCAGCGCACAGGCCGATGCAAGCGTGGTCGAGCTGGAGAAGAAGCGGATCTGGCTCGAGCGCTCTATCCGTGCCGGGCGGCTGGTGTAGTCCTGTGCGACATTACCTGTCCCAGGGGGAATAAATGCGTACCCGAATGGGGCGACTGATCCACGTCGCCCCCACTCTATCGATCCGTGCAGACTCCACATTCCCCCTCCTTGATGCGCCTTGCTGCTCTTGCCGCCCTCTTCGTGGCGGCACCCGTTCTCGCCCAACCCCAGACGATCCTCTATCCCGGCCAGACGGGCCAAGCGCTGCTCGACGTCATCGAGTTGGATTACGCCCCCACCTTGACGCTCGGCTACGGCCCGGCGCGCGACTCTCTCTACGCGCACGAGCAGCAAGTCAACGGCGAGCTGTGTGGCGTCTACACGCGCTTCTGCATCCAGCTCAACCCCAATGCCGACCCGTCGACGGATGCCTACCAGAAGGGCGTGAACGCCGAGCACACGTGGCCGCAATCGCAGGGCGCCGCCGATGAGCCCTCGAAGAGTGACCTGCACCACCTCTTCCCAGCGAAGGCCAACGTCAACTCGTCGCGCTCCAACCACCCCTACGGCGAGATCCCGGATGCGGAAGCCGACGGCTGGTACCGCCAGGCCAGCAGCCAGTCGACCATCCCGACGGTCTTCGTGACCGAGTGGAGCGAGAAGGACAACGACCACCCAGACCCCGCCTGGGGAGGCCGCTTCGAACCACGCGAGGATCACAAGGGCAACGCCGCACGCGCCGTCTTCTATTTCCGCGCGATCTACCCCGGACAGGTCTCGGCCTACACCTCCCAGGACTTCTTCGACATCCAGAAGGACGACCTGATTGTGTGGCACTACGCCGACCCCGTGGACCTCGCCGAGTATGCGCGCAGCACATGGATCGCCAGCTTGCAGGGCGCCCACAACCCCTTCATCCTCGACTCGACGCTCGCCCGCCGCGCCTACAACCTCAACGGCAGCCCCGAGCCGCCAACGGCTTCGGACACGCTCTGGGTCAACGAGATCCACTATGACAACACGGGCAGCGACCAGAACGAAGGCGTCGAGCTGGCGGGCCTCGAAGGCACCGACCTCTCCGGGTGGACGCTCTCGTTCGTCAACGGCAACGGCGGTGGCGTCTACAAGACCGTCTCGCTGTCCGGCAC
>JBCBZH010000307.1:0-4552 GCA_039815415.1 Bacteroidota bacterium
CAGGCCTCTCGGACCAGATTCGTTTTCTGGGATTCATCGAGGACGTCGACCGCCTTCTGCACCTCTCTGATATCCACTGCGCTCCCTCAGTCTGGGAAGAGCCTCTAGCGAATACAGCCCTCGAGGCAAAGCGCGCTGGTGTCCCCTCGGTCCTCTTTCCATCTGGAGGGCTTCCTGAACTTGTAGTGGAGCATGGAAAGGACGCCTACCTCTGTCCCATCAAGTCCGCAGAGGCTCTGGAGGCCGGGATTCAGCATTATCTGGATCTTGACGATGACGAACTAGCAATGAGAGGCCGAGCGGCTTCTGCATCGCTGTCTATCCTGGAGATATCCAGAGAGGCCTTCACCCGTGCCTGGGCGTCCGTCTACGCTGAGCTATAGCCCCACGTCTATGATGTCTCCAACTCCGACTCCCGATGTCGAGACGAACACGGCGCACCCTGTCTCGCCGAGCACGTTCGGGCTTCCAGCGTCTGTCGTTGTCGCCCTCTTCGGGCTCTCTTTGCTGGGGTTGCTTACCACCAACCCTCTCCTGACAGTTGGCTCCATTGCCATTCTTCCAGTTCTGACTGCACTTGCCTGGCGTCCAGGAGAACCTCCTTTCCTTCTTTTCATTCTCGGCTTTCAGTGGCTCCAGGCAACGGCGAAGGTGTTTCACGCAAACATCCTCGGACTCGATGTGACAGACCTTGTTCTGTTCGCGTCGTTTGAAACCCCGCAGACTCATAAGGCAATCTGGCTGAGCCTTGCGGGGCTGCTTGTGCTGGCGATGGGAATCCGCCTTGTCTTGCGCAAGGTCCCTCCCGCCAACATGGACCGGATGCGAGCCCAAGCCGAATCCTTCTCGATTCCGAAGGCCTTTGGTCTGTATCTGGCGCTCACGCTCGGGCTGACAGCGATGTACCAATCCGTAGGGTACCTCAGCTCGTTACGCCAGATTCTTCTGGCTGTCTCTCTGCTCAAGTGGTCCGGCTTCTATCTGCTGGCCTACCTCGTGTTTCTCCGGAAGGACGGCTACCTGTTCTTCCTTGCGGCGTTCGGATTCGAGTTTATCGCAGGCATTGGATTCTTCTCCGGGTTCAAGGAGGTGATCTTCGTCTCCGTGATCGCTTTCTTCTCGGTTGGGCGCAGCGTAACGCTGGGATCTGCGATGAAAGGCCTCGCCGTGGTGACGGTCATGCTGGTTCTGGGCGTGACGTGGACCGCGATCAAAGGCGAGTATCGCGAGACGATCTCTGGAGGATCTCAGCAGCAGGGTGCGGTTGTCGACCAGCGCGAGCAGATTGACCTTCTCGTGGACATGGTCGGCGGCCTGACCCGGCAAGACTTGGTAGACGGCCTGGACCCGCTTCTTGAACGAGTGGCGTACGTGGACTTCTTTGGGTACGTCCTCAACGCGGTTCCGTCCTCCGTTCCGCATGAGAAAGGCGTCCTGTGGGGAAGTGCGGTCCGTCACGTCCTCGTTCCTCGGGTGATCTACCCGAACAAGCCAGTCCTCCCCTCGGATTCAGAGGTGACGACCCGGTACACGGGCATCTTCCTCGCGAGTGATGACCAGGGCACGTCGATCAGCATCGGGTATATGGGAGAGAGCTACATCGACTTTGGTACGTTCGGGATGTTTGTCCCCATCTTCCTGCTAGGCGTTGGCTGGGGAGTGATCTATCTGTTCTTTGCCAGGAAGGCGACCATTCCCCTGATCGGCTATGCCTATTCGGCAGCCGTCTTGCTCTCGGCGTACCAGCTCGAGGTCGCTACAATCAAGCTGCTCGGCGGCGTCGTGATGAAGTTCATCGTCGTCGGGCTGGTGTTTCGGCTGACGCAGGACTGGGTCACAGACTGGCTTCGGGACGGCACCATGGAGGACGAGACCGAAGACGACGTTGTGTTTGACGGAGAGCCAGCGGTTCCCTCTCGCGAGTGGGGCTGGCGCGCGTGAGCACGCATCGGTCCGCCAGCCCGCGCGTCCTCGTCGCTCTCGGCAACCTCGCGCTCAACGGGCAGGAACGCGGCAACATCGAGGTCTACCGGGCTCTTCATCGAGACGGCGTTCAGGCTTGCTTTGCCACACACACTGCCTGGGGCGACCGGGCGATTCAGCCCTACCTCGACACTCTCGGGCTGGCGTGGGCTCCAGTTCCGTATGCGCGCCACTTCACAAAACGACTTGGTGTGAGGGGAGCCCTTCGCAATCTGAAGCAGGTCCGTGCGGCCAGCCAAGCATTCGCCGAGATCGCTGGCTCGTTTCGCCCGACGCACATCCACCTCGCCAACCCGCACTACGCGCTCAACGTGCTGCCTGTGTTGCGCGCCACAGGAGCGGCCGTGATCTACCGAATGGGCGATGCACCGACGCTGCATCACGCGGTGTACCGCCAACTCTGGCAGCGCGGCATCGTGCCGCGTGTAGACCGCTTTGTGTGCAACTCGGAATACGTGCGGGTGACCGCTCTGGCATCAGGCGTGCCAGAGGAGAAGACCACCGTAATTCTGAGCACCCCACCTCGGCGATCAGAGATTGCCCGTTCAGACCTTCCCGATGACCTCCGCGCGGAACGCGTCGGCGAGGCCGCACCGTTCGCTGGGCACACCGTCGTTTACATGGGACAGCTCTCGGAGCATAAGGGCGTTGGCGCTCTGGTGGATGCTGCCATCGCGATGTGTCGGCAGCGCGACGAGGTTCGGTTTCTCCTGGCTGGGATACCGCCGGGAGGCTCTGGCCACGCCTCGGCCTGGGTGAAGCGCGTTCTGGTAAGCGGCTTCGGAGACCGCATTCGGTTCCTCGGCTACATCGAAGACATCCCCGGCCTGCTCGAGCTGGCGGACGTACACACAGCGCCCTCTCTGTGGGAAGAGCCGCTTGCCAACACCGTACTCGAGGCGAAACGAGCCGGCGTACCCACCGTACTGTTTCCGTCCGGAGGGCTCCCCGAGTTGGTGGTGGAGCAGGGCCAGGATGCTTATCTCTGCCCAGACAAATCCTCGGACGCGCTGGCGACAGGCCTCGCTCATTACCTGGACATGGACACTGATGCCCTGGCGAGCGCAGGCTCGGCGGCAGCTCGCTCCCTGGGCCACCTTGGCTGTGACGAAGCCACATTCCGGGCCAGTTGGCTACGCGTCCTGGCCGACACCATGCCCTCGTGACTCCCCACATCGTCCATACCATCAACGGGCTCCGGGCGGACCATGGAGGCCCTAGCCGAAGCGTCGGGTCGCTGGCGGCCGCGACAGCCGCACACGGCGCGACCGTAGAGGTGGTAGCCGGACGGTCAGAGACCGATGAGATCATCCGGCCAGAGGGTGTCCCCGTGCATCTGGCCGACCGGCCCGGTTCGCGGCAGATCATCCGTCCTCTCACCTCCCGCTTCGGATGTACGCTCGAAGACGCGCTCGGGGCAACGAGCCTCATTCATGATCACGGCCTCTGGCTTCCCTCCAATCGGATTTCCGCAGCTGTCGCCCGACGCCATCGCGTGCCACGCGTGGTAAGCGTTCGAGGTATGGTCTCTCCATGGGCGCTAGCCCAGGGGGCTGCCAAGAAGCGTATCGCGTGGACCCTCTATCAGAAGCGCGACCTTTCGCGCGCCGCCCTTCTCCACGCTACTTCGGATGCGGAAGCAGGCGCCATCCGTGCCCTGGGCCTGCGCGTACCCATCGCAACCATCCCGAATGGCGTCGATTTTCCTCCTGCGTCGTCATCGCCAGCTCGAGCGATCGATCTACGCACAGCGCTCTTCCTTGGGCGCATCCATCCAGTCAAGGGCCTCCTGGATCTCGTCCACGCGTGGGACCGTGTCCGTCCGCCGGGCTGGCGACTGGTGATGGCTGGGCCAGATGAGAACAGTCACCAGCTCGAGGTCGAGCTGGCGATCCGGGACGCCGGCCTCGACGACGCGATCACACTCATCGGACCCATCGAGGACGGCGCCAAGTGGGACCTCTACCGCACCGCGGATCTGTTTGTGCTGCCATCGCACAGCGAGAACTTCGGCATCGTCGTGGCCGAGGCGCTCGCCTGCGGCGTGCCTGTCATTACCACCACAGGAACGCCGTGGTCTCAGCTCTCTACGCACGCGTGTGGCTGGCAGGTTGAGACCGGCCCCGATGGCCTCACAGGGGCCCTTTCAGAGGCGGTGGGCCTCCCTGACGACCAGCGGCGCAACATGGGCGAACGCGGCCGCCAGCTCGTAGAAACGCAGTACGCATGGACCCGGGCAGCAGAGCAGATGATCGAGGCGTATGCCTGGATCTTCGGACACAGCTCCCGTCCCGATTTCGTCACGGACGGACTGGCATGAACTCTGCGACCGTAGCGATGGCGCATGTTTCGAATCGCGAATGCATGGACCCCACGAGACCTCGAGGGGTACGCTCCCTATTCTGATCGTTCCTAGACGCTTTCCAGGCGTCTCACCTCCCTCAACCCCGTGCTCACCGGCGGCGTCACAGCCCTCATCCTCACCCGACACGACAATTTATGGTGTCATCAAAGAACTTGATCCCAACTACGACACTGACGAAAACTACGTGGGTGGATTAATTCTAGG
>JBCBZH010000261.1:0-6206 GCA_039815415.1 Bacteroidota bacterium
CGGAGGTCCTGTTGGTGGTCGGGTCCAGCCTGACGGTGTACAGCGGCTACCGATTTGTTCGACAGGCAGAGGCGGAAGGCCTGCCCATCGCCATCGTCACCCTGGGCACCACGCGGGGCCACCGGCATGCCACAGTCACGGTGGATGCGCCTTTAGGCCACGTTCTTCCCCAGCTCGCGGATCGTCTGGTCGGTCGAATCCGGCCCGAAACGGCGTTCTCAGGTTGAGACGACTTGCCGTTCACCGAGCGCGGGCGTCACGCGAACGGGGCCAAAATGGGAAACCGGAAGCGGCTGGCGCCCTGTGGCGGCGCCTCTGCAACAGAACCCGCATCCCGCCGACGATACCTCTCCCATGCCGCAGCTGATGCCCTCATCTACCTCTCCGCTGACGTCCGCCCACCGGGGGTTTGTCTATGCTCTCCACCGCAAGGAGGCAGACACCAAGCAGGTTCGCTTCGCGTTCTCGATCGCCCATCGCGGCCTCCGACTCCACACGTCTGAAGCCGAGTACCGCTCTCCCGCAGCGGCCGACCGCGCGGCGCGCCAGTTCGTCAATGACGCCCTCGGCGCATACGACTACGCCACGCATGCGCTGGCGGCCTAGACACGTCGCCAGCTCGCCCAAGAAAGGGCCCCGACATGAGACGAGCCTCCGGCCCTGCGGCCTGGAGGCTCGTTTCCGTTTCAGGCCCCGAGGCTACTCGTCGTCCTCGAAGTAGAAATCGTCGTTGTGCTTCGGGTAATCCGGCCAGACCTCCTCGATGCTCTCGTACGGGTCTCCGTCGTCTTCAATCTCTTCGAGGTTCTGGATCACCTCGTAGGGCGCACCGGTGCGGTCCGCGTAATCGATAAGCTCGTCCTTGGTCGCTGGCCATGGAGCATCCTCCAGGGTCGCAGCGAGTTCGAGCGTCCAATACGACATGAGTTCTAAAAGCGAAAGGTTCAGGTCAGAGAGCGCCGCGTAGGCAGGCTTCGCACGATAGGCCCGACAGAAGAGAAATGCAACGCCCCTTATCGAGCCCCGCTATTTCGAGCACGTTGCCAGCAGAAGGCACCACCGTTCTTCGCCAGCTAGCACCCTGCTCAGGGTGCTAGTCGAAGGAGATGGTCTGCGACCGGGCTGCCTCCAACAACTCCTTGTACTCAGCAGGCGTCACGTCTGGGATGAACGTGTTGACCGGATCGATCGGGGTCCGAGCCTCATCGAGCTTGCGGACCTCGTAGTGAAGGTGCGGAGCCGTGGAGAGGCCCGTGTTCCCACTGTAGGCCACCGTCTGGCCCCGGCGAACCGTTGAGCCGACCGTCAGGCCGGGCGCTGCGCGCGAGAGATGAGCATAAAGGGTCATCTTGCCCGCAAGCGGGTGCTCAATCTCGATCACGTTTCCATACCCCCCCTTCGCCCCGATGAAGCTGACCTGCCCGTCGCCCGTTGCGACCAGCGGCGTACCCACGGGCGTTGGGAAGTCTACGCCCGCGTGCATCCGCCTCACGCGAAGGATGGGGTGGTATCGCATCCCAAAGCCCGATGTGAGGCGGGCGTTCTTGAGGGGCAGGATGGCGGGCTGCTGACGGAGAACGGCCTCCCGCTCCCCAGCGATGCTCTTGATCTCCTGGTAGGACTGCGTCTGGAGCGCGAGCTGGCGCTCGAGCTGGTCGAAGGTCTCGCTGGTCGCGCGGAGCAGGTCGCGCGTGGGCGTCGTGAACCGGTTGAACCGCTCGTCTTCCGTGCCTCCCACACCCATCTGGAACTCGTCTTCCGAGATCGGCTCGGCGTTGAGCACCGCCCGGTAGATCTCGCGGTCGGTCTGTGCCAGTTCCTCCAGCTCATCCGAGAACGACGTCAGCCGCGTATTGGCCGATGAGAGCTGGCTTCTCAAGGCATCAATTTCCTCTGCCTGAGCAATCTCCACCGGAGAGGTCGTGATCTGCGACAGGATGCCTATGCCAACCGCAGCCAACACCAGCGCGAGACTGACCACGGCGCCGACCTTCAACCAGAGCCCCTTTCGGCTCGGCTCGACCTCCACAAACGTGCAGGATTCGTGGTCGTAGTAGTAATAGCGGTTATCGGGCATAGAGCGGTGGTGGACGATGCCGATCGGCAGCGCTGCTCAGGCGTGGATGAGGGCCGGGGGGACAGAACCCAAGCCTGGGGAGCGAGTGCCGTGTGTGTGGCGGGAGGGAGAACAAACACCACGCCAGAGGCGGAAAACCCGTTGTTCTGGCGCAGAGGTCGGTGAAGAGCGCTGCGGGAGCGCTTTCACAGAGGCGGCAACCTAGGCCACCACTGGGGCACCTGCAATGACCCTGTGAGGTTTTTCCCGATCTCCTTGTTCACGGAATGAGAAGGACATCCTCGTCACGCATCTGGCGCTGGTGAAGCAACACCGCCAGCTCGAGGGCGATGCGCATGAGTGATGAAAACAGACGCGCCAGCTCGATGGTGCACCTCGAGCTGGCAAATACGTGTGGCTCACAGCCCGAACCAGTAGGTCGCCTTGACGAGGAACACGTTTTCAACCGGAGCGCGGAAGACCTCGCCCAGTTCCTCGAACACGCCAAAGCCGTCGTATGGCGCCGACTCGTTGCGCTGCTGCTGCCATACGAAGAACAGGGTTGACCCCGGGCGCCACTCCCAGCGCAGCACGGCGTTGCCACGAAGCGACCGGAAGTTGAAGTCTCGGTTGGTGAGCGTGAAGGCCTCGCCGCCATCACCGGGGTCCACATCGTAGGCTGTCACGGCGCCGTCCTCGGTGACCGGCGTGAGGGTACCCTTGGTCTCTCCATACACGTCGAAGTCGAAGGAGCCTGGCGTGCGGAACTCCTTGTGGTTGGTGAACTGCCCTGTCGTCACGAAGGGCTGGGCGAAGAGCTGGAGCGTCAGGTCCGGCGTGAACGTCCAGTTGACGCGGACCCCGAGGTCGAATGACGTCTGGTCGATGTCGGCAAAGATGTACCGAGACCCGAAGGTGGTGGTCGCTTGCGGGCTGGCGATGCGCGTGAAGTACTGATCGTTGTCCCGCTCGGTGCTGTAGGTGGGCTCCACGGAAATCGCCAGCGCGTTGCTGGGCCGGAAGGTCACGTCCAGCCCAACCGCCTGGTCATACTCGGCTGGAGCACCCACGTAGTCGTTCGCAAACTCGCGGCGGTAGCTCCCAAAGACGCCTCCCGAGATGACCTTGCTCTGATCTGTGTTGATGCTGACGTTGACTCCAGCATCAGGAGGACGCTCCGCGATGGGGCCGCCACGGGTCAGCCGGTCGTTCTTCTGGATTGGCCGTCCGTTGAGATTCAAGTTGACTGTCCAGAGATTCTGGAACTGGGCAAAGAATCCGCCCCCGTAGTAGTGGCTGATGAGGTCGCCGTCGAAGTTGGTCGCCGCCCCCCCGAAGTGATAGAGGCTGTACCTGCGAAGTCGGTTGGGCTCGGGCTCGCGCCGCCCAATGAAGTAGTTGAGCGAAGCCACATCGGCGCGGAACTGGAAGCCGAGGTCATTCACCTCAAAGCCCGGCGTGGTGACCGCCCCTGTCAGCGAGGCGTCCCAGCTTCCCTCAACACTCCGCTGAATCGACATCTCGCTGTGGAGCCCGCTCAGGCTGGTGCGCGATGGGTCCACCTCAAGACCGTCGGAGTCGGCGCGCTGGTAGTAGCGCTGCGGTGCGTTCTGGAGGCGCGTCACAAAGTCCTCGGTGCCGTTGACGAGGCTCCCAGCAGCAACGCCACTGACCACCCATCGGCGGTCATTAAACCAGTGCTCGAAGTCCAACCCCGCCATCGTGGCGTTGGATGCGGCGATGCCGTCGAACAGACCCTCGTCGCCCATCTGGCGGGCTGTGGAGGTCAGGATGCCGCCGACCACGGTGCTGCCCTGACGAAAATCACGACGCACGCGGCCTACGAGGTAGTTGGAGAGCGGCTCAACAGGCGTGCTCTGTTCGGCCCCATCAGCATCGATGAAGCGCGCGTTCTCTTGCAACGTCACCGCATCAAGCAGCCCGATGGACCACGGGCCGATCTTGCCACTCACCTTCGCGGCCGACGCGATGGTGGTCTGGGCCGGACTGTCCACATACGCGATGTCGTCACCGCCAATCCGGCGGGTCGGCGAGCGCCCAATCCGGCGCGAGTAGAAGAACGTTGGGCGAAAGGAAACGTTGTTCGTCTGCGTGCCCCCGTACTCGAAGATGTCCACACCCTCGACAAAGAAGGGGCGGCGCTCTTCGAAGAAGTTCTCGAACTGGCTCAGGTTGACGACGGCCGGGTCCGCCTCTACCTGCCCAAAGTCCGGGTTGACCGTTGCCGTAAGCGTCAGGTTGGACGTTAGGCCAAGCTTGGCGTCGAAGCCTACGTTGGGGGTGACATCGTTCTCCGAGTAGAACGGGTTGTTCGCATCCCCTGGCGCCTGTGTGAGTTGCGTCAGCGCGTAGGGCAGGATCTCGATCTGGCGGGGGGCTCGCTGCACATCGAGGCCGTCGAGCTGGCCGAAGCGTGACACGAACCCGTTTACATCGGGTAGGATGGGCGCCCAGAACATGTCCTCGCCAGTGGAAGGCACGCGGCGCTGAAATTGGATGCCCCACACCTCAGGGCCGTCGCCTGTCTGGTAGCGGAGCTGAGAGAACGGAATCCGCATCTCAACCATGTACCCCGACCCCTCAGCATTGGAGAACCGAGTGGACCTGCCATCCCAGACAGCATCCCAGCTCGAGTCCTCGTTGTCGTCGTTGTACATCAGGATGTCCTGCTCCACATTGCCTGCCGTCACGCCGAAGTAGAAGGCCGTGCGGTCGTCGTTGTAGGAGTCGAAGGCCACCGCCACGCGATCGCTGCCGACGAACTCATCGCGCCGGGCGAGGCGGGCCACCAGTGTGGATGGGTCGCGGACGTAGCACCAGAAGCCGATATACACATCGGCGTCGCCGTAGAGCACAGCAACCTCCGTGCGCTCCGTTGCCGCGTCCCCAGGGTTCGGGATGCGCTGCACGAAGTCGTTCGCCTTGGGTGCCTGGGCCCACACCGCTTCGTCCAGAACCCCATCGATACGAGGCAGCTGGTCCCCAGGCAACGGCACCGCACGCAGTCTCAAATCGGAAGGCTGCGCAGGTTGAGCGCTCGAGCTGGCGGTGATCAGGAGGAGGCCGAAGAGGACGGCGAAGCGCGGTACAAGAGGCACGTAGAGGGGGTGCAGAAAGGCCGAGAGAACGAGATGAGTACAGCACTCCCCAAGAGTGCCGACAGGGCAATGACGAGTGACCCAGCCGGCTTGTTACGCGACCTGCTAAAAAAATAGCACTTTCTCTATGATCCCCCCTCCTCTTCGCCTTCAGCCTCGAGCTGGCGAGGGCCTACACGATCCCGTTCGCCAGCCTGACGGCCTACTCAAAGTCGTGCTCGAACCACTCCACGCCGCGCTGAGGACGCGCCCCTCCGTTGGTCTTCGCCGCGATCTTCTCCTGGAGGCGCCGCGAGAACTCCTGGGCGGGGTCGTAGCCGTAGTGACGGAGCAGGTGGTTCATGGCGATCACCTCACAGATGACCGTCACGTTTTTCCCAGGCACGATGGGCAACTTCACAACGGGCAGATCCACCCCCAGGATGGACTGCATCTCGTCTACCATGCCGATGCGCGTGTACTCCTCGTTGGGGTCCCAATGGGAGAGGCGAACCGACACCTCAATGCGCTTCTGGTGACGGATGGACCGGACGCCGAACATGGCCTTGACGTCCACGATCCCCAGGCCACGCACCTCCATGAAGTGCTTCGCGATGTCGGTGCCGCCGCCCATCAGCACGTCCCAGGACTTGCGCGTGGCGATTACCACATCGTCGGCCACGAGGCGGTGCCCACGTTCCACGAGGTCGAGCGCAATCTCGGACTTGCCTATGCCTGCGGGTCCGTTGAGCAGCAGCCCGATGCCGTACACGTCCACGAGTGACGCGTGGAGGGTGAGCTGCAACGCGAACTGGTCTTCCAGCACATCGCGGAGCTGTGTGATGAAGGGGACGGTGGGCACCGGCGTGCGGAACACCGGCACGCCCTTGTCCTGAGCCATCGTCGCCAGCTCGTCCGGGAGCTTGTTGCCTGCGGTCAGGATGACGCACGGGAGGCCAAACTCGAGCAGCTTGGCCCATGCCTGCTTCGCGCGGTCCTCGCCCAGCCACGCGAGGTAGCGACACTCGGTGTTGCCGAGCACCTGCACGCGC
>JBCBZH010000053.1:0-18862 GCA_039815415.1 Bacteroidota bacterium
GACGCCCGCAGCGGTGCTGAGTGCCATCGCCGCCGCCGCGCGCAGTGGCGTGCTGTTCAAGGGCGGTGTGACAGTGGAAGAAGCGTCTCAGATCCGGGTCATCGCCTTCGACAAAACCGGCACGCTGACCGCAGGTAAGACACGCCTGACCGACGTGGTCCCGCTGGCGCACGACGTGACAGAGCACGACCTGATCGGGCTGGCGGCGGCAGCCCAGGCCCGAAGTGAGCACCACTTGGCACACGCCCTCCTTCGCGAAGCGGAGACCCGCCAGCTCGAGGTCGCGGAGGCCAGCCGGTTTCTGGCTGTGCCCGGACGCGGGGTGGAGGCAACCGTGGGTGGGCGAGACCTTCGCATCGGCAACCCGGCACACTTCGAGCACCGCACAGTAATGGGTCTGGAGGAGGCTCTCACGCACGTCGACGCGCTCCGAGAGAAAACGGCTGTGATTGTCACCGAAAGTGCCGAGCTGGCGAGTGGAGAGCGCGTGCTGGGTGTCATGGCCTTCGCAGACACCCTCCGCCCCGACGCACGCCGCATCGTGGCCCGACTGAAAGCCCTCGGCATCGAGCACGTCGCCATCCTCACAGGTGACGCCCAGAGTGTGGGAGAAGCTGTCGGCGTGGAGGTCGGCGCCGACGCGGTCTACGCCGAGCTGCTACCGGAGCAAAAGGTGGAGGTGATTCGCCAGCTCGAGGCTGACTACGGAGCCGTCGCCATGATCGGCGATGGAGTGAACGACGCGCCTGCGCTCGCAACCGCAACACTGGGCATTGCCATGGGCGGTGCAGGTACCGACGTGGCTCTAGAGACCGCCGACGTGGTCCTCATGGCCGACGACCTGAACACACTCCCGTTCGCACTTCGCCTGAGCCAGCGAACACGCCGAACGCTGGCCGCCAACCTCGCCATCTCATTCGGCATGATCGCCGTGATGATCGCCTCCATCCTGACCGTTGGCTTGCCGCTTCCGCTTGCGGTGGTCGGACACGAAGGGAGCACGGTGGTGGTGTCCCTGAACGGCCTGCGGCTGCTCGGCGCCCGCAACTAATCGACGATCTCTTCCCGATCCTCGGGCGTGCGGAACAGGTCCGCGCTCTCGGCGAAGTCGGTAGCGGTGCCCACCAGCACGAGGCGGTCGCCGGGCTGCGGACGGAAGTCGCCTGCCGGGCTGCCTACGGTCTTGCCATCCCGCCGAACGGCCAGAACGGTAAGGCGGTAGGTCTGGCGGAGTGCCAGCTCGGCGAGGGTGCGCCCCGCCGCTGGAGCCCCCTCGCGGACAGCTACCGCGCGCGTGTGGAGGCCTTCTTCGTCCAGGCCCTCGAGCACCATCAAGTGCGCCTCCTGGATGCTGCCTCGCAGCACGCGGTAGTCCTCGGCACGGAGGGCTGCGATCTGGCGGTCCACCTCAGCGGGCGGCACGAAGTAAGCCCCCAACACATGCGAGAACAGCCGCACGGTCGTCTCTAGCTCCTCCGGCACCACCACGTCGGCGCCGAGTTGGTGGAGCCTCTCCACATCGGTGAAGAAGCGCGTCCGGGCGATGACCTGAAGCGTGGGGTTGAGGTGCCGGGCCAGGTGGACGATGCGAGGCGATGCATTCGGATCCGAGATGGCGATGACGCACAGCTTGGCGTACTTCAGGCCTGCCGCCTCGAGCGTGTGCTGCTGCGTGGCGTCGCCATAGATGGCAGGCAGGCCCTCGGCCTTCAGCTCGTCCATCGACGCCGGGTTCAGCTCGATCACCACGAACGGGATGCCCGTGTCCCGCATGGCGCGAACGAGGTGCCGCCCCGCCGGGCCGTAGCCGACGACGATGGTGTGATCCTCCAACGAGCTGGTGGATTCTCCAGCGTCCTCGGGTTGGGTGCCCTTCCCACCTAAGCGTACCGCCAGCGCGCTGCCGAAGCGCGGCCCGGCGTCGATCTTGAACGGCGTCGCCATCATGAGCAGCACGGTCACAGCGATGAAGAGCTGCGCGCCCTCGTCGCCAAGGCCCATCGGGGAGAGCCCGGCCGCCCGACCGGCGCGCTCCAGCACGAACGAGAACTCGCCGATCTGCGCCAGCGTCAGGCCGGTGGCCGCTGCGATGCGCAGCGGGAAGCCGAGCGCCAGCACGCTCGCGCTGGCGATGGCAAACTTGAGAACAATCACCACCGCCGCCGCCGCCACCACGAGCAGCGGGTTCTCGATCAAGAACCGGAGGTCCAGAAGCATCCCGACCGACACGAAGAACACGGCGTTGAAGACCGTCCGCAGCGGGAGCACCTCGGAGAGCGCGTGGCCGCTGTATGGGCTTTCGCTTACCACCAGCCCGGCCAGAAAAGCCCCCAATGCGAGGCTCACGCCCATCACGCTCGACCCTGCAGCGGTCCCGAAGCAGATGGCGACAACGGAGAGCAGAAACAGCTCCTGCCGCCGTGTCCGGGCCACGCGCTCCAGCAACTTCGGTACGGCCCGCCGCGCCAGCACCACGACGGCGGCGATCAGAAGCACGGCCTTACCGAGCACCAGCATGAGGTCCCCCAGCGTGCCGCCGCCGCTGCCCAGCATGGGCACGATGAGCACCATCGCCACGATGGCAAGGTCCTGGAAGATGAGGATCGCCAGCGCGAGTTGGCCCGTCGGGCTGCCGGTCTCATTGCGCTCGGCGAGAAGCCCGAGGACGATGGCTGTGGTCGAGAGGGCTACGAGACAGCCGGTGTAGACACCCTCCTGCCACGAGATGCCCGCCGCCACCAGCCCCCCCGTCACAGCGGCAATGGTGACTCCCACCTGAAGCCCTCCGCCGATGGCGATGGCGCGCCGGATCTTCGACAGCTTCTCCAGCGAGAACTCGATGCCGATGGTGAACAGCAGCAGAATCACACCGACCTCCGCCAGCACATCCACGAGCGCCTGGTCCCGAACGATGCCGAGCGCATTCGGCCCAATGGCGACGCCTGCGAGCAGGAACCCCACGATGGGTACCAGCCGGAGCCTGTAGGAGAGGTAGGCGATCGCCACACTCACCACAAGCAAGGCGGCAATCTCGTTCAGCTGCGGGAGGACGGCGGCGAGGGGCATCCTGCAAGCTAGCGGAGGAAAGAGACCGGAATCGCCAGCTCGAGTGGGCAATCGCCAGTGGCAGAGACGCAACCGCCGCGCCTCGAACTGGCGAATCGTCTACCGTCCTCCGTCTACCGTCCTCCGGACGCGCTGGCGGACGGGCTCCACCAGCGTCGCGGGCGGAATGTGGACCGACTCGCCGCCCTCAATCGGCGTGGCGTTGGGTGCCCCCTGAGCGAGCAGACGGGCCGTCTTTGCGCGCACCTTCCGGTAGCGGACCTCCCCGTAGCGAAACACATTCCCGTACGGCACCAGCACGAAGGCCACCTGTGCCTTGCGAGAGGGCGCAGGCTCGACGTGGATGCCGCAGCGCGCCAATGCCTCTTCGGCACTCAGGCCCTCCGTCAGCGCCAGCGAGATCGCCAGCTCGCGGGGCACCTCCCACGGGTCCACACCGTCGGGGAACGCGCGCTCCAGCGCCCGGTCGATGGCCTGGCGGACAATCGCAGGATGGAGAGGAATCTCGGACACGAGCGGACGAGAGGGGGACGATGTCGTTAGCCAGGAAGTGTACCGAGTCGGTTCGCGCGGAAGGCGGGATTTGCTGCGAACCCGCTCCCCTCGCCCAATCGCCCATCCTTGCGTGACGCTCTGCTCGGTAGAGATCCTTCGACTCCGCTACGCTCAGGATGACGGGACGTAAGGATCACGTCAATCGCGTAGCGCTGTAGCGTTGCTCAACTGAATCCGTAGGGGGGTCCTCCTCGCCAGCTCGAGCTGGCGACTGACACACCGCTGATCCCGACCGCGCATAGCTTCCCGCGTATGCCCGAGACCGACCCTGACTCCACCATCCTCGACGCCGACATCGAGACGCTGCCCGGCATCAGCGAGCGCCGCGCGATTCCGCTCCGCAAGGCAGGCGTGGAGACCCTCCGCGACCTGTTCCGCACCTACCCACGCCGCTACCTCGACCGGAGCACCATCACGCCGATTCGCCAGCTCGTCGAGGGTGCGGGGGCCGTCACGGTTGTGGGCACCATCACCAGCACAAACACGATCCCCGGAAAGGGCCGGATGCGATTCGAGGTGCGGCTGACCGATAGCTCGGGCGGGACTCTCAAGGGCGTCTGGTTCCGCGGCGCGCAGTGGATCGGGCGCAACTTCAAAAAGGGCGACCGCGTGGCGTTCCACGGCAAGGCCGAGAAATACGGCTCCACCTTCTCCATCGCCCACCCGGACTTCGACAAGCTCGACGATTCCGCCGCCGCGCTCGACACCGGCCGCATCATCCCGCTCTACCCCGGCGGCGCGGCCCTCGAGAAGGTCGGGCTGACGAGCCGGTCGTTCCGCAAGCTGATCTACGGACTGTTCCGTGACCACGGGCTGGCGCTCCCCGAGGTGCTTCCGGAGTCGGTCCGCGCCCAGCACGACCTGATGGACGGCAACGTGGCGCTCCGAGCCATCCACTTTCCGAAGTCCATCGCGGAGCGCGCGCGGGCCGAGCGGCGCCTCAAGTTCGAGGAGTTCTTCTTCCTCCAACTCCTCCTGGCGCTCACGAAGGGCCGCCAGAGCCGCCAGCCCGGCCCTCAGCTCGACGGCCTCGGGCCACTCACGCGGCAGTTTCTGGATGAGGTGCTGCCCTTCGAGCTGACGGGCGCCCAACAGCGCGCACTCGACGAGATCGCCGCTGATACCGCCTCGGGAAACCAGATGAGCCGCCTCGTGCAGGGCGACGTGGGCTCGGGCAAGACCGTCGTGGGCGTGGCCGCCATGCTGATGGCCGTCGATGCAGGCTACCAGGCCGCCTTCATGGCGCCGACGGAGATCCTGACCGAGCAGCACTACGCCAACATCCGGCGCTTCCTCGAGCCGCTCGGCGTGGAGGTCCGGCTGCTGATCGGCGGCCAGCGCAAGGTGCTCCGCGGCGAGATCCTGGAGGACCTGAAGGAGGGCCGCGCGCAGGTGGCGGTCGGGACGCACGCGCTGATCGAGGACACGGTCGAGTTCCAGAGCTTCGGGCTGGCGGTCGTCGACGAGCAGCACCGCTTTGGCGTCATGCAGCGGGCCAAGATGATGCGCAAGGGCCAGCGCCCACACACGCTCATGATGACCGCCACGCCCATCCCGCGCTCGCTCGCGATGACCGTCTACGGCGACCTCGACGTGTCAGTGATGGACGAGCTGCCCGCCGGGCGCAAGCCCATCGACACGCGCGTCTACTCCGAGAAGCGGCGCGAGGAGATGCTGGAGTTCGTCAAGGGCCAGCTCCGCGAGGGCCGACAGGCGTACGTCGTCTATCCGCTCGTGGAGGAGTCCGAGAGCGAGACGATGGCGGACATCAAGGATGCCGAGAACGGTGCGGCCGAGCTGGCGGAGGCGCTGCGGCCCTACCGCGTCGAGCTGGTGCACGGGCGGATGCTGGCCTATGAGAAGGAGGAGGCGATGGAGCGCTTCAAGGACCGCGAGGCCGACGTGCTGGTGGCGACGACCGTGATTGAGGTCGGCGTGGATGTGCCCAACGCGACGGTCATGGTGATCGAGCACGCCGAGCGCTTCGGGCTGAGCCAGCTCCACCAGCTCCGGGGCCGCGTTGGGCGGGGCGCCGAGCAGTCTTACTGCTTCCTGATGGCCTCCTACAAGCGCACCGCCGATGCCATCGAGCGCCTGGAGACGATGGAACGCACCACGGACGGCTTCGAGATCTCGGAGGTGGACCTCAAGCTGCGCGGCGCGGGCGACTTCTTCGGCACCCGCCAGTCGGGCCTGCCGGACCTCAAGATCGGCGACGTGGTGCGCGACCAGGAGATTCTCGCCGAAGCCCGCGAGGCCGCCTTCGCGCTGGCGGAAGCGGACCCGGAGCTTCGCCAGCCCGAACACGCCGCCATGCGCGCCCACTTCGCGCGGACAGCGCCACGCTCGCTGGGTTTTGCGCGCGTGGGCTAATCGCCAGCTCGTTGCTGCGCCTCGAGCTGACGCCCCCGGTATCCTCGTCAGCCTCCGTCCGCTTCAACACCGCTCACCCCTTCAATCGTTGTCATTCCGAACTTGATTCGGAATCTCCGTTGAGCGGAACGCCGTGCCTCGAATGAGATCCTGAATCAAGTTGGCTGGCGCCGTCCTTCGGGTCAGGATGACAATCCATGAGAGGCTTACGGTCTTTGTAAGGAAAGATGGGATGGAAGCCGCACACGTGCTACGTCTACATCCTGTCGAACGCAGGCCGGTCGGTGCTCTACATCGGGATGACGAACGACATCCATCGACGGATGCATGAGCACAAGGAGAGCTCTGTTGAGGGATTCGCGAAGCCGTACCGCGTCAGCCACATTCTCTGGTTTGAGGCCTTCAACGACATGAACGATGCCATCACACGCGAGAAGCAGCTCAAGAACTGGCGCCGTGACTGGAAGTGGGCTCTGATCTGTGAGACCAACCCAGAACTGTGCGATCTCACGTCTGAGTTGATTCAGCCGTAGGCTCTCACCAGCTCGTTGGCGCCAGCTCGAGCTGGCGTCTCAGAGCACGTCGGTCGCCTCCACCAGCTCCATCCAGTCCGCGGACTCGATCAGCTCGCGGAGGGTGTAGGCGTGCCCGGCACCGAAGATCACGAGGATGCGGTCTCCGGGCTTGGCGGCAGCCGCGAGGTTGGAGAAAATGCGGATGTTGCGGTCGTACCACGCGCTCAGCACGTCCGCGCCCACGTAGGTGTCGCCGCCGCCCACCGCCGCGATGCGGAGGTACGGCGTGTGGCTCTCATCCACCTCGTCCGGCTGGTTCATGGCGCGCAGGATGTCGCGGAGCGTCTGGGTGCTGTCTCGGGCATTCTCCTCGTCTTCCATTCGGGCACGCGTCTCCACGAACCACGTCATAAACGCCGGATCCTTCTCCTGCGCGTACTCCAGCACGGGCTCAAACGGAAACGATCCGCGATGGTCGATGGCAAGAAGTCCGTCATGGCCGAACCGATCCGCGAGGCGGAATCCGAGCTGCTGATCCTCGCTGTCATGAAGCGCGTGCGTGCCGGCACGATAGGCGGCATACAGACTGTCGTAGCGCGCGGCTCGAGCTGGCGTCCGCTCGATGGCGATGGCCGTCGGCTCGAAGGCTGCCAGCGCGTCCACCACCTCTGTGATCTGGGCCTGCATCTCCGGCGTCATCATGTCGCGCCCCTCCGTCTTGACGATGTCCAGGTTGGGATTGTCGAAGTGGAAGGTGCCCACCACCATCACCTGAACGGGCTCAGGCGTCTCGTCGGGCTGCGCGGAGGCGACAGGAGCAAGGAGACAAACGAGGAGGGCAAGAACGCGCATGACGGGCTGGCGAAAGACGAGCCCTACGATACGCCAGCTCGAGGCGGCGCTGAATGGGCATGCCCTGGTTTCCACGAATGCGGAAGCCAGAGCCGTATGTGCAACAGGACGGGCGCCCCACAAAAGACATGCGAATTTATTAGCACGTGAACAACCGTGCGATGCCGCACATCCCGATGAGCGCTTTCGCACACGTCTCCCCACGGAATCTCAGCGGCGGAGCCGCTGTGCCTACCGGCACTGCCCTTGTGGCGTCCGAGCGTCTCCACATCCGCTTCCGCTCATGCGCCTGTTGCTACTCGCCCTTGCGTTTCTGTTCTCTGTCCCTCTTGCAGCCCAATCCGCCGATGACCTGATCACCCAGGGCAAGGCGGCCTACGACGCGGGCGACTACGCTGAGAGCGGGCGTCTCTATGCCGCAGGCATCGAGGCCGGGTCACGGGACGGAAGCGACGCCTACAACGCGGCCTGCGCCTTCGCGCTCAGTGGCAACACAGAACAGGCCTTCCGCCATCTCGAGCTGGCGGCCGAGTTTGGGTTCACCAACGCAGACCTTCTGAAGCGGGACACCGATCTCGACAGCCTGCGAGAGGATGCGCGGTGGCCTGGGGTCGTCGCGGAGTTTGAAGAGACCGCCGCACGGGCCCAGCGCTTCTGGGACAGCCCGGCCATCCCAACGCCGTATTCCGAGAACCTCAGTGTCGATGAGAAGGTGGCCGGTCTCTCTCGGCTCTGGTCCGAGGCCCGGTACAACTTCGCCAACTTCGACCTCGTCCCGGATCTGGACTGGGACTCGCTCTACGTCGCGACGCTGCCGCGAGTGCGCGAGACCGAGTCCACGCTCGAGTACTACCGCGTGCTGATGGCGATGGTCGCTCAGCTCGAGGACGGCCACTCCAACATCTACCCACCCCGTGAGCTGGGGATGCAGGTCTACGCTCGTCCAGGCCTGCGCACACGCCTCGTTGAGGGCCGTGTGCTGGTGTCGGAAATCCGCGATCCGGCCTTGGCCGACCAAGGAATTGAGATCGGACAGGAAGTCCTCCGCATCGATGGCGTGCCCGTCCACGAGTACGCGGACACCCACGTGCGTCCGTACCAGAGTTCCTCCACCGAGCAAGACCGCGACGTGCGGACGTACGAATACATGCTTCTCGCAGGCGATGTCCGTGAGCCGGTCGAGCTGACGCTCCGCAACGCCGATGAATCTACTGCCAGCGCCTCGATGGCCCGGCTCACCCGCGAGCAGACGGAGGCCCTCAACTGGTCCCGCGATCCGTTTGTGCTCACGATGCTGCCTGGAAACATCGCGCACGTCCAGCTCAACACGTTCAGCGGCGGCACCGAGGCCGCCGATCAGTTCGAGGCCCGGTTCGATGAGATCGCGCAGGCCGACGGCCTGATCCTCGACGTACGCAACAACGGCGGGGGCAACGGAGGCGTCGGCTTCCGAGTCCTCTGTGGGCTCACCGATGCCGAGCGCATCCCAACGGCGGGCTGGCGAACCCGCCTCTACCGCCCCGCCTATCGGGCCTGGGGCCAGCTGAGCCAGTCCACCGATGGAAACCCGGCCGGAAGCTGGGGCTGCAGTGGAGATCGCCACTTCTCCGGCCCAGTCGCGATTCTCACCAGCCCGAGGACATTCTCTGCGGCCGAGGACTTCGCAGTGGCGTTCGACCTGATGGAGCGCGGCTCCATCGTGGGCGAGCGGACAGGGGGCAGTACCGGCCAACCGCTGTTCTTCCGCCTGCCCGGCGGCGGCTCGGGCCGGGTCACCTCCAAGCGAGACAGCTATCCGGATGGCCGCGAGTTCGTCGGTACGGGCGTGATCCCCGACATCGCGGTAACTCCGACGGTGGCCGACGTGCGAGCCGAACGGGATCGTGTGCTGGAGGCCGCCATCGCAGCCATCCTGAAAGGCTGATTACCCTCGCAGCTTCTCGGTCACCGCTTCGGCCAGCCGCATGGTCGCCAGCGCGTCCGCCAGCGCGAAGGGCGCCCGGCGCCCGGAGGCCACGGCTTCGATGAACGACACCGCCTCGCGCACGTCCGGCGGCAGCGGATCCGGCTCAGCAACGGGCTGGTGACGCGAATCGTCACGCTCGATGCACAACGGACCGTCGAGCGAGCGGGCGGACAGGCGCGCGCCTGGACCGGAGGCGTCCAACCGGAACGCATCCTCGTCGTCCTGGCGAAGCACCGCCTGCGCATAGGCGCCGGTGCGAAAGCGCAGGCTAAGAGCGACCGACCGCAACAGGCCGTTCTCACGGTCGGCCTGCGCATCGAGACGCGCCGTGTCTCGGCTGTCGGCGAGCGTGGCGCACAGGTCCAGCGCCCCGGCGATCCGGTGCGACCATGGCGTGTCTGAGAAGCGCCCCGCCGGGCTGGCGACCAGCTCGAGAGTCACCATCCGGGCGGTCCAGCCCTCGGGCCGGGCCTGGAGCAACCCAGAAGCTGCCAGGGGCCGCGCCGCGCCGACCTCCACCCCAGCCTCCTCAGCGCGTGCTGCCAGCCGCTTCGCCTCGTCGGTGGACACGCCCGGCGGCCACGCCAGAAACACATGGCACCCTTCCGACGCCACCGTGTGGGCCGCCTCGAACCGCTGGCCCACAGCACCGCCAATCACGACCACGCTCGCCAGCTCGGTCAGCACGCGCGCGTGCTCTGGACCTGCCTGCCCGACCACCTCGACGCCGGCGCGTTCTAGACGACTCATCCCGTCTCTCGGCCCGATCCATCCGACGGGCAGGGAGACGGCTGAGGACGAGAGAGACACAGGACACAGGCGGGTGAAGCACCAATCTACCTGCCCCTCGGTGGGGTCCTGGTTCCTTCCGCCCTGAGACCTGTCGCATTCGCCAGCCCGAGCCAAGGACTCTCCAACGGGCAACGACGGGCTTCTGGCAATCGAAGACGCCGCATCGAGCTGGCGACGAGGCACAAAAAACGGGCGGCGCCCGAGATGGACGCCGCCCGCGTAGGTCTGAGGGGTGGCCTCAGGGGTGTTGGCTAGTAGCCGCCACCGCCATAGCCACCACCGCCGCCGCCACCGTAGCCGCCGCCGCGGTTGCCACCGCCATAGCCGCCACCGCCGCCGCCACGGTAGCCGCCGCCGCCACCACCACCGCGGCGCTCGCCGCGTGGGCGGGCCTCGTTGATGGTCAGCGGGCGGCCGCCCATTTCCGAGCCGTTCAGGTTCTCGATGGCCTGCTCGGCCTCCGAATCGTTGGTCATCTCGACGAAGCCGAAGCCACGGGAGCGTCCGGTCTCCCGGTCCTTGATGACGGTTGCGCTCTCGACGGCTCCATAAGCCTCGAACAGCTCCCGAAGCTCGGCGTCAGTCGTCGAGTAGGGAAGGTTGGCGCAGTAGATATTCTTTGACATAATGCGGGGTATACGGTGGAGCGCCGACAGTCGTCAACAAGGCACGACTCGAAACGTCGGCCCCGCGCGCTCGCAGGAAAAACCTCTACCCGATGCACCCGTGATGAGTTCTCGGCTGCAGACCGAGCAGAGAGCGTCAAGTTAGTCGAGACCGTAGGTATCTGCGATCTCCTGCGCGGAAAACACGCGAGAATCGGCATCCGGCACATCCGCCTTGCGGACGATGAAGCGCCCAATCGCCAGCGCGTCCATGTGCGTGCGGAGGAAGACGCGCACCGCGTCGGCGGCGCTGTTCACGATGGGCTCGCCGCGCACGTTGAACGACGTGTTGACGAGCGCCGGACACCCCGTTTGTGCGTGAAACACTGACAACAGCTCATAAAACAGTCCGTTTCGCTCTTTCGTAACGGTCTGCACCCGGGCCGACCCATCGACGTGCGTCACCGCAGGAACGGCCGAGCGCACCTGTTCTCGCTTCGCCAGCCCGACGCCTCCCGTCTCGGCGTTCCGCACAGGGCCGACGAGAAGCATATATGGCGATTGGGGGTTAGGGGTTGGGGATCGGAGGCTTTCACTTCTCGAGCTGGCGGCATCCGAAACTGTCTTTTCCCAATCCCCAGTCCCTAATTCCAAACCCCCGAGATCAAACAGCGTCTCCGCGTGCTCAGCCAGCACCGCCGGGGCGAACGGCCGAAAGCTCTCGCGGAACTTGATCTGGAGGTTGACACGCCGCTGGGCGTCGGGATCACGCGGATCGGCGAGGATAGAGCGATGGCCGAGCGCACGCGGTCCAAACTCGGCGCGTCCCTGGAACCACCCAACCGTCTGCCCCTCGGACAGGAGCGAAGCGACCTGGGTCACCAGCTCGAGGTCGTCCGCACAGGGCTGAACCTCGATGCCCTCCCCCGCCAGCGCGTGGACGATGTCGGCCTCCTCGATCTGAGGACCGAGATACGCGCCATGAATGGCGTCGGTCGGATGAACGGTGCGCGGAACGCCGCCCCACTGGTGGCTCGCGATGAACGCAGCGCCGAGCGCGCCTCCCGCATCTCCTGCCGCGGGCTGAATCCAGATCTCGTCGAATGGCCCCTCGCGGAGCAGCCGCCCGTTGGCGACGCAGTTGAGCGCAACCCCACCCGCGAGGCACAGATTCCGCTCGCCGGTCTCGGCGTGAACATGCCGCGCCATCCGCAAGACGATCTCTTCGGTCACCACCTGAATGCTCCGCGCCAGGTCCATCTCGCGCTGCGTCAACTCGCCCTCGAGCGAGCGATGTGGACCTCCGAACAGCTCCGCGAACCGCCGGTTCGTCATCCGCATCCCGGATGTGTAGCTGAAGTACTGCTGGTCGAGGCGGAAGGAGCCGTCGGGCTTGAGATCGATCAGGTGGTCGAGGATGGTGTCCACGAAACGCGGCTCGCCGTAGGGCGCGAGACCCATCAGCTTGTACTCGCCCGAGTTGGCCCGGAAGCCGCAGAAGGTGGTGAACGCGGAGTAGAGCAGGCCGAGCGAGTGCGGGAAGTGCTGCTCAGCCCGGATCGCCAGCTCGTTGCCCTGTCCCACGCCCCAGGTGGTCGTCGCCCACTCGCCCACGCCGTCGATGGTGAGGAAGGCCGCTTGCGCGAAGGGCGAGGGGAAGAACGCGCTGGCGGCGTGGCTCTCGTGATGCTCGGAGAACAGAACCGGCGCCTCGAAGGGCTGATCGTCCGTGCCGAGCTGGCGCTTGATGTGGTCAGCGGTCCAGAGCTTGCGTTTGAGCCACTGCGGCATGGCGCGCAGAAACACCGGCCAGCCGCGCGGCGCGAGCGTGAGCGAGGTCTCGAGGATGCGCTCAAACGTCATCAGCGGCTTGTCGTAGAACGCGACCGCATCCAGGTCGGCCGCCGTGACGCCCGCTCGGTCCAAGCAGAACGCGATGGCGTGCTCGGGAAACTCGGGGTCGTGCTTGCGCCGCGTGAACCGCTCCTCCTGCGCCGCCGCCACGATCTCGCCGTCGCGGACGAGCGCCGCGGCGGAGTCGTGATACCAGCAGGAGAGGCCGAGGATCGTCACCGGTTCAGCTTCTGGGTTGGAAAGAGGCACCCTCCATCCTCTCCGTCCCCTACACTCTCGAGAAGGATGAAGGGTGCGGAGGGAATGGAAAGGCACATGGGTGGATGCAATCGCAAACCGTCCTCAATACATCCGCTCCAATCGCTCCTTGCCGGACGGTCCGGTGTCGCGCGCGATCCAGTAGGTCTCCGCGTCTGGGTCGGGCTGCTGGTGCAGCACGTCGCGGCGGATCAGCCGGAAGAACAGGCCTACGGGCGTGAACACCAGCACGAAGGCGAGGCTCAGGATCACGCGCGTCATCACGAAGCCGAGGACGAAGGCCAGACCCATCCAAATGAGGTAGGTCGGACGCAGCCAACGCGGCGCCACCGTCCCGAACAGCACCAGCAGCCCTCCTGCCGAGCTGGCGATGGTGGCGACCGGTGTTAGCGTCCACGCGTTGCGCCACGCCACGAACGCGGCCAGCGCAAGAGCGACGCCGCCCACCATCCACCCGAACCGGCGGAGAGCCGGCACAGACACGTCCAGCGCCGCCAGCTCGGCGCGGACGGTGGGGAGGAAACCGGAAGAGGAGGAGGCAGCCATCGGGCTGGCGAAGCTACTGAGGCGTACGGCGGCGCGTGATCAGATCGACCTGTGAAGGCCTACAGGCCGAGGCTCCAGTCAGCGCACCGTCCAGGCGATGGTCGTCCGTGCAGCCATCCATAGCAGCACCGGCACCGCCAGCGCGCCGAGTACGAACGCGAGGCCGCCGAAGGCCCACGTGGACGCCAGCCCGAGGACCAGCGCCCAGATCGGAGTCGCTACCGTCATCACGACGACCTCGATGGTGGACTTGAAGTCGGGCCGGGGATCGGCTTTCGCACGATAACGAGCGAAGAGGATCACCGGCAGCACCGCCAGCCCGATGAGCAGCAGCACCGGTGCCCCGAGAATGCGCCAGAGCCCATCGCGCCCGCGCCGGCTGGTGGTTCCGGCTCGGTGCCACGCCGCGATAGCCTCATCGTCCTCCACCATCGCCGCCAGCGCGGCGTGCATCTGCTCATTCATCGCGTTGAGCTGACGCGGAACCTCCTCCTCGTACTCCACGGGTGCAAAGGCGATGGGCTCTCCGAACCGGACGCGGATGTCCGGGCCCCAGTCCTGCCAGTCCGAGTACTCGATGGCGACGGGGACGACGGCGAGATCTGGCGCCGTGGGCAGCACGTCGAGCACCAGCCGCGCCCACCCTTTCTTCAGCCTGCGGACCTCGCGGACGGGCACCGAGCCGCCCTCGGCCATGATGGCGCACGCGCCGCCGGCCTCCAAGTGCGCCTCGAGCTGGCGCATGGTCGCGGGCAGCTTCGACCGGATGGCGGCCCGTCCGTGGTCGGCCCGGTACATGGGCAGCATCCTCAAGAACCTGAAGATGCGGGCCACAAGGGGCGGCCGGAAGAAGTCGGCGCGGGCGACAAACACCGGGTTGCGCGCCGAGGCGAACAACACCGCCAGCGCGTCGGGCAGGTTGTTCTGGTGTGTGGTGACGAGCAGCACGGGCCGATCCGTCGGCACACGCTCGCGGCCCTCCACCACGAAGCGGCGGCTGTAGCACGCCGTGAAGACCCACCGGACGTAGAGGTACAGCAGGCGGTACCCCAGCGTTTGACGCATCATGCCGGCACAGGGGCAGAGGCCACGGGCTGGCGACGCCACCACGAGGCCACGCTCAGCCCGGAGACGATGTGCCAGATGCCCCACCACGCGGCGATGGCCGCCATGCCGCCCAGAGGCAGCTCGGGCGGAAAGATGGACGGTGTGAGCAGCAGCACCAGCGCCAGCCCGGAGTTCTGGATGCCCACCTCCACGCTGATCGTCTTGCGCTCGCGGCGCTCCAGCTTCATGCTCGCTGCCCAGCCCCACCCCAGCGCCAGCGCGACGCCGTTGTGAAGCAGCACGATGGGAAACAGAACCACGATGTGGGCCACAAATGCGTCGAGGTTCTTCCCGAATGCGAGGACGACGATGGCGGCGAACAGGGCGATGCTCGCCAGCCGGATCGGTGTCTCAATCCGTTTCGCCAGCGCTGGAGCGTAGCGGGCGACAGCCATGCCTAGAACCAGAGGTACCCCGAGCAGAAGCAGAACCGTCCGCCCCACGTCAAACGGATCCACCTCCAGGCTCCGCAAGAACGGATTGTCGCCCGCGGGAAGCAGCACCCGCGTGTAGACCCGCCCCCACAGCGCAAAGTTGAGCGGCGTAAACAGCAGCGCGCCTGCGGTGGTGAGGGCGGTCAGGCTCACGCTCAGCGCGGTATTGCCACGTGCCAAATGCACCATAAAGTTGGAGATGTTGCCTCCGGGGCAGCACGCCACCAGAATCATCCCCATCGCCACGCCGGGCGTCAGCCACGGGCTGAGGAGCGCCACCAGCATCACGGTCACGGCGGGCAAGAGCAGAAGCTGGCCCACCAGCCCGACGAGCACGAACCTCGGCCGCTTCAATACCCACACAAAGTCGTCCTTCGTGATCCCCAGCGCGACGCCGAACATCACGAACCCCAGGATGAGGTTGAGAGCCAGCAGGTTGCCGGAACTCAGGTTGAGGTCGAGCTGGTCAAGGGCAGCGAGCCCATCTCGCATGGCGGTGGCGCATCCAGGAGCAATCGCGGGCCAGTATAGCGGTCACGCCGGATTCGTCCCGACCAGCCGCTGCTGCACTCAAGCGGTGGGGTGCGCAGCCGCAGCGTCGATCTGGCGCTGACGGGTACGGAAGCGCTCGCGGTCGGCGTGCGTGTAGCGGTCATAGCACCCGGAGCAGCTCACACCCAGTTCGAACCGAGGCGACTCGGTATCGGCCTCCGAGACGGGATCGCCGCAGGCGCGGCAGAGCTGGTAGGAGCCGGGCACGAGGCCATGCCCTACACTCACCCGCTCGTCGAAGACAAAGCACTCGCCCTGCCAGCGGCTCTCCTCTTCCGAGATGGTTTCCAGGTACTTCAGGATGCCGCCATTCAGATGGTAGACCTCGTCGAAGCCCCGCGCTTTGAGCAACGCCGTCGACTTCTCGCACCGGATCCCGCCGGTGCAGAACATCGCCACGCGCGGCTTGTCCGCCAGCTCGTCCTGCTGCTCCAGCCAGTCGGGCAGCTCACGGAAGCTCTCTGTCTCCGGGTTGATGGCCCCCTCGAAGGTCCCAATGGCGACCTCGTACTCGTTGCGGGCGTCGATGACGACCACGTCGGGCTCGGCGATGAGGGCGTTCCACGCCTCCGGATCCACGTACGTCCCCACGTTCTCATTCGGGTCGATCCCCGGCACGCCGAGTGTGACGATCTCGCGCTTGAGGCGCACCTTGAGGCGTCGGAACGGCATCGTCTCGGCCCAGGACTCCTTGGCCTCCAGCTCAGCGAGGCGCGGGTCCGACCGCAGGTGCGCCAGCACGGCTCGGACTCCGTCTTCCGGCCCTGCGATGGTGCCATTGACACCTTCGGCAGCGAGCAGAATCGTCCCCTTGACGCCCTCAGCCTCACAGACGGCATGGAGCGGTTGGCGGAGATCCGCGAAGTTGGGCAGGGAAACGAATCGGTAGAACGCGGCGACGAGCATGGGAACACACGGTCAGACGCGGAAAGGTGTAGCCTCGAGCTGGCGAGGGCAAACCGAAATGCCGCGAACGTCGCCCAGCGGTGCAAGGCGGCTCCACTCGCCAGCGCGAGGCCCCTCCACGAGCTGGTGAAAACGGCGGGGCGACGCCCCGAGGACCCCCTCGCAGGCGTCGCCACGATGCTTCAATGGTGAACCTCCCAGCGGCACTCTCGCCCCCGTCGTACCATCGCCGTGTTCGTCTGCATGACCTCGTTCTGGCATGGCTCTCCTCCTCGGCATCGACACGTCCACGACCGCCACACGCCAGCTCGTGGTCCCCGAGCCGCCCAGGGAGCCTAGCCCAGATCACTCCGACGCGGGGTACGAGCGCTTCCGACGCCTCTACCCAATGCTCGAACCAAGCTTCCCGTCCTGATCGCTAGCTCGCCACGCCTCGAGCTGGCGACATCCTGCTCTCTCATGATCGACGCCCTCGCGGACCTCCGCCAGCACTACCCCGAGCCCAGCGCTCGCGCCCAGAGCAAGTCCATCGGCCATCTCGACCGCCACTGCCGCCGGTTCATCGAGCTGTCGCCATTCGTGATTCTGGCAACCGCAGGACGCGACGGCCAGCTCGACGCTTCGCCACGAGGCGGCGGCCCAGGCTTCGTCCACTATGTGGATGCGCACACGCTCTGGCTCCCGGACGCTTCCGGCAACAACCGCCTCGACTCACTCTCGAACATCATCGAGACTGGCCGAGTGGGCGCGCTCTTCCTGATCCCCGGAATTGATGAGACGCTGCGCCTCAATGGCTCGGCGCGAGTCCGAGACGACAACGAAGTCCTCGGCGCGTTTCCCGAGGAGCGGAAGCCACCGCGTGCCGTTCTGGAGATCACGGTGCAGGAGGTCTTCCTCCACTGCGCAAAGGCGCTCATGCGCTCGAAGCTCTGGGCCGATGAGAGCCGCCAGGATCGTTCCGTTCTCCCAACGATGAGTGAGATGTTGAACGACCACACGGGCCTCAATCAGCCCCTGGAAACAAAGGCCGAGATGCGCGCCCGTTACGCCTCGGATCTGTAGCCGCTAGCGTACCACGGTCATGCGGCGCGTCCGCACCTCGTCACCAGCTCGCAACCGGACGAGGTAGACACCCGCCGCCAGCCCGTCAGGTGTCCACTCTGCCATGTGCTCGCCGTCGAGTTGGCGAGTGTCTCGGAGCACCGCCACTTCCCGGCCCAGAGTGTCGTGGACGGACAAGCGCACCGCAGCCGGGGTCGCCAGTGCGTAGGTGATCCGCGCGAGCTGGCGAACGGGGTTGGGTACCACTTCAAGCCTCATGTCTTGACGTCGCTTCAGTGTGTTCTCCGAAACGACAGGCACCCAAGCAGAAAGGTCATACGCATACACAGACCCGTTTGGCCATCCTGAACGGCGAGAATAGGTGCTTCCGACTAGCCCCATTCCGCTCTCAGAGATCGCTGTACAGTGCCCGTCGTTACCTGTCAGCGCCCCGAAGTACTGTGTCTCAACAGCATCGGATGCAATGAGCTTGGCTACCTGCCTCCATTCTGGTACCGCATCGGCGGTATCCCGAACGAAGACGTATGCCGATCCGGCGAAGCGCAGCCCTGAGTGCCAGTCGTTGCGAGCGCTCGAAATAACCACGTGCCCACGCTCCGTCCGCGCCAGCGCAGTGCACCACCCAAGCTGGTCACCGGGCACGGCATCATCCGCCGTGAGAATGTCCTCATGAGTCCATTGGCCGGCGCCATCACGGACATAGACATGAACAGCTCCAGTTCGCCCCGCAGGGCCAGCGCCACCAATAGCCGAGACAACCGCAACGGCAGTTCGGTCAGGCCCGTGACCCGCCGCAATAGCGACCGACCAGCCGTTATCATCACCCTGCAATGTGTCAGGGTGAGCCAGTTCTGCCTCCGCGGCCCAGCGGCCATCATCACCGCGTGCATACACAAGGGCGCGTCCGACGTTGTAGACACTATTGGAACTGCCCCCATCATCACTCACAGCACCCACGATGGCAATGGGACGCCCGTCTGTCGCGGTCGCCAGCCCAAGCGATGAGCCGAACTGGGAATTGATCTGTACATCCCCCGCCGTACCAAAAGCACGAGGACTAAGTGTGTCAGGACTCACCCAGGCACCTGTGCCTTGTCGGGAAAACACGACCACGTGCCCGACCCCGCCATCCTCGCCTCCGCCGCTGATCAAGATGTGCCCACCTTCGGTAGACACAGCGCGACCAAGTGCAATCGTTTGTCGAATCGGTTCCGGCTGAATCGTGACCGTCTGGGACCACGTTCCTAGTTCCGGGTCGCGTTCGAAAACGTAGGCAGCACCAGGAAGATCACTCTCGTTGCGGAACTGGCGCTCAGGGGCACCTACAACAACGACATCTCCGTCAATGGCAACTGCACGCCCAAACGCGTCGGCGATGTCAGTCTCATTTGCATCAAGAACGGCGACTTGTTCCCAGAC
>JBCBZH010000008.1:0-38514 GCA_039815415.1 Bacteroidota bacterium
CTGCCGGGATCTGCGACGGTAGCGGGCCTGGACATTGAGCACGCGCTGAACGACAACTGGTTGATCACAGGACAGGTCGCCGGAAGCCTCGTCTCAGGCAGCGAGTCCTCCATCACCTCACTTCAGCGCGCGTTCCCGCGCCTCTACCAGCGCCCGGATGCCGACCACCTTTCGGTCGACTCCTCGGCGACCAGTCTGTCCGGCATGATCGCCGAGGCCAACCTCATCAAGACGAGCGGCGGCCACTGGATTGGGTCGCTCCACGCGAACCTGACCACCCCAGGATTCGATGCCAACGCCCTGGGCTTCCAGCAGCGGGCTGACCAAGCCAACATCGGCGGCGTGGTGATCTATCAGCAAAACCAGCCGCAGGGCATCTTCCAGCGGTGGAGCACCAACTTCTTTGCGGGCACCGGCTGGAACCTCGCAGGCGACCGGAACGGCACCTTCGTCGGTGGCAACTCGAACGGCCGGTTCAAGAACTTCTGGGGCGGCAACATCAACTGGAATGCCTGGAACCGGGGCACCAGCGACCGGCTCACGCGGGGCGGTCCCATCGCTCGAAGCCCGGGTGGCGTCTTCATCGGAACCAATGTGTGGTCAGACGACCGCAAGATGGTGTCTGGCTACGGCTTTGTCGGCGGACGCACCAACGAGTTGGGAGACTGGGCCGTCTTCCCAGAGATTGGGCTCGAGGTTCGCCCCAGCTCGTCCCTGACCGTCTCCTTCGGACCCGAGGTGAGCTTCAGCCGCGACAACCGCCAGTACGTCACCGCTTTCGATGACGAGGCCGCCACGGCCACGTTCGGGCGCCGCTACGTCTTCGGCCAGCTCGACGCCACCACGCTCTCGATGAGCACGCGCGTCAACTGGACGTTTACGCCGGACCTGACGCTCCAGCTCTATGCTCGCCCGTTCGTCACGCGAGGCCAGTACTCCAACTTCAAGAACTTCGACCAGCCGGGCGCCTTCGAGCTGCCGGTCTTCGGCGTAGACCAGGGCACCGTCACCGAGAACGCCGACGGCTCTTCGACCATCGACCCCGGCGATGGCGGCAACCCGTTCTCGCTCGCCCGTGACTTTACCGTGCGCTCGCTCCAGGGCAACGCCGTGCTTCGCTGGGAATACCGCCCCGGCTCGGCGCTCTTTCTCGTGTGGCAGCAGCAGCGCGACGGGTTTGAGCGGGACGGAGGCCTCGAGTTTGGGCGCGACGTCGGCGGCTTGTTCACGGACCCGCTCCGCAACGTCTTCCTCGTCAAGCTGAGCTACTGGCTCGGCTAGCAGCCGTCTCCCCCCGGACGCATATTGGAGGGCCTCTCGCCAGCTCGAGAGGCCCTCTCCTGTTTCTCCTCGCTCCCGGTCTCCATGCCCCGATTAGCCCTCTTTCTCGGCCTGCTCCTCGCCATCGCCAGCCCGACGCTGGCCCAGCCATCCGATTTTGAACAGGTCGAAACCACGGTCTCGTATTACCTCGACGGTGGCACCGCCAATGACTTCGAGCTGCTGAGCCGCGCCTTTCACCCGACGGCCACGATGCGCTGGATCGGCCGCGAGGGCTACACCGATGTCAATGCCGTGGACTACTTCCGGGAGATCATGCGTCCGGGCCCTCCCCAGAACCGAGAAACACGCGTGGTGTCCATCGACGTGAGTGGAAACGCGGCCAACGCGATCCTGGAGATCGACTACCCCACGTTTACGTTTGTGGACTACATGACCTTGCTCAAAATCGACGGCGAGTGGAAGATTGTGAGCAAGGCCTTCTACCAGCGGATGCACCCTGAGACCGGGTCGTAAACGAGCTGGCGGTCAGAGGCGTGGCGGGTCGTGCACCGTGAGATCGGAGTCCACGTCTCCGGTATGTGCCGTGGAGGCGGGCTCGAACAGCACCACCGACGCGGTCGGCTCCGCAACGGGCCGGTGCTCAACGCCTGCAGGCACCACGAACAACTCACCCGGCCCCAATACCACGTCCCCGTCCCGCATCTCGAGCCGAAGTTGACCCTCGACGACCCAGAACATCTCATCCTCGTGGGCATGGTCGTGCCAGACGAACTCTCCTTCGAGCTTCGCCAGCTTGACCTGCTGTCCGTTTAGCTCAGCGACAATGTGGGGCGTCCAGGTGGACTCGAATAGCTGAAACTTCTCCGCGAGATTGATCGGCCTCATGGGGTACTCGGAATCAGGATGCCCCAGTCTACTCCCTTTCGCCAGCTCGTTTCCCATGCGCACTGCTCTCTCCTTTCTTTGCATCGCGCTTCTCGCCGGATGCGCCCCGTCCGCCTCCACCACGAAGACCTCGATCTCGCCTCCGTCTATGCAGGAGGTGTCCGACACCTACGGCTACTCCCAGACGGTCCGCGTGGGCTCCACGATCTGGGTGTCCGGACAGGCCGGGTTTGGACCCGAAGGGATCCCAGAGAACGTGGAAGACCAGGCCCGACTGGCCTTCCAGAACCTCCAGCTGGTTCTCGAGGCCGCCGGGGCCACGCTCGATGACATCGTGGAGATGACCACCTACCACACGTCGATGACCGAGTTGGCGGGGTTTATGAGTATCAAGTCGGAGGTCATCCAGGCGCCCTACCCTGCGTGGACGGCGGTGGAGGTTGCCGGGCTGGCGGAGCCTGCGCTGAAGGTGGAGATCAAAGCCACGGCCGTCATCGGAAGCGGGGCGCGGTAACGAGCTGGTGACCGCCAGTTCGAGGCCTCTCCGCTCGACCACACACACGCTAAACTGTTCGCACCACTCTCCCCTGCCCCGATGCTCCGGCCTGCTCTCGTTCTCACTGCTCTCGTCATCGGTGCAGGCTGTGCCTCTTCCGACGACGCCTCCCCAGCACCCGAAACGACGGCTCCGGCCTCCGTACCAGTCCTCACGGAAGTGTGGCGCGTCACCGACGGGCTCGACCGCCCCGAGTCTGTGGTCTACGATGCCCAGCGGGACGTTCTGTACGTGTCGAACATCCGCGGCGGGGCAACCGAGCAGGACGGCAACGGCTTTCTCTCACGCGTTAGCGTCGATGGCGAGATGCTCGATGCCGAGTGGCTCGCCGGCCTCGACGGTCCCAAGGGCCTCGCGCTCAGTGGCGACCGGCTGTATGTCTCGGATATCGACGAGCTGGTGGAAGTGGATATCGTGGCCGGCGAAATCGTCAATCGATATCCCGTGAACGGGGCCGCGTTCCTCAACGATGTTGCGCTGGAGGGCTCGGGATCCGTCTACGTCACAGACACCCAAACGCACCGCGTTCACCGGCTCGTGAACGGTCAGATGGAGCTGTGGATGGAGGACGAGCGCGTGCAGTCTCCGAACGGCATCACCTTTGTAGACGGCTCGCTTCTTCTCGCCGCTGCAGACTCAGCCTCGGATGCGGCCCGCACCACCCGATACGTGCGGCAGGTCGATCCTGCAACCAAAGAGCTGTCGGTGATGACGGCAACCGTTCCCGAGGGCTCCATCGATGCGATCGAAGTTGATGGCCGAGGCGGCTACTTCGTGTCCTACTGGGCTGAGGCGCGGGTGATGCATACCTCCCCTGGAGTAGAGGCCTCTCTAGTGGCCGAAGAGACTGAAGGCACGGCTGACCTGGACTACGTCGCCGAGCAGGAGATGCTGTATTTGCCTGTGATGACGGAAGGCCAGCTCGTCGCTTATCAGGTAGCCTGGCCGTAGTCCGCTACGTCTGGATCACACCCACCCGCAAGGGTTCTATCTCTGGGTTGTGGTCCGCCATCTCGATGCCGAGCGAGACCCAGTCGCGCGTGCGGGCAGGATCGATGATCTCGTCAACCCAGAGCCGCGCGGCAGCGTAGACCGGTGAGGTAGTCTCCGCATAGCGCTTCTCGATGTCCGCGAGGCGAGCGGCGCGGTCCTCGTCCGTCAGCTCGAGGCCCTGCTTCTTGAGCTTGCGCTCCTCCACAAACAGAAGCGTCTTGGCCGCTTGGCTTCCACCCATCACGGCGATCTGGGCGCTCGGCCACGCCAGCATCAGGCGTGGATCATAGGCCTTTCCGCAGAGCGCGTAGTTGCCCGCCCCGTACGAGTTGCCCACGACCACTGTGAACTTGGGAACCACCGAGTTGGCGACCGCGCTGACCAGCTTCGCGCCGTCCTTGATGATGCCGCCCTGCTCGGCGCGCGTGCCGACCATAAACCCGGTCACATCCTGCAGAAAGAGAAGCGGGATCTTCTTCTGGTTGCACTGCAACACGAACCGCGCGGCCTTGTCGGCGGCGTCGCCATAGATGACGCCACCGATCTGCATCTCGGAGGGCTTGCCCTGCGGCGACTTCGCGCGCACGACCTGCCGCTGGCTGGCGACAACTCCCACACTCCACCCGTCGATACGAGCGTAGCCGCAGAGGAGCGTCTGTCCGTAGTCCGCCTTGACCTCCACCCACGAGTCCGCGTCCACGATGCGTGCCAACACCTCACGCATGTCGTAGGGCTGCGTGCGGCTCTCTGGAAACACGCCGTAGATCTCTTCGGTGTCAAAGGCCGGCGGCGTCGAGCTGGCGCGGGTGAACCCGGCGCGGTCGTGAGGCCCAAGCCCCCCCACCAGCTCGCGAACGGTCGCGAGGCACGTCGCGTCGTCGGGCATCTTGTACTCGCAGACGCCGGAGATGGCGGTTTGCGAGGTCGCTCCGCCCAGCGTCTCCGAATCCGTCTCCTCCCCAATGGCGGCCTGCACGAGGAACGGCCCGGCGAGAAACACCGACCCCGTGCCATCCACGATCAGGCTCTCATCGGACATGATGGGCAGGTAGGCGCCGCCCGCCACGCAGCTCCCCATGATGGCCGCGATCTGTGGCACGCCCAGCGCGCTCAGCCGCGCATTGTTGCGGAAGATGCGTCCGAAGTGCTCCTTGTCTGGGAAGATCTCATCCTGCATGGGCAGGAACACGCCCGCCGAGTCCACGAGATAGACGATGGGAATGCGGTTCTCCAGCGCGATCTCCTGCGCGCGGAGGTTCTTCTTGGCGGTGATCGGAAACCACGCGCCCGCCTTCACGGTGGCGTCGTTAGCGACGATCATGCAGAGGCGCCCCGACACGCGCCCGAGTCCTATCACGGTCCCCCCTGCCGGGCAGCCGCCCTCGGCCTCGTACATCCCGCGCCCCACGAATAGTCCCAGTTCGTGAAACGTCGTCCCGTCATCCACCAGCGCGTCGACGCGCTCGCGGGCCGTCATCTTGCCCCGCTTGTGCTCGCGGGCGATGGCCTTCTCGCCGCCTCCCCGCCGGACTTCCAGAGCCTGCGCCGCCAGCCCGTCGAGGAGCGCCCGGTTGTGAGCCACGCGCGCCTCGTAGGCCTTACGGAGCGGCCCATCGTCGGCGATGGCGGTGCCGAGCGGGAAGGGCCGGGCTGGCGCGTCGGTGTCGAGTTGGGAATCGGACATAGAGAGAGCTGAACAGAAAAGGGCTTCCGAAGCTATCGCGGAGGACACCCGCACCGGGCGAGGGCTCAACGAAAAGCGGCGCGCCCCACTCGGGAACGCGCCGCGACCATCGGGCTGGCGGAAGGCCTAGAGAAAGGCTGACATCTTCTGCATCACCACCTGCCGGTCTTCGCCGGTGTGGTTCACGATGAGGTTCACCATTTGGGTGAGGCTGCCACGAGCCTTCTTCAGCTCGGCGTCTTCCAGGCCGTCCCAGGTGGACTGGATCTGCGCCTTCATGCGCTCCCAGTTCTGGTTCATTCTCTCCTTGCTCATCGCGTCGGGGGTTGGACCGCTCAAGGCGGATCGTTCTACAAAAAGCTGGAAAAAGGTACGATTGACCCGTACCCCTGTAAAACGAACAGCCCGTGCGGTTCGTGCGAGAGCGTGGACGCTGATGCTGACCGCAACGAAGGAGCGTCGCCAGCTCGAGTGACACCTTGCTTCGAATTGGCGACGATGGTGGACCCGAAGGCCCGTCTACGGCCCTCCCTCTACCGCTTTACGCTTCGCCGTGGACGAAGGCCAGCAGCTTTCGCTTGGCGATGGGCAGCAACGTCTCCTCCACCGGCAGCTCAACCTCGGAATCCAGCCGGAACGCTGCAGGTGCCGGAAGCTCTGGGCACGCATCCCGAATGGCCGCTTTCCAGGTCTGGGGCGGCGCGAGCGGATCCAGCTGGAGATCCAGAGGCGTCGTGCGGAGGCTGTGGTAGGCGCCATCAGGGCCGGTGAGTGCAGAAACCGCATAGCGCAGCACGCGCACGATGTCCGCCTCGGGCGGCAGCAGCAGGAACCCTTCGGCGTGGTAGGACGGCACCAGCCCGACCGCATTCAGCGCGACCACCTCGTTCACGAACTCATAGAGGGTTCGCCCTTCGGCAATCGCTTCATCGATCAACGGAAGCGCCCAGCGGGCCAGATCAGCCGCCAGCAGCGGCGGCCGATCCGAGGCGAACTCGACCTCCCCCGCATCCCAGTCGATCCCAATGGCGGTGCCGGGCTGAGCGGCATCGAGGCGGTCCAGCCCATCCAGGACTGCCGTGAGATCCCTACGGAGGGCGACGAGGTCCGCGAGGTGCGGGTATACGCACGTCCGTCCAAAGGCACGGTGGGCGTCCTGAAGACCAGACAGCACACGATACCGGGCGGCTTCTTCGTCGGCAGCAGCAGCGAACAGCGAGAGGGACAGGGCAGACATGAGACCGGGGGAACAGCTCGTTCACAAAATCTTAGCAAGAACCGGACCAGCGTGAGGGGCATTCCTCCGCGCCCGTTCACAGCCTGGACCTCCCTGAAGACCGTACGTTTCATCTGCAAGACAGCCCATGCGGCTGGTCTGGCTGCGCCGCCCGCCTCGAACCCGTGGCGATGGGCGGCGTTTGGCTTCTGTTGCCCCTCTGCCCCTCTCTTCCCCAATGGACAAGCTCGTCATCCAGGGCGGTCAACCGCTCACCGGCACGCTACACGTCGGCGGCTCCAAGAACACCGCACTGCCACTCATGGCCGCCGCCGTCCTCGCCGACGGCGTGACCACCATCCACAACATCCCGGTTCTGCAGGACGTGTACACGTTCTCGAACGTGCTTCGCGTGACAGGCTGCCGGGTTACGTTCGCTCCCGATGACGATCCGAATAACGTCGAGACGCTGACGATCGACGCACGGGATGTGCACCATCTCGAGGCCCCGTACGACCTCGTCAAGAAGATGCGGGCATCGTTCTATATGCTTGGCGCCCTCCTGGGTCGAGCTGGCGAAGCGAAGGTGTCGCTGCCCGGCGGATGCGCTTGGGGACCGCGCCCGGTAGACCTCCACATCGAGGGCATGAAGGCGCTCGGCGCTGAGATCCACGAGGAAGGCGGCTACGTGATTGCCAAGGCACCGGGTGGTCGTCTGAAGGGCGGCACGATGCGGTTTGAACCGTCGTCTGTGGGCGCCACCATCAACGTGATGCTGGCGGCCGTGACAGCGGAGGGCGAATCCGTACTTGAGAACGCCGCGGCAGAGCCCGACGTGGTGGTGTTCGGCGAGATGCTTCAGGTGATGGGCGCTCAGATTGAGGGCCTCGGCACGACGACCATCCGCGTGCAGGGCGTCGACAAGCTCGAAGCCGTCGAGTTCACCAACTGCCCCGATCGCATCGAGTTGGGGACGTACATGGTGGCTGCGGCCATCGCTGCAGAGCCGGGAGAGGAGATCCGCATTACGGGTGCCGAGCCCAAGCATCTCGGAGCTGATTTCATCGAGCGCTTCGGCGAGACCGGCGTGCCCTTCTCGTTCGACGGCGACACGGTAACAATCACGGGTACTGACCGCATCCATCCGGTGTCTATCGAGACAGCCCCGTATCCGGGCTTCCCCACCGACCTGCAAGCGCAGTGGACAGTGATGATGACCCAGGCAGAAGGCCCGTCCACCGTGCGCGACACGGTCTACACGGACCGCTTCAAGCACATCCCCGAGCTGCGACGTCTCGGCGCGGATGTCCGTGCACAGGGCGACACGGTCCACATCGCGGGCAAGGCGCCAGCTTCTGGCGATGGCGCCCCGCCACGCCTGATGACCGGCGCCACGGTGATGTCCACAGATCTGCGCGCGAGCGTATCGCTCGTGCTGGCAGGCATGGTGGCCCAGGGCGAGACGCATGTGCTGCGTGTCTACCACCTCGACCGCGGCTACGAGCGCCTCGAGACGAAGCTCCAAAACGCGGGCATCGCCATCGAGCGTGCCACGTACGACCCGGCCCACGCCGAGGGCCATCCGGCGTAGATCGGCGGACAAAGGGTAGATCGGCGGACAGAGGACGGTAGACGGAGGACGGTTCTTCGCTCCACACGTCACCTCGTATCTCTGCTCTCGCCAGCTCGAGGAGCGATTCGCCTCGAGCTGGCGTCTCTGCAGCTCCCCCACCTGTCATCCCGAGCGGATGCGAGGGATCTCGACGCCAGCCCGTCCAGCCCTTCGGTGCCGGATGTCGTGGCAGAACGGAGCGCCTCGAGCTGGCGAATCCAGCGGGCGATGTGCAGATTCCCGACTCTGATCTCGCCAGCCCGCACGCTCATGCGCTCCACGCTCGCCCTCGCATCTCTGCTTCTGCTCGCCGCCTGCTCTGGAAGCCCACCCGAAGCTCCAGCCCCAGCCGACGCGCTGCTCGACCTCTGGGCAGCCATCCCCGTGGGCATGGACGCCTTGACGGAGAACGATGTGCCCGAGACCTGCGATGTCTCGTTCAAGACGTGGTTCGAGGACTTCGGCGTCCGCGGCCTTGCGTGTGCCACCAACCAGGGACTGTCGCTCCGTGAGGCGCCCCAGCGCGCCCCGATGCGCGTTTGGACCTCCGGCCCCCACCAGCTCGACGCCAACGGGCTCGCGCTCGACCTGACTGCTGAGCGAGCCTTCGGGCAGTACAATCCCGCATTCGTGGAGTGGGCTGTGGCGAACGGGCTGCCTCGAACGGAGGGTGCCCAACGCATTGCCCAGCCGGTGTACGACCGCTACGTCCGTCGCCTCGCGCGCGTCTACTGGCTGGTGCTGTCCGACCTGGAGGCCGACGGATTCCCGGCCTCTCTCCCCGCTGGCGCGGTCTCCGAGTATGCGGCCTACCTCGAGGGCGGAGCCATCCCGGACGGCACACTGGGCTTCGAAGGGGGCGTCTCGATGCACAGCCTCTTCGGAGACCTGACCCTGCCGCTCGCGCAGCGCCTCCGCTCGCCTACCAACGATGAGTGGTCGATCCGCTATGAAGCCAACACGGCGTATGGCTTCTGGGTCCGCCGCCGTGCGGATGGCTCCGTCGAGACGTTCCGAGACGGCTTGAGCGAGCTGCTCCAAACGCTGGACTCCGAGTGGCTTGCAGCCAACTAGCGCGCTACCTGAATCACCAGCTCGACGATCCGGTCCACGGGACCGCCACCCTCTGGCCAGACAAGTGGCGTAGCGGCAAGCGCCAGGCCAAGAACGACAAGCACTGGGCGGAGACGGGACCGACGACGAGCCATGCCCAAGGTGTCGGCTCTCGAGCTGGCGACTCAGGTGATGGAAGGCTTCGTCACGCGAGCGCGTCAACTGGTACAGGTAGAGCCATCGACAGAATCTGCCTGTTCGCCAGCTCGAGCCTCCCCGACGAGTTGGCGACCTGTCCGTTCCGATTTCCTCGTTCCTGTTGCCTCTTTCCTCCTCAAGTGTGAGGACCCTGCGGAGGCGGACACCTTCTGCCTTCTGGGATCGTACTGCGGGCCATGAGTGATTCAACAGACACCCGCACGGCCGCCTCCGATGAGGCGGACGAACACACCGGCTCGCGCGCCTCGCTTCTCCAAACCCTCCGGCGGATCCTCGTCTACGCCCGCCCCTACCGGGGACGCCTCGCGCTGGCGGTCGTGCTCACGTTGCTGTCTACGTCGGTCGGGCTGGTGGTGCCACTCGGCTTGCAGGGCCTCCTCGATGCGGTCTTCCAGGAGCGAAATGCCGCGCTCTTGAATGGGCTGGCGCTGGCGCTGTTCGGACTCTTTGCGCTCCAGGCGGTGATTGGGTTCGGCGGTGTGTACCTGCTCGCGTGGACGGGTGAGCGTGTGGTCACAGACCTTCGCAAACAGGTCTACGCGCACCTCCACCGCCTCGGGTTGCGGTTCTTCTCGGACCAGCGGACCGGCGAGATTACCAGCCGCCTCACCAACGACGTGTCGAAGGTGCAGTCGGCGGTGACGAGCGACCTCGCACTGGTGCTGCAGCTCTCGCTGACGCTCGTGGGTTCGGTGTCACTGATGCTGTGGCTCAACTGGCGGCTGTCGCTGGTCATCTTCGTAGTGGTTCCCCCCACCGCGTTCGCGGCGCGGTACTTCGGTCAGATCGTCCGCAACCTGTCGCGCACCATCCAGGATCAGCTCGCCGACACGACGGCGATCGCCGAAGAAGCCATCGGGGCCGTGCGGGTGGTGAAGGCGTTCGCGCGCGAGCCGTACGAGGTGCAACGCTACAGCGACGCCGTTGAAAGCCTGTTCGGAACTGCCAAGCGGCGCGCCTGGATCACGGCTGCGTTCTGGACGAGCGTCGGCTTCCTCTTCTTCAGCGCGCTGGTCATCATCTTCTGGTTCGGCGGGCGCGAGGTGCTGGACAACCGCCTCACCGCAGGCGCCCTGGTCGCGTTCATCGTCTACGCGCTCAACATCGCGCGAGCCGTGGGCGGCGCCAGCCGTCTGTACACCAACTTCAACAGCGCTGCCGGTGCTTCGGAGCGCCTGTTCGAGCTGATGGACACGGAGCCCGAGGTGGACGACGCCCCGAATGCGCGCCAGCTCGAGACTCCGCAAGGGGCTGTCGCCCTGGAGGCTGTTGCGTTCAGCTATGACGATGAGACAACGATCCTGCATGACATTTCGCTCGACGTGAAGCCCGGCGAGACGGTCGCGCTGGTAGGTCCCTCTGGAGCGGGTAAGACGACGCTCTTGAACCTCATCCCGCGCTTCTACGACGTGACGGAAGGCACCATCCGCATCGACGGCCACGACGTGCGCGAGCTGGCGGTGGCGAGTGTGCGCGACGCCATCTCGGTCGTGGCGCAGGACATCGAGTTGTTCGGCGCCACGATTGCCGAGAACATCCGCTACGGGCGCCTGGACGCCACGGATGCCGAGGTCCGCGAGGCCGCTGTTTCGGCCCACGCCGACGTGTTCATCGACACCCTTCCGAAGGGCTACGAAACCGAAGTGGGCGAGCGCGGCGTCAAGCTCTCGGGCGGCCAACGCCAGCGCGTAGCCATTGCGCGAGCGCTCCTCAAAGACCCGGCGATCCTACTTCTGGACGAGGCCACATCGGCGCTCGACTCGGAATCAGAGGCAGCGGTGCAGGACGCACTCGACACGCTCATGCAGGGCCGGACGACCTTTGTGATCGCCCACCGGCTGGCAACGGTCCGCGATGCCGACCGCATCGTGGTGCTCGATGAGGGTGAGATCGTGGAGCAGGGCACGCACGACGAGCTGATGGCATCGGGCGGCCTCTACCGGCGCCTCGCCGAGCGCCAGTTCCGCCCCACCGACGACGCGCTGGTGGCCTGAGCCGCCCGCCGCCTCCGCGAGAGCAGGCAGCTCGAGGCTGTACCCGTCTCGCCGGTGGCGTAGGGACGTATCGCAATACGCCCCTACCGCACACCACGCAACGGGCTGGCGACCGGCGTTTCTCGAGCTGGCGGTATCCTCTGGCATCCCCGCCCGCCCGACGCATGACCGACCGCCGACCGTTCGCCTACCGCGTGATCGTGGGCATGGTGCGCTGGGTGATGCGGCTCTTCTTTCGGCGGATCGAGGTGGAAGGCCAGGACAATGTGCCGCTGGACCGAGGCGGGCTGCTGGTGGCATGGCACCCCAACGGGCTGATCGACCCGGCGCTGATCGTGACCCAATTCCCCGGCCACGCGGTCTTCGGCGCGCGCGACGGGCTGCTGCGCTGGCCGATCCTTGGCTGGGCGATGCGCGCGATGGGCACCGTCCCGATCTACCGCCCCCAAGACAACGCCAACCAGACCGAGGAGGCCCGACGCGCGGCCAACCAGAAGAGCCTCGACGCGCTGGCGCTGGCCGTCGTGAACGGCTCGTATGCCGCACTCTTTCCTGAGGGCGTCAGCCACGACAATCCGCACCTCTCGGAGATCCGATCCGGCGCGGCCCGCCTCGCCCTTCGTGCCCACCAGCTCGCGACGGAGTCGGACGGGCCGGAGCAACCGCCCGTGGTGCTCCCGGTTGGGCTCCACTACGACCGCAAGAGCCTCTTTCGCTCCGAGGTGCTTGTCACCTTCCACCCCCCGCTGGAAATCCCAGACGAGCTGGTAATTGGCGACCCTGCAACCGAGAAAGCACGAGCCAACGAGCTGACGGAGCGCATTAAGGCCGCGCTCATCCGCATCGTGCGCCCGACGGAGGACTGGCGGCTACACGCGCTGATGCACCGCGCGCGGGCGCTCATCAGCGCCGAGGCGACGGCCCGCGATGGCATCGAGCGCCCGGAAACGCTGACGGAGAAAACGCTCGGGTTCGCGCAGATCTGGCACGGCTACCAGGCTCGCCGCGAGAGCCATACGGAGGAGATCGGGACGCTACGAGCGGATATCACCAACTACGACCGCCGTCTCCGTGCCCTCGACATGGACGACGCGGACCTCGACCGTCCGCCACGCCTCGGCGCGCTGGCACTTGGGGCCATCCTGCTGTTCCAGGCCATTGGGGTGTTCCTGCTGCTGCCGCCATTCTTGGTGCTCGGCTACGTCGTCAACCTCCCCGTTCATGTCACTATCCAGGCCCTCGCCAAGCGATTCGCGTCGGCAGAGAAGGACACGGCGACCATCAAGATTTTGGCCGGGCTGGTGCTGTACCCGCTAGCCTGGCTCGTGGCGGGCCTCATCGCCTCCGGCGTGCATGTACGGCTTCGCGACGCCTTCCCGGCCCTCCCCGACACGCCGTTCCTCGTCGGGCTGGTGGTCTTCATCCTCGCGATGTTCAGCGGCGCCTTGGTGCTGATCTACACCGACCTCGCGCGCAAGACAGCCCGTGCCATCCGCATCCGCCTCGCCCGCCAATCCCGCGCCGATGTGGTGGCCGAGCTGCGCACCGAGCGGGCTGACCTCCACGACCGCTTCCTCGAGCTGGCGCAAGGCCTCGTCTTCCCGGACGACTTGACCGACGACGAACAGCGGTTCACAGCCCCAGCGCCCCGGAGCTGATGCTCGCCCTGAACTGACGATGTCAGCAGCCCGGAACCGCCAGTTCGAGCCGAAGGTCGGCGTCAGCCAACTGGCGACGTAGCGGTACGGATTCAGCCTGCCGTCATTCCCGCGCAGGCGGGAATCCACCAGCTGGTACAGCGCTTCGATGTGGATTCCTGCTTTCGCAGGAATGACGGCACTAGGAAAGGACTGTACACGTATGGCTCGCCAGCGCGTTGGATCTCGAGATGGCAGTACGCCGGCTTGCAAGCGGCTCCCGTTCCCCCCCGCCAAGACAGTGAGTAGAGGCAAGGCATGAGCTGGCGGGGAAACGCCCTGCCCCCAATCCCCAACACCCGCCCACCCGGTATCTTCGACGGTTCCTCTATCCCACTCTATGGATCCGGTCTCCATCGGTCGCGGCCTGCTCGGGCTCGCTGCCATCCTCGCCATCGCGTTTCTGATCTCGTCGGACAAGCGGCGTATCAACTGGAGAACGGTCGGATTCGGGCTGGCGCTGCAGCTCATCTTCGCCATCTTCGTGCTCAAGGGCGAGGACATGGGCGCCGTCTTCGCGCCGTTGGGCTGGCCGAAAGCGGCATTCGCGTTCGTGAGCGGGCTGTTCGTGGAGTTCCTGAAGGCCGTGGAGGTCGGCTCGTCGTTCATCTTCGGCAGCCTGGGGCTCAGCCCCGGCATCGAAGGCTCGCTGGGCTTCTTCTTCTTCTCGCAGGTGCTGCCGACAGTGATCGTGTTCGCGTCGCTGATGTCGATCTTGTACTACCTCGGCGTGATGCAGTGGATCGTGCGTGGCATGGCGTGGGTGGTGCGCCGTGCGCTCGGCACGAGCGGCCCGGAGTCGCTGTCCGTCAGCGCGAACATCTTCGTGGGGCAGACCGAGGCGCCGCTGGTCATCAAGCCGTACATCAAGACGCTCTCGCGCAGCGAGCTGATGGCGGTCATGACTGGCGGCATGGCGACCATCGCAGGCGGCGTGCTGGCGAGCTACGTGGCGTTCCTGGGCGAGCGCTACGCGGCAGCCGAGGGCGTGGCGATTGAAGTCGGGCAGCAGCTCATCGCCGAGCAGCTTCTGGGCGCCAGCGTGATGGCGGCCCCGGCAGCCCTCGTGCTGGCGAAGATGATGATCCCAGAGCGCCCTGCCGATGTGCTGGCGAGCGAGACCGCCACCGCCGCGATCTCCGCCAGCCCGACGGCCTCCCCCCTCCCCGAGCTGGCAACCGACGCCGGGGAAGCCACACGCACGGGCATCTCGAGCGACACCGCCGAGGCCTCAGCGGTGGAGGCCCTGGAGGATGAGGGGCCCAAGAACGTGATCGATGCCGCGGCCACTGGGGCAGCGGACGGGCTCCAACTGGCGCTCAACATCGGCGCCATGCTGATCGCCTTCCTGGCGCTCATCGCCATCCTGAACGGCATCCTCGGCTGGGGCGCGGGCTTCTTCAACGCTGAGCTGTCGCTGGAGATGATCCTGGGCTTCGTGCTGGCGCCCATCGCGTGGCTCATCGGCGTGCCGACGCCCGACATTATGACGTTCGGGTCGCTGATCGGGACGAAGGTGATCGCCAATGAGTTCGTGGCCTACACCCAGCTCGCCGACGGCATCGCGGCGGGCAGCCTGAACCCCAAGACCGTCATCATGGCGACGTTTGCGCTGTGCGGCTTCGCCAACCTGTCGTCCATCGGCATCCAGATCGGCGGCATCGGGCCGCTGGCGCCGGAGCGGACGGGCGAGATCGCGAGCCTCGGGCTGCGAGCCGTGCTGGCGGGTACGCTGGCGAACCTGATGACGGCCACCATCGCGGGCGTGCTGCTGGGGTGATCGCCAGCTCGAGCTGGCGGGATGATAGTTTCGACAAGGCCTACAAGTTCTGAACGTTGCAGAAGCGTGCGACGTGTAGAGCAGGGCGCAGGCTTGGTCTACAACGGATTTGCTCCAACAGGATTGGCATTCGCTAGCGGGTCAGAAACCTCCAAGCAACCCACAGACAGTACAGGGTGCCCGGCGATACAAGCATGATTGGCAGAACAGTGATCTTGACAAGCTGAGTCTCAGATCGGCCGTGGTCCTTGTGCAAGCGATACGTGTACCAAGCACCTGTGAGAGTCGCGACTCCCATTCCTGCCAAGAGCGGGAGCCCCACGGTCAAGCCGTACCATAATCGGTTTGCGGGGTTATCGGGAATGACGATATGCCCTGTCACGAGCAGATACCAATGGAGGTGGAATCCGACAGTGAAGAGCAGGGAGAGTACCGCCACCACCAATACCCGTGCGAACTCGGTGCGTCTGATTGGGGGCATGTAGCAGGAACGAGAACGGAAAGCCACATAAAGACCGAGTGGTCGGACGCCGCACAGACATCGAGCTGACGACAGGATAGACCACTGCTAGCTCGCTCGGTGCCTGCTCTCTGCTCTGCGGAACCGAATGGGTGCTTCGGACCGACATGGCATCGATTGTGACCCTTTGCTACAGTCCAATCCCTACCCCAATGGTTTGCCTCATATCCGACCGGCCACGAGGATCGCCTCCCCACGTAACGCCGCCGCGCCCCACAAACCGCCCGAGCCAGATTCGTGCGGTTGCCTCAGCATACGGCGCTGCCACAACAGAGGCTCTGCCCGACAATTGAAGCACCGATTTGCCAGAGAGGCGGTCAACGGCTACACCTGCCCCGAACTCGAATGCCGCGGGTACCCCTATCGGATGACCCAGTGAAAAGAGAGCCGTTGCGCCTGCAGATCCGACGAGGTAACGATTGGGGCCAGGACCTCCGGGCCGGGCTTCATTCCATGCCCCAACACCAGCTCGAACCCGAATAGCTCGGACATCGTCATCCGAACTTAGCACGAGAGCATCCACGCCTACAGTGTAGGCAGCGGTAGGACCGTAGGCATCAGCCCCAATGACGACCGCGCGGCTACCGCCTTGCGCTGCCGAGGCCGAGACCACGAGGGCAAACACGAGGACTGACAAGAAATAGCGCATGGGGAGTCAAACTGTTTGCCAGTTATGAACAGGTAGGTACCACAACCAATGCACCGATTCAAGTCGCTTCATTCGCCAGCTCGAAACACCTCACAACGAGCTGGCGAAGGTGGATTACCACGACAGCGACAGGCTCACCAGCGGCAGCGACGGCACCCCGCGCGGGTCCGACACCAGCGGCCCGGCAGTGCCCACCACCGGAGGCGCCAGCCCGTCGGTCATCGAGGGCCATGCGGTGGCCTGTGCCAGCACGTCCCAACGCAGCCCCGCCGTGTGGAACCGTGCGCCCACGGCGAGGCTCGCCCGCCCCTCGATGGGCGCCCGCGTCCCGTCCTCGCGCGCCAGCCCGGACTCCAGATCCACACGCCCAGCAACCGAGAACCGGGGGCCACGCCGCTCGGCGAGCAGGCCCACCACCACCGGGCGGTCGTAGCGGCTGGGGTGCCACGCGGCCTCGGGCTGGCGAACCGGCCGCACCTGTGCCTGCGCGAGGGCTCCGCTGAGCCCGAAGGTCCACGCGTCCCGGCGGAGACGGGCCGCCAGCTCGGCGCCCATCGCATCGCCGTCGTGCACCGCGAAGCCGCGCAGCACATCCGCCAGCTCGACGCCCGGCTCGCGGCGGGACCGCTCCACCGGCTCCAGTAGCCCCGTGGAGAACCGGCGGTAGAGGTCGACGCTGAACGCAAGCGGGCTGGAGATCGCCCACTCGGCGCCCACGCCCACCTGCCACGCCGAGGCCAGCGGCACGTCGCGCCCGGCCAGGAGCCACCGCGCCGCTACGATGTCGTAGCGGTCGCCCACGCGCCCACGGAGGCGCTGCACGGCCTGCGTCTGGCGGCTGATGCCCGCCCGCACGTTCAGATCCGTCCGGGGCGACCAGCGGGCGTGGACCCGTGGGCTGATGGCCGTGATGGAGGGCTGGCCGTCGCGCACGAACAGCTCAGCTCGGAGCCCTGGCTGGACCTCCCAGATCTCGCCCATACGGATCGTCCCCATGCCGTACGCAGCCACCTCTGCGCCAGTCTGAAGGCTGGAAATGGCCGGGCGGGTCCCGCTTACGGCGGAGCCATCCACCCGGCGCTGCGCGATCTGGACGCCGCCCCGCACCTGTCGCTCGAGCGAAACGAATTGGTCGAAGTCAAGCGTGGCACCATGCTCCACGAGGGTCTGCTCAGCCCGCGCCAGCGCGTTGGCCCGCCGCTGCTCGTCTCCGCCATGGCCGGTCCGGTAGAGCGTCGCGCTGGCGAAGGTCCGGGAGCCGACGAGGCTCTGCATCCGCGCCGAGACTGTGTGGGAGCGCCACCGATAGTCCAGCTCCGTCGGCGCCCGTTGGCCGCCGGGCTCTGGAGCGAGCTGAGGCAGCGTGGTCCGTACGCGGTCGCCACCGAACGTGCCTCCGACATCGAGGCGGGTGTGGCGCCCGAGCCGGAAGCTCAGCTTGGCCTCGGCATCGCTAAACCGCAAATCGGGCTCGCTGCCGAAGCGTCCGCCCATCGGATCGAGCACGTAGGCCCCGCCTTCTTCGCGGAGTTGAGGGGCCACAAGCAATCCGAGCGTCGAGTGGCGCAGGCCCACATGAAGGCCCACATTCTCCGAAAGGACCACGTCGCCGATGGCTCGCGCCGCGATGGGGCCGATGGCCGCCGTGCCACTGGTGTCGCCCGCCAGCGCGCTGGTGGTCTCCACATCCAGAACCGCCGCCAGCCCGCCGCCGAGTGCGGCCGGGAGCGAGCCCCGATGGAAACGGACCCGCGCGAGGGCCTCGGGCTGGAACGCCGAGAACGTCCCGAAGGCGTGCCACGGCCCGTAGAGCGGAACGCCATCACGGACGTAGCGGGTCTGATGCGGGTCCGCGCCCCGGACGACCAGCGCTCCGCTGGCACCGCCAGTGCGCGAGAGGCCTGGAAGCCACGAGAGTGTCGCCACGAGGTCGCCTTCCGCCAGCGCGTAGGGAATGGCCGCCGCCTGCTGCGCCCCGAAGTCTGTGGTCCCTGGCGTTGGCCCCACCACCTCCGGCCCCGCTCCTACGTTTACGGGATTGGACGCGATGGGCTCTGAGAACAATCGGATGGTCGGCGGAAGCTGCGGCGAATCCGGGAACACATCCAGACGCAAATCCGCCGCCCGGTAGCCGACGTGGCTGATACGAACGGCATACTCACCTGTCGGCAGCGACGGGACAGCGAACGAGCCATCGGCCTTCACGATGTCGCCAAGTGCGAGATCCACCAGCCAGACATGCGCGCCCACGAGCGGCTCATCGGTCGAAGCATCCACGACCCGCCCTTCCAGGGTTCCGGTGAACGCATCCGGCTCCTCATCGCCGATGGCCACATTCAGGGGTTCGCGGATCAGCACGTACTGCCCGGCCCGGATGCGCTCGGCACGCACACCGGTGCCACGGAGCATCTTGCGAACGGCCGATTCCACGTCACCGCCAGGGCTGTATCGCCCGCTGACGCGCACATCCCGAACCAGCCGCAGCGCAAACACAAACTCGACGCCTGTCTTGTCGGTCAGGTCTCCAAGTACTTCAGGCAGTGGGGCGTCCGCCCAGACGACATCGGCCACCGTCTGCGCGTCTGCCGCCCGCAGGTCTCCCAGCACCGTGACCAGCACGGCCCCGAGGAGCACGGCGAACGACCGAAAGCGCATAGACGCGAGAGTGTGGACCCGGATGAACGAGCGGAGGGCACAGAGTAGCGCGCCCGCCCGGTCAGCGTCCCATTGTCAGGCGATATGCGGTCGAATCAGAGGTCTCGACGTTGGCTCCAAGCGCCAGCGCGAGCACATTCAGCGCCTCATAGGCCGTCGTCTCCTGGTCGAACCGGCCGGCCACGAGCTCGTCCATCAGCGCATCATCCACGGCAACGGAGACGCCAAACTGCGTTCCGATGCGTTCGGCGACAGCTCCGGCAGGGCCGGATGTGGGAACCGCCCCCGTCCACGCCAGCACGTTGGCGCGCGTGGTGGGCTCCGGCGCCGAGGGCGCATCGGCGGCGAGGACGCGGCTGGACTGGCCCGGCTGGAGCCGAACGGCCGCGTCGGGCTGGCGACGGGGGGCGAGCGAAACCGAACCGGCGACGAGCGCCACTTCAGTTTGCACCTCGCTCGCCTCCACGCCGAACGTGGTCCCGAGCACCGTGATGTCTGCGTTTGCCGTCTGGAGACGGAACGGAGCATCGGCGTCTGGGACGATCTGGAAGAGGGCCGATCCGGTCTTCAGCCGAGCCTGCCGGGAATCGCGGTCGGCCGTCGGCACCATGAGCACGGCCCCCGCTGCCAGGTTGGCCACGGATCCGTCCGGCATCACCACCGACCGGTCGGCTTCGGCCACGATCTGGTCGAAGCCCGCATCGCGCTGGATCAGCCACGTCGAGAGCGCGGCGAACGTGACCAGGACGGCAACGGCTGCCGTACGCCAGATCCACCGCGACGCCCGACGCGACGCGGGCACCGGCGGACGCACGGCCATCTCCCGGTCGCCAGCTCGACGGGGCCGCTCTTCGGGCTGGCGACGGGCAAGCGCAGGGGCCTCGGCAGCCGCCGTGTCAGCAACCGCCCCCTCGGCCCACGCCGCCTCGAAGGCGTCGCGGTCGGCCCGGATGCGACGGACGGCTGCCACAAGCGCCGGGTGGCGGTCCAACGCCGTCTGGAGGTCTGCTGCCTCGAGCTGGCGATGCTCGTCGGCACGCAGCACGTCCTCTTGGTCCGCCAGCGCGTGGAGCACCAGAAGCGTGCGATCTGGGAGGCTCTCGGAGAGCGTCCGGCGCACGTCGGCGCGGAGGCTGCGCCAGGACTGGAAGGCCGTCGCCAGCTCGGGGTCGGCGCGGAGCGCGTCCAGGAGCACGGCGCGGTCGTCCGGGGGGAGGGTGTCGTACAGGGCGAGGGCGTCGTCCTGGGGCGGAGGTCCGGTGCGGTCGGTGAAGTCACGCATGGGAATCAGGACAGGGTGAGCGCGAGGAGGATCGCAGTAGCGGTAGAAAGCACGGCTCGGAGGCGAGCGAAGGCACGCTTGACTTGCATCTTGACGGCAGCCTCAGTGGTACCAAGGGTATCGGCGATGTCCGCGTAGGGATAGCCGAGTTCACGAAGCTCGAGGATCTGTCGGGCGTGGTCGGTCAGGGTGTCGAGGGCTCGATCGAGGTCGATGCGGAGTCCGGCATCGTCCGGGCCCACGCTTCCGGGAGTCGGGAGGTCGGGGTCGAAGAGGGCCTCACGGGCGGAGTAACGGCCTCGGTAGTGGTCCTGCAGTTCGAAAAGCGCCGCTTTCATGGCGAAGGCTTTCAAGCGTGCCGGGTTTTCGAGGGCTTCGAGGCCGCGGTGGATGCGGATGAGGGTGTTCTGGATGAGGTCGTCCACGATCGCCACTCGGCCGAGACGGCTGAGAAAAAAGGATCGCAGAATGGGCTCGATGGTCGTCAGCAGGCGCGTCCGTGCCTGTTCATCGCCCGATTGGGCCAAGGAGACGGAGGCGGGGTCGAACGCGTGCATGAGGGTCGGGCACGGATGTAGCCGCGTGGCGGATCGCGCAGGTCACATCCTATGAGCAGAGCCAGAATGAACCGCCAAGGTGGAACCGAAGGAGGACATTGGGCAAGCGCTTGCGCACGATTCGTAGCCTCTTGCCCCACGGACTGCCATCGGACGCGATGACCTGTACTGCACCGGAGTCACGTATAGAAAAGGGCACAGGCTTCCATCACAGCCACCTGCTTCTGTCGCGAACGCGTCTGTTGTGCCGACCTTCCCTCCACCCTCTGCCCAGACCCGTCCGCGTTTCCGGTCCATGAGCGACGACCATACCGCCGAATACACTCCACCTCAGAAGCCGACCGATCCACTCATCGGCAAGAGGGTTGGCGAGTACCTCGTTCGCTCCGTGCTCGGCCGCGGCGGTATGGGGACCGTCTACCGCGCCGACGACACCGCCCTCGGCATCCCCGTCGCACTCAAGGCCATCGCCCCCAACATGGCCGCCGACGAGGCCTTCGTCCGACGATTCCGCACCGAGGCACGCGCCATGGCACGCGTCGCCAGCCCGCACATCGTCCGCGTGATGGCCCTGCGAGAGGTCGAGACCGCACCCGGCGTCACGGGTCTGTTCATCGTCATGGAGTTCGTCGACGGCGGCGACCTCCACGCCCGCATGGCCCACGGACCCATCCCCTGGACCGAGCTCTGGCCGCTCTTGCGCCAGATGCTGCTCGGGTTGGAAGCCGCCCACGCCGTCGGCGTCATCCACCGCGACATCAAGCCCCGCAACGTGCTCTTGACCAAGCCCGTCTCGGGACCCTCCGGCGACGCCGGGCCGGTGGTGAAGCTGACCGACTTCGGGCTGGCGAGGCTCTCCGACGGCGATGCGACACGCACGCAGGCCGTGGCCGGGACGCTGGCCTACATGTCGCCCGAGCAGGTGCGCTCGCTGCCGACGCTCGACCACCGCAGCGACCTGTTCTCGCTGGGGCTGACGGCGTACGAGGCGCTGGCCGGGCGGTTGCCGTTCGAGCGCGACGGGGGCGAGTTCACGGTGATGCGAGCAATCGTGGAGGAGTCGTTTCCTCCGCCGACGGCGTTCCGGGGGGAGATTCCGTCGGCGGTGGCGGCGGCGCTGATGCGGAGCTTGGCGAAGGATGCGGATCAGCGGTACCAGTCGGCGGAGGAGATGCGGGAGGCACTCGCTGCCGCCGGTGACGACCTGACCCCCACCCTCACGCGAGTTCCTGGACGCTCTCGCCTGAAGAAAACCGCCAGCTCGAGGCCAGAGCAGACCGAGAAGGAGTCCGGCGGGCCTGTCGTATCCGAGAGGTCGCTTCCCCTCGCGCTTCTCGCCCTGGGCGGGCTGGCGATTGCGATGCTCGTCGGCGGGGTGTACTGGTTTACGCGCCCGGCCACCCTGGAGCCGGCTATGGAAGACGGGGTGAGCTACTTCCTGGATGGTGAGCCTTGGGACGCAAGCATGGAAGTAGACCCCGGCACACACGAGGTCCGCTGCCTCGCTGGCGATATCTCAGCCACGACGGAGATCGAGGTCGCGCGCAGACAGACGCGTCGCGTGAGCTGCTTCCAGCATGACCAAGCCATTGATGTGTCGGCCTTCTGGGACGGCTCCGTGACCGATGCCATCGTGCTGGTCAATGGAACCGACACCACGGCGGTGCCTGCGCGCCTCTCGCTCCCAACAGGCCGCCATGTGCTCCGAATCCAGTCCGCACAGGCCGGACGCATCGACAGCACGGTCACGGTAGACGTGCGCCCCACCTTCGATCCGGAGCCACCGGCCCCTCTGGCCGTAGCCGTTCGAGCTGGCGAGGACCCCACTCCTGTCGCATCCGGCCAAACCGGAAACCCGGCGAACACAACGCTTCCTCCACCCATCATCACGCCGCCGCCCACACGCCCTATCGACCCACCTACATCGGGCTCATCCGATCCGCCGCCCACGACTCCTCAGGTGGGCTCCATTGACGCAGTCGTCCCGGCTGGCGTGACGCTTTCCGTGGACGGTTCCAGTATCTCTAGTGGAAGCCGAGACCTCCGCCCGGGCACGTATGAGGCCCGCTGCTCGGCAGGCTCGCTCTCTTCAACCACTCGCGTGACGGTGACCGCTGGGCAACGCACACCCATCCAGTGCTATACCCCGACCCAAGCTGTCCGCATCAGCGTCACGTCCACCGATGCCGAAAGCCCATGGATGAGCGTCGTGGTCAATGGCGAGGCCCTGGGCCAGACGCCTACGCAGGTCACGCTCCCCGTCGGGCGCCACTCTGTATTCGTGCGGCGCCGAGGCTACGAAGTCATCGGCGAGGACATGCGGACCATCGACGTCCCACCGAGCTTCTCGCCCAACCCGCCGGCTCCAGTCCCTCTCTCGTTCCAGGTTCGCTCGGCACAGTAGGTCCTCTGACCAGCCACTTCTCGTCATGAATTCCCTTCACGTCTTTCGAGCTGTTGCGACCAGCGGGATCCTTGCGATCGCGTTGACGGCGTGCGGCGGATCCGGTGGTGCCGCAACCTCCCCAGATCTGGTTGCCTGCCAGGCCTCATCTACAACCCCGATTGCCACCCTCCCGGCGCCAGATCCACCCCGAACAGAGCCAAGCTTCAGCAGTCTACGTGGCCAGAACCCGGCGCTCGATGCCGCTGTGACAGCCTACAACGAGGCCCGCTTCGACGAGGCGGCGCCTCAGTTCGATGCGGTTGCACGTGCCGCCACCACCACGGCCACCCAGCGCCGCGTGGCCCTTCGGATGCTCGGCCGAACGCGGCTGGCTCTCGGAGACCGCCCGGGCGCAGCCGACGCCCTGCGGCGACTGGTCGACAACGAGCCTCCGCTCGTTCGGCTCGACCCGGACGTTGAACCCCTGGCCCTGCTGGAAACCTTCTACGAGGTCCGCCATGCCAAGGATGGCTCGTATGCGGTCTCTACCGACCGAGGCCGCACTCTCGCCATCGCGGACTTCACCAACGGCTCCATTACGGACTTCCAGGACGTAGATCCCCTGCGCCTCGGCTTCGCGTCCCTGATGATCGACCGGATGCGAGGCTCCACAGACCTCGAGCTGGTGGAGCGCGTCCGGCTCCAGTGGCTCCTCGACGAACAGAACCTGGGCGCTGGCGAGGACGCCGGACGACAGGCTGGACGCCTCCTCGGAGCCGATCAGGTCGTCTTCGGGACGTACATCAAGAACGGAGCGAACATGCTCCTCACGGCTCGCGTGGTCGATGTCGAGACCGGTCGCATCCTGCTCGGCGAACGTGTGGAAGGCCGAGCCGACCAGTTCGATGCCCTCGTCTCTTGCCTTACCCAGAAGGTTGCCGGCGCCGTGGATGCTCGGCTGCCAGCCCAAACGTCGGCGATTGCTCAGGCCCCCAGCTCGTTGGATGCCATGCTCGCCTACGCGAGAGGCCTCGCGCTGGAGGAAACGGAGGATTACGGCGGCGCCCTTCAGCAGTACCAGATGGCGCTGCAGCTGGACCCGGATTATGAGCCTGCCCAACTTCGCATGGATGAAGGCGTGATTCCTCTCGTTGCGGCGAACAACTGATGCCTGCCCTCTCGCCAGCTCGACGCCCAGCCCCTTCGCCAGCTCGTGGCCGGGCGAGGTGTGCGTTCTCCCTGGCTGCCCTCTCTATTCTCGCCCTCGGGCTGGCGGCCTGCTCAGGCCCAGTCGCCCTCCCCAGCGTAGATGACCTCCGAGCCCGAGTCCTCGAGAACCCAACCGATGTAGAGGCCCTGCGTGATCTCGGCGCCCGACTCGCGATTGAAGGCGAGTACACCCCAGCTCTTGGAACGCTGGAACGTGCCGACCGGATGGCGCCGGGGCACGGCGAAACCCTCTACATCCTCGGCCTCGTCAACGAGGCGATGGGCGATGCGCTGGGCGCGGAACGGGCCTACGCTCGCTACCTCAACGTGCCCGCCACAGACATCTATCGTGACTCGCTCCGGGGCCGCCTCGACGGGCTGGTGCGCGCCCGGCTCCGGCAGGAGTTCGCCAGCGCGCTGGCGACCGAGGACAGCGTGATGACCGTGACGGGGACCGGTGCCATCGGGGTGCTTCCGTTTGCATACCGAGGCACCGATGAGCAGTATGTGTCCCTCGGACGTGGCCTTGCTGAAGTGCTCTCGATCGACCTCGCCGCGGTGGAAAGCCTCACGGTCGTGGAGCGTGCGCGACTTCAGGCGCTGCTGGCCGAGTACGAGCTGGCGCGTCGAGGTGTTCTGGATGCGTCCACAGCACCCCGAGCTGGAAGGCTACTCGAAGCCGACCGCCTCGTTGGAGGCGAGGTAGACGTGCAGGGGGAGAACCTGAGGATCGAGTCGGCGGTGTGGGAAGGGGTGTTGCAAGGCATCGAAACCACGGAGGGGGACGTGGCAGACCTCTTCCGGATCCAGAAGGAGATCACCCTCCAAGTGCTCGCCACGCTCGGCATTGAGGTCACAGCCGCAGAGGAAGCAGCCATCCTGGAAGCTCCCACCGAGGATCTGCTCGCCTTCCTGCTCTACAGCCGCGCGCTTCTCCTCGAGGACGACGGGGACTTCATCGGAGCCTCTCGACTCTATTCACAGGCTGTGCAACGCGACCCCGGCTTCGCGCTGGCGGCCCGCCGCCAGGCAGATACCCAGCTCTCGGCCTCGACGTCCGGCCCGGCAGCCCCTCGCCTGAACGAGACCGCCACCGCCAGCATCGAGCCCATCGAAGCCGCCAGCTCGGACCTCATCCGGGAGCGATCTGACCGTCTCCGAGCGTCGCTCGGCCAGCACGTCCCGCCCGGCGACGAGGCACGCCAGCCTGCTGTTGAAGGCGGCCAGTCCGGCATCCTGGGTGGCCTTCCCGATCCTCCCGATCCGCCAACGGCAGGCGGCAACAACGAATGAGTGCCCTGACTCTCCGCATGGCGTGTTTCATGCTGGCCCTGTTCGGGCTGGCCGCTCAGGCGCAGACCATCGTTCGGCTGGACCCTCTGATTCCCGTCGCGGGCCAGATCGCACGGGCCCTGGTCACCTTCGATGGCACCAACCCCTCGAGTGTAACGGTGTTCGCCCGCCCGGTGGGCACGACGTCCTTCCAGACCCTCGCGGCGACTGACGAAGGGAGCCAGACGTGGAGCGTCGAGCTGCCGTTTGAGATGCCGCCACAAGGCTTGGATGTCTACGCCCAGTACGTGCTGGATGGCGAAACCCTCACCGAGCCCGCCCAGGACCCAACAGGATTCCCCTACCGCGTCCCAGCGCTGAGCCTGAGCGCACGGCCAGGCCTCTCTCTTCCGGCCCGTCAGTACCGGATGGTGACCGTCCCCTTGCACTTGAGCCCGTTCTCCGGCGTTCCGGTGGCTCTAGGGAGCAGCGAGCCTCTGGATGTCTTCGGCGACGACTTCGGTGAAGACGGAGACCCTGCACAGTGGCGTGTCCTCCGATGGAGCCCCGGGCTCAACCGCTACCGCGATGCCACAGAAGGCGACGTGGATCCCGTGATTCGCCCGGGGCGGGGCTTCTGGATCATCACCGCCAATGGAGGGAGCTTCAACGTGGAACGCGGCCTCTCCACTGGCTTCACGCTGGATGGCGAGCGGTCGTTCATTACGACCGAATCGGTCACGCTTCAGCCTGGATGGAATCAGATCGGCAGCCCCTTCCTGTTTCCCATTCAGTGGACCGATGTCGTCGGCTCAGACCGGGTCGAAGACCCCATCGGCTACCAGGGCACCTACTCAACGCCTCAAGCGACGCTTCAGCCGTGGGAAGGCTACTTCGTGTTCAGCTCGGACCGGGCACCTGTCACCCTCCGTTTCTCGGCCCTCGCCCAAGGCCGTACCGACCGGGCCGCGCAGTCTCTGGCCCAGCGCATGCAGGCACGGGCTGGCGACAGCGCTGGCGTGCTGAGTGTGCGTGCCGAATGGGGAGACCTCTCCGATGAGATCTACCTCGGGCTGGCGACAGCGTCTCCATCGGCACGCCCGCTGAACCTTCGGAAGCCGCCGCCTGTGGACGACGGTCTCCGCCTCGTCGTACAGGAGGCCGGTGAGGAGTGGATCGGTCGCTTCCAGACGCAGGACTCTGCCCGTTGGACTCTCCACCTCACGCTTCCGTCTCCTGACGATGTCACCCTTCGCTTCAACACCGAAGGCGACTGGCCAGATGGGCTGGTCATTGAGGACCTCGATCAGGGCATCGAGCTGTCGATGTCTGGCGACGCGGTGAGCGTCCCGGCTCTTGCGACGGTCTCCACGCGGCGACTCCAGATCCGAACCGCGACCACCCGCTCGCAGCCTGCGAGAATGGCCCTCGGCACGCCGAGCCCCAACCCCACGTCCGGCGTCGTGACAGTCCCGTACTCCCTGCCCGAGGCCGGTGAAACGCGCCTCGAGGTATTGGATCTGCTCGGCCGCTCTATCCGCGTGCTCCACAAGGGCTCCCAAGACGCAGGGCCGCACGCCGTCTCGTGGGATGGCCTCGACGCCACCGGGCGTCCTGTGGCGGCTGGCGTCTACCTCGTTCGCCTGAATGCCTCTGGGCAGGTAGCGACGGCCCGCGTGACTCGCCTCCGGTAGCGGATTGCTCCTCTCCTCTATGCCTGTTTCCGTCACGGCCAGCATCCGCACGTTCCTCCTCGCCAGCGCGCTGGCGCTCTCCGCGTCTGCGCAGCCAGCCCCGCGCGTCGTCGTTGAGGTCGGCGCCATCGCACAGGACTACCCGACCGGGACCGACCAGACGATCCGCGAGCTGACGATTCCCGTCCGCGCCTCTGCAGCCGTGATCTCAGGGCTCGACGTGAGCGTTCGTACGGCCTACGCCTCCGTCAGCGGCGACGATCTAGAATCGCTGAGCGGCATCGGAGACACACAGCTCGGGGCCAACTATCGCCGGCCCGTCGGCGGAGGCCTCGTGGATCTCTCGCTGATGCTCAGCCTTCCCACAGGCCAGACCTCGCTCTCTGACGAGCAGTTCGCCACGGCGTCGGTTCTGGCCTTGGATGACTATGCGTTCGCTCTGCCCTCTTTCGGCCAGGGCATGGTCCTGACCCCGGGCCTGACGATTGCAGTGCCGGTGGGAAGCGGCCTCGCCCTAGGGGCGGGCGTCGCGTATTCGATGTCTTCGGACTACACGCCCTTTGCCGATCTCACGTCTGCGTACACCCCTGCCGACGAGACCATCCTGACGGGAGGCCTGGACGCCTCCTTGGGTGGAGAGTCCCGCTTCACGCTGGAGGGATCCTATGTCCTCTACGGCAACGACACCTTCGAGGGTGAAACGTTCAGCCCGGGCGACAAGGTGGCGGGACGGTTGCGCCTTGCTCTGGGAAGTGGGGCGGTGCGTGGCAGCTTCCTCGCGCGCTACCGCCAAGTCGGCGATGGCACCATTGGCTCACCGGTACGCCCCGTGACCTACCTGAGGCCCAACCAGGCACACGTCGCCCTCGGCCTCAGCTTCGTGCAGCCCATGTTTGACATCGGCATCTCCTCCGGCGTGCGCTACTACGGCGCCTTTGCCGACTTCGAGGACGCCTCAAGAGAGACCGCTCTCGCGGGCCAGAGACTTCTGCTGGACCTCACCGCCAGCCCGACCGTCCAGGTCAGCCCCACTGCCAAGCTGATCGGCTCGTTCACCTACACGCTGGGACTCGGCGAAGAGTTCGGAGCAGAACCGTTCACCGGCTCCCGAGCGAGTGCCGGAGTCCAGGTCGGCCTCTGAGCGGAGCTCTCGCGGCAAGAGCCATGCGCACGCTCTGTCTGGTCGCCCTCGCCCTGTTCACCACAGGCTGTGCCCCTGCGCAATCCGATTCTGATCCGGTAGGCGGCCTTGTCATCCGCGGCGTCACACTGATTGACGGGACCGGTGCGCCTCCTCTTCCGAACGCCAGCGTGGTCGTCGAAGGCGACCACATCGTCGCTGTGGGACGAGCTGGCGAGATCGAGATCCCAGACGGAATGCCTGTTGAGGACGCGCACGGGAGGTTTCTCCTACCGGGCCTGATTGATGTCCATGTCCACGCGCTGGTGCCAACGTGCGAGCCCACGCCCGCCGGCCCGCTTGCGACTGGATTCGACTGGGATCTCTCTACGGGCCTGATGGCGGCCCTCCTTCGCTTCGGCATCACCACCGCTCGGAGCCCGGCGACGCCAACCCGGCTTGGCGTTGCCATGCGGGACAGCATCGCCGCAGGCGCCGTACAGGGACCTCGCCTCCTGGTCTCCGGCGAGCTGATTAACGACCACCGGATGTCGCCTGAGGTGATTCGTGAGGTGGTTCGCCAGCAGGCCAGTGCCGGGGTGGACTACATCAAGCTCTACAGCCGCCTGCGACCTGACGCCGTTCGAGCTGGCGTCGCGGAAGCCCATGTCCAGGGCCTCCCCGCCATCGGGCACCTGCAGGCCACGACTTGGACGGAGGGGCTGGATGCCGGAATCGACCACCTGACCCATGCGGCTCCCTGGACCGAGGACATGCTGAGCGTAGCGGGGCGCCGTCAGTACCGGGCGTCTAGCGCCTCCGCCAGCTCGATGCGGGCTCGCATCGACTGGCTCGAGGCTCTGGATCCCTCTGGGCCTGAGGTGAATGCTGTCGTCGCCGCACTCGTGGAGCACGACATCTTTCTGGACCCCACGCTCGTCGCCTTCGACACCAAGTTTTCCTACGATTCCGCGGCGGCGCGGCCAGTCGCGCCCCGATACCGGAGCAATCCAAACGTCAATGCGGTACCAGGCCTCCCCGACGTGTGGACCCAATGCGGCACTCCCACCTACGCCTGGACGCCCAACGACTTCCAACGGGCCGAGGCTGCATGGCCCACGCTTCTCGAGCTGGTGAAGCAGTACCATGACGGAGGCGTTCGGCTCACTGCGGGGAGCGACACGCCAAACGCGTGGGTCATTCCCGGAGAAGGCCTGCACCGCGAGCTGGAGCTATTGGTCGACGCTGGCATCCCGCCGGAAGAGGTTCTTCAGATCGCCACGCGCAACGGGGCCGAAGCGCTGGGGCTCCTCAATGAGATCGGCACCATCGAAGCTGGCAAGCAGGCCGACCTGCTTCTCCTCACCGCAGATCCTCTGGACAACATCGCCAACACGCGTCAGATCGCGTGGGTGATGCAGGCTGGGCACCGCAGCGCCCCACCAGAGTAGCGCCAGCTCGCAGCCACGGTGAACGCTTCGAGCTGGCGACGTCTATCGCGCGATGGTGAACGTCTGCGTGTCGGTCTCTCCGCTGGCCGCCGTCACGCGCGCCACGTAGGTCCCGGAAGACCGGGCCTGGAGATCGAGACCGAGATCGAGGATGCCAGCGGCCGCCTCGACGCGCTCCTGTTGCACGAGCCGTCCCAGCACATCGTAGATGTCGACCTGCACCTCGCCGGCCTCCGCCAGCACGATGCGGATGGACGCCCGGTTCTGAACCGGGTTCGGGAAGATCGGCTCGACGCCGAACTGGAGTGTCGCGGCACGGAGCCCTGCGATCGGCGGCCCAGCACCGCCGCTGGACACGCTCACAGAGTCAAACGTCGCGCTGGCGGTCACCGTCGGGTCCGATGAGGAGACGGCCATACCAGCCACCACTGAGGCCTGTGTCAGACCAGGAACGGAGACGGTGCCGATAGGCGTCCAGGCGGTTCCATCGGATGAGTGGAACGCGGCAACGTCTGTGCCCTGACGGTCGAGACGGAGCCAGATGGGGCTACCCAAGCCCCAGAGGTCAAGCGGGCCTGCCGTGGATCCACCCGCATCGGCGCGGTACTGCAGGTGAACGCCGAGATTCGTCAGCGCGACCGCCGCGTAGGGCGCTCCGGGCGTCAGATCATTTCGGATTACCAGCGCGGCACGCGCCCAGTCCGCCGCACCTGAGAACGACGCTACCCGTGCGATGATCGACCCATCGCCGCTCATCGGTTGCTGGACGAGATGCGCTGCGTCCACAGAGCCCCAGAGGTCTCCGCTGCCATTGATCTGGAAGGCCGACCCCGTCGCGCTGGCGGAACCGGGAACGCCCGGCGAACCAAGGTCTCGCGCAGTCCACGGGGCCGGGAACGCAGCTGTGACTGCGACATCCCGGAAGGTGGCTGTGGCGGTCTGTGTGCCGGTCCGCGCAGAGGACGACGTGGTCATCCCGATCACGACAGGCCCTGTCATGGTCGGAACAGTCGTGGTTCGGATGAGCGTCCACGCCACGCCGTCGTCCGAGAGGGACGTTGTCACGGTTGTGCCCACGCGCTCCACGCGCAGCCACACAGGCTCGGCCCGGCCCCAAAGGTCGACGGGGCCTTCGGTAGCACCGCCCGCTGCAAGACGCTCCTGATGGTGCACGCCCAGGTTGGACAAGAACACCCCTACATACGGGGCGCCCGACTCGAGCCCTGACCGGACCACCAGCCCGGCCTTGGCCCAATCCAAGCCGTTCGAGAGCGCCGTCACGCGCGCAGTGAGCACGCCGTCGGCATCGAGCTGACGAGAGACGAAGTGGAAGGCGTCGGTCTCATACCAGGCGTCGCCGCTGCCGGTGAGGGTAAACGCGTCCGGCTCGGGTGACACGGTGGAGCCAAAGACAGGCACGAGGCCGACATCGGATGCCGTCCAGCCATCGGGAAGGACATCCCCTCCGGTCCCAGCTTCCACCGCCCATGCCCTCAGCTCGCCGACAGAGATGAAGCCCGCCGATCCGCCAGGGCGTCCGACGATTCGGATGGCATCTCCCTCCGACGGTACAAACGACAGCTCATAGGTATCGAAGCTCCGCCCATCTGTTGCCCGATACTCCGGCGCCGACTCGGTGCCCACCACATCGCGCCAGGTCCCATTGGACCGGACCTGCACACGGAGGGTCTCGAACCAGCCACCGTCTCCGTAGTGCATCCCCTCCTGGAAGGCGACGCGCGTGAACCGCAGGGTGTCCTCAAAGGTGTAGCCGACCCCATCCTGCAAGAGGCCGTTCCCGGCCCCGGCGAACGAGTCGAACTGGCGATTGTAAGCGACCGTGCCCGGGTCCGGGGAGTCGCCATCGCGGATGAGCCCGATGGGGTAGCCGTTGAGGGATGTGCCAAGTGCGAAAGGGGTCCCGCGCGTGGTCACGTCGGACTCGCCATCCGATCCAGTCAGAAACAGTGGACGCTCATCAATGCTCTCGAGACCGGTGGCATCGCGTACGGCCACTCGGACGCGGTAGTAGTACAGCTCGCCGTCCTCGCCATGCTCCTCGGCCGTGAACTGTGTGATCTGCCCGGACCCGACGAAGACATCCGGGTGAATGTGGTTCTCGTGGACCTGCGTGATGCTCCATCGAACGGAGAGCGTGCTCGCCGCCTGATCGGGATCGCTCACGAGTGCCTCGAGCTGAACGGTCTCACCCGGTGCCACGCGGAGATCCCGCGTCGGAGACACGATCTGAACCGTCGGGAGGCCGCCAGCTCGCACCTTGACGGTGGTCGTCTGCGTGGCCGTATCGATGCCATCAGAAACCTCGAGAGTGGCCGTATACAGGCCGGGTTCCGTGTAGATGTGGAGCGGCGCGCGGTCCGTCGAGCTGGCGCCGTCACCGAACGTCCAGAGGTACGTCAGCTCGGTTCCATCAGGATCAAAGGAGCCCTCAGGCGTGAACTGCACCTGGACGCCCACGCCGCCCTGGGTCGGGCTGGCGGCCGCCACGGCAACCGGGACCGAGTTGGTGGCCTCGTCTACGTGCCGGAGGCGATAGATGCGCCCGTCGCTCAGCGAAACGATGTGCAGCAGCTCGGAAACGGGATCGAACACCAGCGCGCCAGAAGGGCCGTAGTCGCCGCTGAACAGGCGTTCCTGCGTGAGGTCTCCGGCTCCATCCACACGGGCGGCCGCGATCCAGCCATTCGCATAGTCCGCATAGAACACAGCGTCGCGGTAGAACGACGGGTACCGGGTGCCCGAGATGAAGTCCCCAGACAGGATGGCTCGCCCTTTCCGCCCACTCGGTGTCGAGAGGGACGCGTTGCTGTGGTGCCACTCGTAGGATGGGTCGGTGATGACCCCTGTGGGCGGTGTGCTGCAGCCGTTGGTGGCGGGCTGGCCGTTGTTCTGGTAGTCATTGTTTGGACGTGCGCCCTCGCGGCATGGCCACCCGTGGTTCTCGCCCTTGCGCACCACGTTCATTTCCTCCCACACCTTCCAGCCCACATCGCCGAGATAGATGACTCCGGGATCGCCATCGGCAGGATCCGTGCTCCCTCCGGGCTGAACGCTGAAACGGTACGGGTTGCGAAACCCAAGCGCCCACACCTTCGAGGCCGTGTCATCCGGGTCGCCCGTGTAGAACGGATTCGAGGGAAGCCCCTGGCCTGTTGCAGGGTCAATGCGAAGGATCTTGCCTGCCAGACTCTCCAAACGCTGAGAGCGGAACGAGCCGATGTCTTCGCTTGCATCGAGCTTTCCTGAACCAAAACACTCGGCGTACAGGCCGCCATCGTCCATCGTCGAAAAACTGGCTCCATCGCCCGCCCCCACAAGCAGCGTCCCATCCGACCCAAATTGGAGCGTCCCGATGGAGTGGCTCCGGTGGCAGGACGGGATTCCCGTCGTGAACGTCTCTCCAATCAGGATCGTCCGGCTGTTGAGATCTGCCAGGTTGGGGTTGTCCGTGCGCGCGGCGTAGCGTGTGATCCGGTTGTAGGCATCGTGACGTCGGCGGTCCGCTGTCTCCTCATGGTCGACGGTGTACGCCAGGTACACATACCCATTCGTTTCGAAGTCCGGGTCGAGCGCAATGCCAAGCAGACCTCGGTCCTGCTGGTTCAGGACCTCCCGGCTGATGTCGAGGAATGGGACGGGCTGGCGAACCCCATTTTCTACCACCCACACAAGGCCCCGCTTTTCGACGACGAACATCCGTCCATCCGGAGCGAAAGCGACGGTAACCGCCAGCACGAAGCTCTCCCCAACGGCATCCTCGACGTAAAACCCTGCCGGGAAGGTCGCGGCCTGGGAGGCAGATCGGGCCGCGCTAGCGACAGCGGCTCCGGCGGTTTCGAGCGACACCGGTTGCGCAGAAACCGGAAGAGAGAGAGCTGCCAGCGCGAGGGCAACGGCCAGGAAACGACGATGCATGAGAGCTAGGGTGGAGATCCTTTCCAAACACGTACAAACGGCGTGCCTCCGCCTGCTGAAGAGTACACCCCGCCGTACCGTCTCGCCGGCGTTCCCGATTGGCCACCTATCTGAGTTTAGGTGGGGAAAATGTCACGCCTGCACGACACGCCTGCGAAGTAATGCGTCTCAGGATCGCGATTCGTCCCGATCCCGATACGCGTCCCAGAGTGCCTCGGGGTCCTCCGCGTACATCTCCACGTTACCACACACGCCGCACACCTGAAAGCGAACCGTGGAGTAGACCCGTCCTTTGAACATGGACGCCTCCGGCTTCCGCTGCACATTCACTTTCAACGGACTTCCATTCGAGTCGATGATCTCCGCATCGGGAATCACCGATGAGGAGCCGCACCGGAGGCACGTCAGCCCTGTGTCGTGGAAATCAGGCATCAAAGAGGAAAGGCATACCGCCAGCTCGATGCAGGCAAGAACGTGCCCGGAACGAGCTGGCGACTCAGTCGAGAATCTGCGTCCGGAAGGTATCGTCTGCCCGCACGGACCGAACGAACGCCGTGAGCAGGCGGACTGTCGCGTCTACATCGGCTAGGTCCACCGTCTCGACAGTGGAGTGCATATAGCGCATCGGAATCGACACGAGCGCAGACGGAATCCCAGCACGCGAGGTAAAAATGACATCGGTGTCGGTGCCGGAGTAGCGGCTCGACGACTCGTGTTGCAGAGCGATGCCCTCCTTCTCAGCAACCTCAATCAGGCGCCCGACCACAGCTGGGTGGTTCACCGTCCCGTGTGTCACACTCGGCCCACCGCCCAGCGTCACGTCCCCATGCTTGGCCTTCTCGATGCCTGGCGTGTCCGTAGCGTGCGTCACATCGAGAACCACAGCGACATCGGGCTCCAGACGGTACGCAGCCATCTTGGCACCGTTGCCCCCAATCTCTTCCTGCACGGCGTTGAGTGCCGTGACCCTCGCCGTGTGCTTCTTGCCCGTGTTCAGCGCTGCCAGCACCTGTGTCAGCACGAAGCCGCCGAGGCGATTGTCCAAGGCGCGGCCCATGATGCGTGTATCCGTGAGAGCCTCCGGCCCATCGGCATAAATGGCCGGGTGGCCCACCCGAACGCCCCGCCCCGCGACCTCGTCCTTCGAGCTGGCGCCAATATCGACGTACAGCTCCTCGAGCTTGGGAGCCTTCTCGTCGCCTGAGCGATCGCGGAGGTGAATGGCCGTATTGCCTACGATGCCAGGCACAGGCCCTTCTGACCCGAGGATGACCAGCCGGCGACCGCGCGCGATGGCATGGTCGCTGCCGCCAATGCGGTCCACCCGAAGAAATCCATCGTCCGTGACGTACTTGACCGCAAAGCCTATCTCATCGGCGTGGGCTTCCAGCAGCACCATCGGCGCCTTCTTGGACGATCCGGTGCGCGTGGCCCAGACGTTTCCATAGGCATCACTCTCCACGCGGTCCGCCAACCCGTCGGCGCGAGCTGCCCAGATGCGCTGGCCGGGAGCTTCAAAGCCTGTCGGGCTGGGGGTGCGGAGGAGGTCGAAGAGAAAGGCGCGGTCCGCGTCGGTCATGGTGGAGCGTCAGAGGTGAAGACACACAAGGTTCGAGCAAGCCCTCATCGCCAGCGCATCGCAGATCTGCACCAGGGAGTGGCCACGACAAGCTACCCGCGCGCAGCGCCCGGGATCGCGGCCTATCCGCTCCGGGTACCTTGCCGCAACGTCCCCTGTTCTCCGATGCTTCGCCTCCTCCCTTTTCTCGCTCTTCTCACGCTGGCCTCCCCTGTGTGCGCGCAGAGTACGCCTCCCCCCTCGGACGCACCCGTCAGCTCGGTGGACCGCCCCGACCGCCCTCTCGTGGTGATGAACCTCGCCGGGCACCCGGACGATGAAGACGGGCTGACGATGACGTACTACCGGGGGAACCAGGATGCCGTGGTCTACTCGGTGATCTACACGCGTGGCGAGGGCGGCCAGAATGAAATCGGCCCCGACCTGTACGAGCGCCTCGGCGCCATCCGGACGCAGGAGACCGAGGCGGCAGCGCTCGTCTATGGCACCCACGTTATCTACCTCGACCGCTATGACTTCGGATTCTCGAAGCACGCGTGGGAGACCTTCGATGAGTGGTCCCGCGAGCGCAGCGGATTCTGGGATACTGCAGCGCCCAAGCAAGGCGCGGAGGCTGGACGCGAGGCTCTGGTGGCCGATCTGGTGCACCTCATTCGCCGCCTCAAACCCGATGTGATGTTCACCAACCACGACACGTTGACGGCGTGGCCCAACGCCCAGCACGGCCATCACCAGGCGGCCGGTATTTCGGCATACGAAGGCTTCGGGCTGGCGGCAGATCCCACCTATCGCCCCGACCAGCTCGAGGAGGACGGTGTGGACCTGTGGCAACCCCAGCGCCTCTTCATTCGACGCGGCGGCTTCTCCTCCGGTGCCCCGAACGACTACGACGTCGCGATTCCGGTTTCGGACCTCTGCGCCGCCACCACGGTTCGGCCCGAAGAACCCTGCCATGACCGGGCTGTTGCGGGAGTCGCCCTCCACGCGAGCCAGGGCTTCGACAAGTTTGCGCCCCGCTTCCGCCGCGACACCAACTACTTCACTCTGCTCCGCGAAGCCGACGACGCTCCCCCACTTCCTGACGGTGCGACAGACCTCGCTGTCGGGCTGGCGCCGAACCCGTACGTCGATGCCATCTCACTCGGCACGCTCGTCGACAGCGGGAGGCTTCCCGCTCTAGAGGGGCTGACGGTGTCTTCCCCCACTGCCGTGCCCAGCGAGGATGTGTTCGTGCGCTGGCCTGCGGGCTCGCCAGCTCGAACACTGACAGTCTTGCCCCCTGCAGGTGCCCCCTCTGAAGGATTGATTCCCGTCCGCCCCGAGTCGGCCTCGCTCGACCAAGGTGGCGTGCGCGTCGTGGTCCCGTCCGGGACGCAGCCCTCGGCTCCGCGCCACCGCGCCCAGTACACCCAGCCAGACGGCACACTGCCCTATCTCTACGCCGTCTACGAGGGAGACGAACTGGTGGCGGGAGGCCGCCTGCCTCTGGAGATCGTTCCCCCCGCGACCGTAGACCTGGGAGCCTCGCCAGTCCTGCTCACCGCGAGCCGTATGGAGCTTCCTCTCGATGTCGAGATCTACCACGCCCTCGCCGACTCGGTCAACTTCGGTACGACTGTCTACGCCGGCGACAAAGCTGCAGCCTTCAAGACGCAGTACGGATCGTCGGAAACCGGGCGGCTCCCGTTTACGCTCAACCTCGATTCGCTCGAACCCGGGCGCTATCAGATTGTCGCGGATGCCCGGACAACAGGCTGCGGCCTTCCCTGGTACCGAGACACTCTCCCGGCCGCGGTTCTGCCGGATGTCTCCGTGGCCCCTGGCCTGCGCGTCGGGCTGGTGCGCTCCTACGATGACGCCACCGAAGTGGCCCTCCAGCGGATGGGCGCGGAGGTGGTGCTCCTCGACAGCCTCGCGCTGGCAGAAAGCCGCTTCGACGATCTCCACACCATCGTGCTCGACATCCGAGCATACCTGGTCCGCCCAGATCTGAAGGCGTACAACGACCATCTCCTGCAGTGGGTCCGCGACGGTGGCCACATGGTGGTGGGCTACCACAAAACATTCGAGTGGAATGGCGAGGAGCTCGCTCCCTACCCCCTCCGACTTGGGCGTGACCGTGTGACGATGGAGGACGCGCCCGTAACGGTTCGCCAGCCCGACCACGTTCTGTTTCGCGCCCCTCATGCCATCACGGATGCGGACTGGGAGGGCTGGGTGCAAGAGCGTGGCCTCTACTTCCCTAGCGATTGGGACGAACGCTACACCGAGCTGGTGGAAACCGGCGACCGAGGCGAGGCCCCGCTCACAAGCGGCCTGCTTCTCGCTGACGTCGGCGACGGCACATATTCATACAACGCGCTGGTGTGGTATCGCCAGCTCGCCGCACTCAACCCAGGTGCCTTCCGACTGTTCGCGAATCTGGTCTCGCTTCCGCTCACGGACGGCCGAGATGTGGCGGCAATGACTCCGTAGTCAGGAACGAAAAGGTTCCCCCTGAATCGGCCAAAATCGGCTTCACGGCGGCTTTGCGGCGCCTTCGCTGGACCCTCGCAACTCCCCGCTGTTTCCTTCGTGGAGGGGGCTTCATTCACTCCACGCCGGCTTGTCCGGCTCTTGATCGTCCCCCCACGACCATGTTCTCGCTTCCCGTTCCCCGTACGTCGTTCCTCGACTCACGCCTTCGTCTGCGTGGACGCGTCAACCGCCTTCTCGAGCGCGGCCAGGATGTGTCCGACTCGCAGCTTGACCCCGTTGCACACATCGGACGCCCCGGCGCTCCCCTGATGGCTCGTCCCGAGACTCAGGACGCAGCCCGCGACCGCGCTGCATAGCGCATTCCGTCTCGCTTTCAAACCGGCGTCGGCGCATGAGCGTCGGCGCCGGTTTTTTGCCCGCTACGCCAGCTGGCTATCGGGCATCGCCCAAAAAACCGCACGGCTTCTGTAACCTTCGATCGGGCATTCCGTCTAGGACCCAACCGTGCCCAACAAGGCACACCGAACCTATCCCCAACGTCTTCCAGAACAGATGCATTGGCGATCACAAGTTCATGGATGGACTCGAAATCGAGACACTATCCACTAGTCGATGCGTGCACATTCGATGTACGACTCTCGTCCCCTTACCCCCATGTTTAGCACCCCTATTCCTCGCCGCTCCTTCCTGGACTCACGCCTGCGCTCGCAGAGCCTGGAAACCCGCCGTCTCGAGCGTGGCCAGGCGACCAGC
>JBCBZH010000057.1:0-18362 GCA_039815415.1 Bacteroidota bacterium
AGGTGCAGGTGGATCCTCGCGACAATCGGACCACCTACACGGGCTTCCAATTTGGCAACATGTTCAGGCTGGACCGCACGGGAGCAGGGCGTTCCACACGAATCACGCCGCGCCACGAACTGGGCGAGCGCCCGCTCCGGTTCAACTGGCAGACGCCCATCTGGCTGAGCCAGCATGTCCCGGATGTGCTCTACCTCGGGTCGAACAAAGTGCACCGTTCCCTCGACCAGGGGGCAACGTGGGAAGCGTTCTCGGATGACCTGACGCATGGCGGACGCCCAGGCGATGTGCCCTACGGAACGCTGACGTCGATCCACGAATCGCCCCTCGAGTTCGGTCTGGTGGCCGCTGGGTCCGACGATGGCAACCTCTGGGTGACCGAAGACGGAGGCCGGACATGGCAGGAGCGCCGCGTTGGGGCGGGGACCGAGCTCTGGGTGTCACGCGTCGAGCTGTCGGGGCACGATCGGAATCGAATTCTGGTCGCCTTGAATGGCTACCGCTGGGACCACTTTGACTCCTACGTCTACCTGTCTGAGGATCTCGGGCGGACGTGGCAGCGCATCGGGACGGACTTGCCTGCTGAGCCGGTCAATGTGGCGAAGGAAGACCCAGCCAACCCGGACATCCTGTACGTCGGCACCGACGCTGGGCTCTACATCAGTCTAGACCGAGGACAGAGCTTCCACGGCTTCCGAGGACAGGCCGCAGACACGGAGGACCCTGGCCTCGACCACTCCGCCAGCGCGATGATGCCCAACGCGCCTGTCCACGATCTGGTGGTCCAGGCACGAGACAAAGACCTCGTGGTGGGCACGCACGGTCGGTCGATCTGGATCGCCGACGTGGCCCACGTGCAGCAGCTCACCGCCGACGTGCTGGCGAGCGATCTCCATGTATTCAACCCGGACACCACGACGCATCGCGAGAGCTGGGGCGATCTTGGATACACATGGTCGGATCCGCCCGAGCCTGAGGTAGATATCGTGTTCGTTGCGGCTCGAGCTGGCGAGGCGCGAGTCCGCGTGCTGGATGAGGAGGACGAGCGCCTGTGGGAAGGAAGCCATACCGCTCGGGCGGGCCTCAACTACGTGACGTACACCTTGGTGTCCGACCGTGCGTTGACGGAAGAGCAAGAGCCCGGCGATGCGACGGATGCGTTCTATCTCGTGCCTGGCGAGTACGTCGTGGAGGTTCGCCTGAACGGCGCCACAGAGCGGGTGCCCCTCGTGGTGAACGCCGGCCCCCCACCGCGCAGTCGCGCGCGGAAGAAGACGCCATAAATCGACGATTCGCCAGCTCGAGCCGGATGTCGAGCTGGCGAATCAACGTCGGGGAACGTGAGCTATCGGCCCGTCAACTCGTGGAACGCGTCAGCAAAGCGCTGGGCGTCGTCTGGGTCAAACTGCTGGTCAATGGGCTCGTCATCCACCTCCAGGTCCACGGTCGAGTTGTCGCCTTCAAAGTCGATCTGGAGGCGACCGTCTTCATAGCGAACGTCTTGGACATCGCTGAGAGGAATCTGGACTGGAGTCGTCAACGCTCCCACGACTGCGTTGGACACGGCGCCAGCGATGAAGCCTCCCAACCCCCCCTCGGCTTCGGCCTCGTCGAGTCCGCTCTCCACGTCCTTGGCGACCTGATCCGTTAGCCCGATGTAGAGCACCTCATCTGTGAGGCCCATCTGGACCTCGCCGCCCACGGTCTGGATGGCGGTGACTTCGGTACCTGCGATCTCAGAAGTGAAGGTGACCTCCGTCTGCTGGGAGGCCTCTTGTTCCTCCACAGCAGGAGTGTCAGGAGTGCACGCCGCGAGGAGCAGAGGCAGACCGACGAAGAGGAGAACACGCATGGCTAGTCAGCGACGGGGAACGCGAAGGTACGCGAGCGTCGGGGAGATGCAGCTGGCGGGCGAGGGGAGTGCGCTGGGCCGGGACGCGGTGCAACCGACGCCTTTGGCTCGATTGGTAGCGAGGCGAGCGTGGCGTTCCGTTTCTTCGTCTCGTGAAGAGTGGCGATTCGGTAGGCAGCGTAGGCACGCATGACAGTGAAGGTGAGTCTGGCACCGCCTACGGTGGGCTGAACGGCCGGTTACGATCCGATGTCATTTTCGCCCGCTGAAACGCCCGAACCGACCTGCAAAGGCCGCGTACACATCACCGTCTCTTCTCCGATCTCCATGCCGCATCGCAACGTTTACCACGTCGTCCACTCCGACGGCCGCTGGGTCGCCAAGCTCGAAGGCTCGCCCACGCACTCGGCTGAGGATGCCACTCGCGATACGGTCGTCCTGAAGGCTGCCGACTACGTCCGCCGGTTCGGGTCGGGACGCATCGTGGTGCACGCCGAGAATGGACAGATCGAAACCGTCCACTCATTCGACGAGCTTCCAACCGCACCCGCGGGTTGGATCGAGACCGTCCTCTCACATCCTGTGTACCTCACGATCGGCGTTGTGGGGCTGGTGGCGCTCGGCGTCGGGCTGGCGCGGCGGGGCTGAGCCGCCAGCTCGAGCTGGCGGAATCGACGAGCTGACGGACTAAAAGGGCCTGCGCCGTTGCCGGCACAGGCCCTCACAGATATCGTCTAGGTTCACGCAGAGGTGGGGCCGAGGGCTACCCCATGTTCTCGATCAGCGCGTCGCCGAACTCGCTGCACTTGAGGAGAGTGGCACCCTCCATCAGGCGCTCGAAGTCGTAGGTGACACGCTTCTGCTGGATCGTCGTCTCCATCGCCTTCACGATGGCATCGGCAGCTTCATTCCAGCCCATGTAGCGGAGCATCATCTCGCCCGAGAGGATGACCGAGGACGGGTTGACTTTGTCTTGCCCTGCGTACTTCGGCGCTGTGCCGTGCGTGGCCTCGAAGATGGCGATGCCAGAAGTGTAGTTGATGTTGGCGCCTGGCGCGATGCCGATGCCACCCACCTCGGCCGCCAGCGCGTCGGAGACGTAGTCGCCATTCAGGTTCAACGTGGCAATGACGCCGTAGCTGGCCGGACGCGTCAGGATCTGCTGCAAGAAGGCATCTGCGATCACGTCCTTCACCGTGATGGTGACGCCGTTCTTGGTGAACTGGCGCCAGGGGCCTCCATCGAGCACCTCCGCACCGTATTCCGCGTCCGCCAGCTCGTAGCCCCAGTCGCGGAAGGCGCCCTCCGTGAACTTCATGATGTTGCCCTTGTGGACGAGCGTAACCGAGTCGCGGCCCTGCTCAATAGCGTAGTCAAATGCCGCTCGCACAAGGCGTTCCGTTCCTTCTTTCGAAACCGGCTTGATGCCAAACCCTGCGGTGTCCGGAAAACGGACGTTCTTGAAGCGCGTCGGGAAGTGCTCCTTGAGAAGCGCCTTGAATCGCTCGGCATCGTAGGTTCCGTCCTCGAACTCGATGCCAGCGTAGATGTCCTCCGTGTTCTCGCGGAAGATGACCATGTCCACCTTCTCAGGTGAGGTCACGGGCGACGGGACGCCTTGGAAGTAGCGAACCGGGCGCACACACGCATACAGATCGAGCTTCTGGCGGAGGGCAACGTTCAGACTGCGGATGCCGCCGCCCACCGGCGTGGTCAGCGGTCCCTTGATGGCGACGAGGTGCTCCGAAATGGTGTCGAGCGTTGCTTGCGGGAGCCATTCACCGGTTTTGGTGTGGGCTTTCTCGCCTGCGTACACCTCCAGCCATTCGATCTTCCGGGAGTCGCCGTAGGCGGCCTTCACGGCGGCGTCGAACACGCGTTCGCTGGCTGCCCAGATGTCGGGGCCGATGCCGTCGCCTTCGATGAACGGAATGATGGGGCGGTCCGGGACCTGCAGGCCATCGTCGGTCATGCGGATCGGGGCGGGGGAGTCAGACATTCGGGGGTGTCGGGATAGAGAAGAAAAGGACCCAGCAAAGTACGGGCTGGCGGGTTTCGAGGTCCACGTGCGCGTCATTCCATCGGCTCTCCTCAAACCGTTTCAGCCACAGAACACAGGCGCAAACAAGAACCCCGGGCGGCTTCTCGCCGACCGGGGTCAGAACGGCAGGGTCGGGTCGGTTGGTCGTCCCCCCGGACTAGTCGCCAGACCTGACCTCACGCATTCCGTCTCCCCAACGATAGGGGCTGAAACGCTAACAGTCAAGTGACGGAGCCTAAATCGTTGCGCGGGGCGTTGCAACCTAGGTGTGGTTCAAGACGATATTGAGGCCTCCTCTTTGTGCCCGCTCCTCGAATGCAGGTCCGCTCCCTCGAGAATCGCGCGTTTCTGCTGCTTCTCGCCCTCGTCACCATCGCGTTTGCGTGGACCATCAAGGGCTTCCTCCTTCCGGTGTTCTGGGCGATCGTGCTGTCGGTGTTGTTCACGCCGATGTATCGACGGATCCGAAGATGGATGCGGGGATATGGAACGCCGGCGTCTCTGGTTACGCTCCTGGTCGTCTTTCTGGCGGTGGTTGTCCCACTCATCGGACTGGGGGCTGCGGTTACGGGCGAGGCCGTAGATGTCTATCAGCAGGTCCGAACCGGGCAGATCGACCTGACGGAGCCCATTCAGACCGTCGAGGATCTCTTGCCTCGGGTTAATCGCCGCGCCGACGAGCTGGGGATCGACTTCGATGGACTCCGGGAGAACATCACAAGCGGGGCGGTGACCGCGAGCCAGACCGTGGCGTCGAGCCTGCTCAGCTTCGGGCAACAGGCGCTCGAGTTCACGCTGCTGCTGGCCGTCACGTTCTATGTGTTGTTCTTCTTTATTCGGGATGGCGATGCCCTGGTCGCGGCCCTGATCCGCGCGTTGCCGTTGGGCGATCCGCGAGAGAGGCGCCTGTTCTCGCGCTTCGCCAACGTCACACGGGCAACCATCAAGGGAACATTCGTTGTGGCCGCAGTGCAAGGGACTCTGGGAGGTATCGCCTTCGCGGCTCTCGGGCTGGGCGCCCCGATTCTGTGGGGCATGATGATGGGCATTTGCTCTTTGATCCCGGCAGTGGGATCCGCCATTGTCTGGGGCCCTGCCGCAATCTATCTGCTCCTGGTAGGGTCCTGGGGCAAGGCACTCATCCTGGTCATCTTTGGCGCTGGAGTGATTGGCGTCGTCGACAACGCTCTGCGGCCCATCCTCGTCGGGCGGGACGCGGGCATGCCGGACTACCTGATTCTCCTCTCTACGCTCGGCGGGCTGGCGGCTTTCGGGGTGTCTGGCCTCGTGATTGGCCCTGTGGTTGCAGGCTTTTTCCTGACGGTCTGGGAGATCTTCGCCGAGGAATTCGGACCGGTTGACGACACGATCCAGGTCCCGGCCCACAAGCTTGACGGCAAAGCCGACGACATACAACACGTAGAGGGCGACGTTGCGGCTGATGGCACTACGGAACAGCCAGCCCCGGCCCCATCGACGAGCTGACGCGGACGTCGCCAGCTCGAACGGATCAGGCAAACACGACTGTCTGGTTGCCCCATACCAGCACGCGGGCTTCGAGGTGCCAACGGACGGCCCGTGCGAGCACGTCGCGCTCGATGGACTGCCCAGTTCTCTTCAGGTCCTCAACGGTCTCCCGATGCGACACGCGCGTCACGCCTTGCTCGATGATAGGGCCTTCGTCGAGGTCCTCGGTGACATAGTGCGCCGTCGCACCGATCACCTTCACGCCACGCTCGAACGCCTGCCGGTACGGATCGGCGCCGATGAACGCGGGCAGGAAGGAGTGGTGGATATTGATGATGCGGTTCGGGTACTGGCTCACAAATTCTGGGGTCAGGATCTGCATGTACCTCGCGAGCACGATCAGATCCACACCCGCCCCCTCGAACAGCTCGATGGCTTGGGCTTCGGCGTCTGCCTTGGTCTCCTTGGTGACCGGGATGTGGTAGTACTCCACGCCAAAGCTGTCCGCGAGAAACCGGAGGTCGTCATGGTTGCTGACGACCAAGGCCACGTCGGCCCCCAGCTCGTCGCGGCGCCAGCGCCAGAGCAGCTCCAGGAGGGCATGGTCAAACTTGGACACCATGATGCCGACGCGCTTGCGGTGTGTCGCTGAATCGATCCGCCAGTCCATCTGGAACGGCGTCGCGACGACGTGCTCGAAGGCGGCCTCGAATGCATCGGCGGCGAGATCGAGGTGCGGCGTGGTGAACTCCGCCCGCATGAAGAACGTCCCGCCTTCTGGGTCGGTGGTGTGCTGATCGAGCGCAGTGATGTTGGCGCCGTGGTTCTGGAGAAAGCCGCTGACGGCGGCGACGATGCCAGGGGCGTCCGGGCAGGTGACGAGCAGGCGCGCGAGGGGGACAGACATAGGCGTCGAGCTGGCGAGGAGCAAAGATCGGTGCCAGGTCTACGCCCTGCTTGTTTCCATGTACAAACGCGCCCCAGCAGCCGAAGCCGCCGGGGCGCGCAGATCCGCGTCAACGGGCTGGGGATCGCCAGCCCGAGGGCTACGAGCTTTGCTCTTCGCCCTCATCCACCACCTCGAAATCGGCGTCCTGGGCGCCGTTCGAGCTGGCGTCGGCGGTGGGCTCGCCGGACGCGCCGTCGCCACCGGCCTCGGCCTGCTGCGCTTTGTAGAGATCCTCGGACGCAGCGCTCCACGCCTGGTTGAGCTGCTCCGTCGCGGAGTCGACCTCGTCCACGTTCTGGTTCTTGTGGACCTCCTTGAGGCGTGCGAGAGCGGCGTCGATCGACGCTTTTTTCTCGTCCGGGATCTTGTCGCCGTACTCGGCGAGGTTCTTCTCCGTGGAGAAAATGAGGCTGTCCGCGCGGTTCAGCTTCTCGATCTGATCCTTGCGCTGGCTGTCCTCGGAAGCGTGCTCGCGTGCGGCTTTGCGCATGCGCTCGATTTCCTCATCGGTCAGTCCCGAGTCGGCCTCGATCCGGATCGATTGCTCCTTGCCTGTCGCCTTGTCCTTCGCGCTGACGGACAGGATGCCGTCGGCGTCGATGTCAAAGGTGACTTCCACCTGGGGAACGCCGCGAGGGGCTGGGGGGATGCCGTCGAGGTGGAAGCGGCCGATGGTGCGGTTGTCAACCGCCAGTGCGCGATCCCCCTGGAGAACGTGGATCTCCACGCTTGGCTGGTTGTCGCTGGCTGTCGAGAAGGTCTCGGACTTGCGAGTCGGGATGGTGGTGTTCGCGGGAATCAGCGCCGTCATCACGCCCCCGAGCGTCTCGATGCCGAGGTTGAGCGGCGTCACATCGAGCAGAAGCACGTCCGAAACATCGCCGGAGAGCACGCCGCCCTGAATGGCCGCGCCGACCGACACAACCTCATCCGGGTTCACGCTCCGGTTGGGCTTCTTGCCGAAGAAGGTCTCGACGACCTGCTGGATGGCCGGGATGCGCGTGGAGCCACCCACGAGGATGACCTCATCCACGTCGGCCTTCGCCAGGCCGGCGTCTTTGAGTGCCTTCTCCATCGGTGGGATGGTGCGCTGCACGAGGTCATCGACGAGCTGCTCGAACTTGGCGCGCGTCAGCTCCATCGTGAGGTGCTTCGGCCCCTCCTGGGTCGCTGTCACGAACGGCAGGTTGATGGTCGTAGCCGTGGCACTCGACAGTTCGATCTTGGCCTTCTCTGCGGCCTCCTTGAGGCGCTGCAGAGCCATCGGGTCCTCGCGAAGGTCAATGCCTTCGTCGCGCTTGAACTCGTCGGCGATCCAGTCAATGAGGCGCTGGTCAAAGTCGTCGCCCCCGAGGTGAGTGTCGCCGTTGGTGGACTTCACCTCAAAGACGCCATCGCCCAGCTCGAGGATGGAGATGTCGTAGGTGCCTCCGCCGAGGTCATAGACCGCAACCACCTCATCTTTGTCGGCCTTCTTGTCGAGACCGTACGCGAGCGCGGCGGCAGTTGGCTCGTTCAAGATGCGCTTGACCTCGAGCCCGGCGATCTGGCCGGCTTCCTTGGTCGCCTTGCGCTGGGCGTCGTTGAAGTAGGCGGGGACGGTGATAACGGCCTCGGTGACGCGCTCTCCGAGGTAGTCCTCGGCGGTCTGCTTGAGCTTGCCAAGCACCATCGCGGAGATCTCCTGCGGCGTGTACATCTTGGAGTCCCCCCCGGCGTCCACCTGGATCCGGGCGACGCCCCCGTCGCCCTTCTGGACGTCGTAAGGAACGGTCTTCAGCTCTTCCCCGACCTCGTCATACTTGCGGCCCATAAACCGCTTGACGGAGAAGATGGTGTTCTGGGGGTTGGTGATGGCTTGGCGCTTGGCCGGCGCGCCAACGAGGCGTTCGCCGTCTTTCTTGAAGGCGACGACAGATGGCGTTGTTCGGCCACCTTCGGCGTTGGGGACCACCACTGGTTCATTGCCTTCCATGACGGAAACAACAGAGTTGGTCGTGCCGAGGTCGATCCCGATGATCTTGCCCATTTCGTACGTGTTGGTCGAGTGCAGTAAAGAGGGGAGAGGTGCCGGAAGCGCAGGGCCCGGATATGACATGTGGCCTACGCGCGCTATGGTGCGAGGATCCACACGGACAGAGGCAACCTGACGGATCGTCACCCGTGTTAGAGTCGCCCAGAGGAGGACAAGGGGCGTGCCACGCCCTCAGGGTTGCCGATCTGGCAGGAAGCTGTAGCGTGAGCCGGGGTATCTTTGGGGCACCCGCCTGTCGCCACCACCCCAGACGGGTCTCCTGAATGAAGCACCTCCCCAACGTTCTGACCGTAGGCCGCATCGTGGTGGCTCCGATCTCGTTGTACCTGCTCTGGAAGGGGGGCTTCGGCGCGCAATTCGCGGGGACGGTGCTGTTCATTGTCGCTGCGATCACGGACTGGCTCGATGGTCGGATCGCCCGTCAGTACGGAGTCGGCAGTCGACTCGGCCAGTTCCTGGATCCGCTGGCAGACAAGATCTTGGTTCTCGGCGCCTTCTTCTTGGTGCCGTTTCTGGAGCCCATCACGGTCGGGCTCGTGGCGCCGGCGGGCGCCTGGCTCCCGTGGCTGGCGATTGGGATGATCGCAGCGCGCGATGTTGCGGTGACCCTGTTGAGAACGGTGTATGAGCGCCAGGGACGATCCCTCCGCACGTCAACGTCGGCCAAGTGGAAGACGGCGTGGCAACTCACCTTCCTCATCGCCTCGTTCGTTTTCCTCACAGGGACGCACGCCCGCCAACTCGACGGATGGCTTGGGCAGCTCGGTGACATTCTGGCGGCGATCCTCGCCAGCCCTGGGCCTCTAGTCTTTCTGATCGTGACCGCATTCGTGACCGTGTACACCGGCGTGCAGTATTTCGTGGGCGGCGAGGACTCGTCGGTGGTGCAGCCTCAGGGCTCGACTGAATGATGGACCTCGAGCTGGCGAGTCCCTGCGGTCCTCTCTCAACACTCTGAACAGGATTGCTCATGTCCACCGTTCTTGCCGACGCCATTGCTCGTGACCTGCTTGCGCTGCGAGCTGTCGTGCTCCGGCCCAATGACCCGTTCACATGGGCGAGCGGTCGGCTTTCGCCGGTCTACACCGACAACCGCCTCACGTTGGGGGACCCTGCGGTGCGGGGGCGACTGATCGACGGATTTCGTCAGCTCGCCAGCGCGTTCGAGGTCTCGATGATTGCAGGGACGGCGACGGCTGGGATTCCTCATGCGACCCTGTTGGCCGACCGACTTGAGCTACCGCTTGTCTATGTCCGATCCGCCCCCAAGGGACATGGGCGGAAGAACCTGATCGAGGGGGCCTCGGTGTCCGGGCATCGGGTGCTGGTGGTCGAGGACCTCGTTTCGACCGGGGGGTCGGTGCTGGCTGCCGCAGAGGCGCTCCGCGCGAACGGTGCGACGCCGGTCGCTGCGCTGGCCGTGTTCTCTTACGGGCTGGCGGCGGCGACCGAGGCGTTTCAGGAGGGGATGCTCCCGCTTCGAACGCTCACCTCTCTCGAGGCGCTGCTGCGCGTCGCCGAGGAGGACAGGACGTTGGACGCAGATTCGTTGGCCCAACTCCATGCGTGGCGCCGAGATCCAGCCGCGTGGAGCCAAGAACGAGGAGGCGCTGGATAGGAGGTATGGGACCGTCGCCAGCTCGTTTCTTTGCCGCGAGCTGGCGAGATCTCGTCCCCTCCTGATGCCTTATCGGTTGCGGCCGAACTTCTCGTGGCTGCTCACCCAGTCGTTGGACGAGATGGCCGACGCCAGGCTGATCTCTCCCGCGAGCACGACGCCCGCGATGATCTCTGCCAGCTTGCGGGCCTTGTCGCGCCCGTAGCAGCCCATCATCTCGAGGCACTCCCGCTGGGTCGCCAGCCCGACCCCGCCGCCGTAGGTGGCGACAATCAGGCTCGGAATCGTGATCGACATGAACAACTCATCGTTGGGCGTGTGCTCGGCATAGAGAATCGCCGCAGACGACTCCGAGACATTCGCAACGTCTTGGCCTGTTGCGATGAACATGGCCGTGATGCCGTTGGGAGAATGGAGGCCGTTGTTGTTCGCACCCGACATGAAGGAGCCTACACCAGCTGCCACGCCCCAGTGGTACGCCAGGTTTGAGGGCTCGACGCGCATCACCCCCCGGAGCACGTCCCCTGGAATGAGGCATTCAGCCGTAACTCGCTTGCCTCGGGTCTTCATCACGTTCACCATCGAGGCCTTCTTGTCCGTGGCAAAGTTGGACTCGAGGTAGAAGCGTTGGATGTTGGGCGCGTTCTCGAGAATCCACGAGCACGCTGCAAAGGTGGCCCGCCCGACCATGTTCTGACCTGCAGCGTCGCCAGTAGCGAAGTTGAAGCGGCAAAAGGCGAAGTGGTTCGAGAGATAGGTGTCGATGTACAGGAGCTTGCCAACAGATGTGGTAGCCTCCGCTCGCGCAGAGATCTCGTCCATGTTGTCGACAATCCAGTCCTTGAAGTCCCGCGCGCCTCGGGCGTTCTCGAAGATGAAGACCGGCGCTCGCTGCATCTTGTCAGCGGATACCGTACACGTGACGCCCCCGGACAAGTTGAGCACCTTCATGCCCCGGTTGTAGCTCGCTACGAGCGTTCCTTCGGCCGTCGCCAAGGGGATCAGGAATTCGCCGTTTGCGTGCTCACCCTGTACATGGAGCGGACCTGCGATTCCCAGTGGGACCTGCGCCACGCCCACAAAGCTCTCCACATTGCCCGCTGCGACGTGCGGATCGAATGAGTAGCTCTTGATGTGCTCAAAGGTGGTCCCGGTGTAGCTCTCCAGGAACTCCTGGCGTGCTGCAATCGCGGTCTCCGAGTAGTCATCCTGGCGGTCGCGCGGGACCGTCACGCGCTCCGGGCGATCGGCCTGGATCGAGTCCTTGACCTTGAACGACAGGTTGCCCATCCCGTCGATCGCGAACCGGAGCTGGATCTTATGGACGCCCTCACCCGCTTCAATGCCGGGGACGTGGATGGTCACTACGCGCCGGAGTGGAAAGTCGACCGGGTTTGTGGACGAGACCTCAGAGGCTTTCAGCGTCTGGCCATCGTCGAGCGACAACGTGAGATCACCTGCACTGACTTCCGTCCCGTTCACAGTCACACTCTGCATCCCGACGAGATGGGCGTCGGTCAGGCGATTCTTGAGACTGAACGAAACGCCATCATCCGTCGGGGTCAGGCTGCCGTTGGTGTAGAGCTGTCGGAGGACGAGGGAGGGGATTTTCATCGGGGCAGGCAGCAGAGAAACAGAGTGGATGGTACGGCGGGATTGCGGAATCGCGAAGGAGGTGCGATCGCCAGCTCGATCAGAGTGCCGGATACGGGGGCACGAAGATGCTGTAGCGGGGCGACCAGACGTCGCTCGGCGTGGGTTACAGCTCTCGCCACATCACGAAATGGGCGCCGATCTCGGGAAGGTCAAACTCGGGCCCGACGCACACCAGCCCGAGTCGTTCGTAGAACGAGACCGCGCCGATGCGAGCGTTGCACCACAGTACCCGGGCTCCCGCGTCTCGGATCACCTGGAAGCACTCTTCGAGCACGAGACGGCCCAGGCCGGCCCCTCGTGCGGCGTCTGAGGTGGCCATGCCCCTGAGCCGCCACGCCATGCCTGGCGCGAACGCCCAGTCCGGGATCTCGTCTCGGTTCGCGTCTGGAGGAGGCTCGGCATACACCGTTCCCACTCCGTCCGGCTCAGATTCACCAGCTCGGTAGGCCGCCACGTGAACGGCAACCGTGTCGTCCTGGTCGTAGGTCGCCAGCCGGTCCACCCAGTTGGATCTCAAGATCTGCGTTCGGAGAGGACGGACCACCGAGGCGGGGACGCGGCGAACGTCAGGCGTGGAGGACATCGAGCTGGCGAAGGGTGGGATCGGAAGCTAGGCCGAATCGCCAGCTCGTGGAGCGCTATGCGGAATACGTCGAGCACTCCCCGTTTGGCGCCAGGGAATGGGATGGGTTGATATGTGAAACGATTCATCATATTTGGAGTTGTCGAAGCTCCAACGTATAGAACCGGAGTTTCCCAGGATCCCGTGTTCGCGCTGGCCCTCTACAGGAGTCCCTTCGAGCTGGCGCTACAGACGAGGGAAACTTTATTTGTTTAAACAAATAAATGGGCGCTCACGCACATCTCATATCCCCATGTCCACCCTCAAAGACAAGGTCACCGACCTCAACCAGCAGATCCTCAGCGGACAGATTCTCCCCGCCTTCGAGCAGTACTACTCCGAAGACGTCGTGATGATCGACGCCGGCCAGCCGCCGCGAGAAGGCAAGGCGGTCAACCGTCAGTACGAAGAAGCCTTCGTCAACGGCTTGACGGAGTTCCGCGGCGCGGAGGTCAAGTCGGTCGCTATCGACGAAGCCAACGGCAAGGCGTTTGTCGAGTGGCACTTCGATTTCACGCACAAGGACTTTGGTTCGCAGACCTACGATCAGGTGGCCGTCCAGACCTGGGAGGGTGACCAGATCAAGGAAGAACGCTTCTACAAGCTGTAGGGCTCGCGCCGCGCGAGCTGGTGACTTCGCCAGCCCGCGCGGCGGGCTCATTCCAAGGCGTCGGGCTGGGGAGCGTGTAGGGGCTTCCCCGGCTTGCGCCTGCGCCCGGTCCCGTCAAAGGGGGGACGCTGCGACGGCGTTGTTTGTTGGAGAGTGGGTTTGGTCCACTCTCCAGTCGCGCTTTTTGCCCCCTCTGTCATGTCTGACGTCGCCGCCCCTCCGACTACCGCTCTGACCTTCCCGCCGATCATCCAGGGGGGCATGGGCATCGGGGTGTCCAACTGGCGCCTGGCGCGGTCGGTCTCGATGGCCGGACACTTAGGCGTGGTCTCCGGGACGGCCATCGACACGGTACTCGTGCGGCGGCTGCAAGACGGTGACCCCGGCGGGCATGTCCGCCGCGCGATGGCGCACTTCCCGATGCCCGGCGTGGCGGACGCCGTGCTGGGGCGCTACTTCCTTGAGGACGGTCGCCCCGAGGATACGCCCTACGCGCTCGTTCCCATGTACCGCCGGCGGATGACGCGGTCGCGCGTCGAGCTGGCGATGCTGAGCGCCTTCGTGGAGGTCTGGCTCGCCAAAGAGGGCCACCGCCAGCCCGTGGGCATAAACCTGCTCACCAAGGTGCAGATGCCCAACCTGGTGCTGCTCTACGGCGCCATGCTGGCAGGCGTGGACGCCATCCTGATGGGCGCCGGCATCCCGCGCGACATCCCCGGCGCACTCAACCAGCTCGCGGAGCACCAGCCCGCCGCGCTCAAGCTCGATGTGGTCGGGCAGGCGAGAGGGGAGGAGTCGCTCCTCACGCTCGACCCCTCGGAGCACTGGGACACGCTCCCGGCACCGCTGCACCGACCGGCGTTCCTCGCCATCGTGTCCAGCCACTCGCTCGCCACCATGATGGCACGCAAGGCCTCGGGACAGGTGGACGGGTTCATCGTGGAGGCGCCCACGGCCGGAGGCCACAACGCGCCCCCGCGTGGCGCTATGAAGCTCGACGACGAGGGCGAGCCCATCTACGGCGACCGCGACGCGGTGGACCTCAGCGTGCTCCGCGACCTCGGCCTGCCGTTCTGGCTCGCAGGCGGCGCCGGGCACCCGGACCGCCTTCGCGACGCCCTCGACGCCGGGGCCCACGGCATCCAGGTGGGCACCCTGTTCGCCTACTGCGAAGAGTCCGGCTTCACGCCCGACGTGAAGCGCCGCGTGCTGGACCGCGTGGTGCGCGGCGAGCTGGCGATCCGCACCGACCCGTTCGTCTCGCCGACGGGCTACCCCTTCAAAGTGGTGCAACTCGACGAGGACGATGCACCAGCTCGAGAGCGGGTCTGCGACATCGGCGGCTTGCGGGTGGCCTACCCAACCGACCGGGGGACGCTCGGCTACCGGTGCCCGGCGGAGCCCGTGGACGACTACGTGAGGAAGGGCGGCGAGGCGACCGACACGGAGGGGCGCTCGTGCCTGTGCAACGCGCTGCTGTCGGTGGTTGGGCAGCCCCAGGTGCGGGCGTGCGGCGCGGAGCCGCCGCTCATCACCAGCGGCGACGAGCTGGCGGCGATGGGGCCCTTCCTCGCGGGGCGCACGCAGTACTCGGCGCGTGACGTGCTGGACTGGCTCGTGGCGTGACCGGGTGCTCCTGAGGCGCCAACTCGAGCTGGGGGCACCAACTCGATGCCAGGGTCACCATCATGCAAGAGAGCGGCCCCTTCGTTAGGAGAGGCCATCGGGATCTCCCAACGAACCGTTTGTGGTTCTACGGCGCGACGTGGGGCTTGTGTTATCCAAGGTGAAGCACGCCGCGAAGGACCACAACCGCGGCACCGCCTACCCGCACCCCACGAATATCGTCGCGCGACCCTAGTACTTCTACCTCGGCTGCTCCCGGCCGGTTCATCCAGTGCCCTTGTTCTGCTACGAACGCGGGCGACTTGATCAATCCGTACCGCCAGAGATACGCCGCCATACATCCTGTAGCGGACCCAGTGAACGGATCCTCTGCAGTATCTGGCGGCACCCCGAAATGGCGGGCAAACGTGTCCCCAACAGCAGTAGCTCCGGCAAGGCAGAACAGGTGAGGAGAGAAGAAGTCGCCAGAGGTATGAATCGCACGGTACCGTTCTACATTCAGCGATGCTCGTTTGAGCGCGTCATGGGACAATACGGGTACCATGAGCATCGGAGTGCCCGTGCTTACTGTCTGGATAGGGCCTTCGGTTAGAAAGTCACTCGCGTTGAGGCCGAACAGCGGTGCCACAGCCTCAGGGGCGTAGGTCCGGCCGAACTGAGGAGGTCTCTGCGTCATCGTGACGAAAGCGCCTCTGGCCTCTGTGGCGACCTCTACCTCAATCGCTGCCCCCGGTGTCTTCAGGCGGTGGGTACCCGCGCTGATCTGACCCGAGTCGAGAAGGGCTGCGAACGTCGCGACCGTGGGATGCCCGGCGAACGGAATTTCCTCGGCGGGCGTGAAGTAGCGCGCCTCGACTTCCCTTGCCTCCTGCCGCACAACAAACGCGGTCTCGGAGAGGTTCATCTCAAGCGCAATCGCTTGCATGGTGGCATCGTCGAGCGACGAGGCATCCAGAACGACAGCACAAGGATTTCCAGTTAGGGGCGAACTCGTGAAGGCGTCAACCTGAATGACGTCGAGAGATGACATGGCGAAAGCGCCGTAGAACAGATTGCGGCTCAGCGGCCCAGAGCGAGCTGCCCGATAACCGGACGAGGGAAAGGTAGCGCCGACGCTCGGACGAGCTAAGGACGCTGGAGCCCTGAGTCGGCCTACAGCCGCGGGTTAAACTGCCCGGCCATTCAAGCCTTCAAGCCAATCGAGCAGTCGAAGTGCGAAAGAGGCTCACTTCATGCAGGGTGCGGTGCTGGACGGTTCGCGACTCGTGCCTGCACCAAGAGCATTTCTGCCAGCCGTCGTACGGTATCTTGGTTGGCCCCGTCTCGGATGAGAGGGGCGTGCTCGAACGGCCCCGTCCGGCTGGCGAACCCGGACGCTGAGAGCGTGCGGTCGAGGAGCAGACGAACGACGTCGGCGGCGGCGTCTTCAGGGGGCCTAGTCTCGGCCCAGAACAACGGCTGCATGAGGCGGCGCACGAGCGGGTGCAGTTCCCGGCGGATCTCTGTGTCCACCGCCCCAGGCCCGTAGCCCCACACGGAGACCCCTCGCCGTGGGAGTCCCGCAGCCCAGAGGTCGTTGAGGAGTTGAGCTTGCCCATGGGCTGCCATGCCGGTTCCGAGGTCGGACGGTTCGGATGGGACCGCTGAGAGCCGTTCGGGGAGTTGTCCGCTCTCGGCCGCGGCGACGTTGACGACTCGGGCGCCGTCTGCGAGACCGATGCCCTCGGTGACGACGACGCGCGAGAGCCACGAAGCCGCGATGTTCTCGTCGATCCCTTCGGTCGTCGGCCGTGAGGTCGGCTTGAGCGTCCCCACCGCGTGGGCGACGGCCGAGAACCCACTCGGCCCGGCTATGGCGTCGGCCTCGGTCGCCAGTCGGTCGGCTTCAGCCATGAGGGAGAGGTCACCTGTGAGAACGGTGATCTGGCCGGGCAGGCCGTTCGCGCGGCGCTCGATAGCGCGGGCCTTCGATTCGCTCCGGCCCAGCCCGACAACGCGCCAGCCCCGCTCAGCGAGTTGGACCGCGACCTCGGCTCCGATCCCGCCCGTGGCCCCCGTGACGAAGGCCGCCATTGGGTCGGAGACCTCGCGCTCGGCGTAGGGCTCAAGCCCCCACCCCCACTCGGCGCGGGTCCCCCGCTCAACGGCTACGACCGCGGCCAAGAACGTCAGCACGTGCATCAGTTCGAGGATGATGATCTCCGCGAGGCCGGCTCCCTCCAGCCCGACCAGCGGCGTGACGAACGAGAGGAGCAGGGCGACGACCGCGACGCCGAGGAACACCCACCGCGCCCGCGACTGCCGGAAGACGAGACCGAGCGCGGCCCGCAGAAGTCCGGCCCCGACTACACCCGCGACGCTTGCCACGATGACTGGGGGGAGGGCGAGGGGCTGCCCGGCGGCGGTGGCGATCACGTCGGGGCCAAATGCGCCGAGCGCAGATGCGACGACGAAGAGGAGAGCGTTGGCGATAGCGGCCGAAAGAGCGCCGATGATGATGGAGAGAGTGGTCTTCATAATAGAATGTTTAGCAGTGAACTGTTGGGATTGGAGTTCGCTGGTTTCAGGGCCGTGAGTGGGTCAGCCTAAGCTCTGGTCGAGCCGAACGAGGAGCCCGTGGAGGTGTTTGAGGTCGTCCGCGGACAGGGCAGAGAGTCGGTGCTCGATAAATGCGTCGTGGGCGGGAATCTCACGGTCGAGAAGCGCGCGGCCGGTAGGGGTGAGGTGCACCGCCTTAGTCCTCCCGTCGGGCACGCGGTGGACATGCCCTTTCGCTTCGAGCTTAGCGAGGAGCTGGCTCACGTTCCCTTTCGTCGTAGCGAGCCGGTCAGCGAGGTCATCTTGAAGTGCCCCTTCTTCAGCGCCGACTGTCGCAAGCAGAGCGAACTGTCCCGCCGTGAGGTCGAGGTCCGCTAGAGGTCCCTCAGCTGCGCGGCCGACCTTCTGGGCGACGCGAACGAGGCGGAGCCAGGTACGGACAGGGAGGGAGCGGATCGCCATAGTATATTGGTAAACAGTTGGGCACTCCAAGGGTTCCCGCCGTCGTAGCGCTGTAAAACGAGGTGGCCGTTCACCTGCTGCACCGAGGGTGGAGTCTGCGTGCAACGGCGGGTTAGGCGGCGCAGTGGGCGAAGGCAGGGCGTGGGCCCGAACGGCACGCCTCACTCAAGCATCATGCAGTAGGGCTGCTCGAGACCCCTCTCACCGCAGAGCGCCCTCGCCAGCTCGAGTGATCGCTGCGCCTCCCAGATGTCCATCGCAAGGCCATTCTCCTAGACCCCAGGTGGACGCCGTGGCTGTAGTCTACCCCGTCGGAAGTGTGGCCGAGGTCGAGCGGCCGGATGGGCGCCGCGTCGAGCTGGCGGCTAAAACACGGGCGTGATCTCGACACCCTGGTGGCCGATGTCGTCCATCGCATCCAAGCGGCGTTGCTGCTCGGTCGTGGCCTCAGACTGGCTGCAGGTGATGAACAGGAAGATGGAGCCCACACCGATGGTGTACTCCAGCCGACCGTTCCCCAGATCGTTGAGGCGCGTCAACGGCATCGAGGCGGCGTAGCTATCGTCCATGCGGAGGATGCGTCCAGTGTAGGACACGGCGTCGTCCACCTCCTCGAAGGTCGCGATATAGGTCGGCTGTCCGATAGAGTATTCCGGGTTGCCGTTGCATGCGAGCTGGCTACCGGTTTCGTTGATGCGCACCTGCTTGGTGAAGGCCACGAAGAACGGGCTCTCGTCGCTACCCGCAGAGTCGCAGCCGGACAGGAGCGCTCCGAGGAGGAGAGCGGGGAGCAGGAAGCGGAGAGATACGGAGTGGAGCATGGAGGCAAGAGATGGAATGGACAACGCACCTTGCGAAGGTAGATCTGCCCAGGGTACAACGGCAT
>JBCBZH010000324.1:0-4176 GCA_039815415.1 Bacteroidota bacterium
CACCCCACGGTGACGAGCGATGACGGGCTGGTGGACGGGCTAGGCATTGCGGAGAGCGCGGAGAGCGCGGAGAGCGCGGAGAGCGCGGAGAGCGCGGAGAGCGCGGAGAGCGCGGAGAGCGCGGAGAGCGCAAGCTGCCTCGATTCAGCGGGGTGCGCCAGCCCGAGATCGTGAATCTTTATGAGCGCGAGCGGCTTCGAGCATGGCCGACTCGCCAGCTCGAGGGGCCCCGCCTCGAGCTGGCGGAGAGCACGACGAAAACCGTCCTCCGTCCACGGTCTCCCGTCCACCGACTACGCCTCCGCGTCGGTCACGTCTGCGGCGCCTGAGAGCAGATACAGCACCGCCATCCGAATGGCGACTCCGTTGGTCACCTGGTTCAGGATTACCGCTCGCTCGGAATCGACGACCTCGCCCGCCAGCTCGACGCCCCGGTTGACCGGACCGGGGTGCATCACCCAGAGGTCCGGGTTCTGCTCCAGGTGCTCAGGCCGGATGCCATACATCTCGTGATACTCCCGCAACGACGGGAACAGCCCTGCAGACTGCCGCTCGAGCTGGATGCGAAGCGCCATCGCCACGTCGCAGCCGTCGAGAGCCACGTCTAGGCGATCGGTCACCGTCAGGTTGTCAGCCAGATGCTCGATGCCAACCGGCATCATGGTGCGCGGGCCGCAAAGCGTCACGTGCGCGCCGAGAGCCGTCAGGGCGTAGACGTTCGAGCGCGCGACGCGGCTGTGCGTGATGTCGCCCAGGATGCTCACGCGCAAGTCCCGGAAGTTGAAGACGTCGAGCTGAGGCAGACGGTCTACGGCGAGGTCCGAAATCGTCAGCGCATCGAGCAGCGCCTGCGTGGGATGCTCGTGCTGCCCGTCGCCGGCATTGACGATGACGGCATCCACGCAGCGCGTGAGGAAGTGCGCTGCCCCAGCCGACCGATGTCGCAACACCGCCAGGTCGATCTTCATCGCCTCGATGTTGCGGGCCGTGTCTTTGAGCGTCTCGCCCTTGGACACGCTCGACCCAGACGCCGAGAAGTTGACCACGTCGGCCGAGAGCCGCTTCTCCGCCAGCTCGAACGAGAGCCGCGTGCGCGTCGAGTTCTCGAAGAACAGGTTGCAGCAGGTCACGCCACGGAGCGACGGCACCCGCTTGATGGGCCGGTCGAGCACATCGCGGAAGGCGCGAGCGGTTTGCAGGAGAAGCCGGATCTCATCGGCTCCGTAGTCCGCCAGTCCGAGCAGGTGGCGGTGCCGAAGACGCTCCGCCGGAGCAAGTTCAGAGAGGGTCGGCTCAGCCATTGGACGTTGCACTCGGGGCTCTCGACTCGGCACTCTCAGCTTTCTCGACCAACCAGACCCCGTCCTCGCCATCGCCCTCGGTGAGCCGGACGCGCACCAGCTCGCCAGGAGCCGTCGGCACCTCACGCCCTACGAAGTCCGGCGCGACAGGAAGCTCACGCAGGCCTCGGTCGATAAAGGCCAACAGACGAACACTTGCCGGGCGCCCCATGTCGACCAGCGCATCCAGCGCCGCGCGGGTCGTGCGTCCAGTGTAGACCACGTCATCTACCAGAACAAGGCGCCGCCCGTCGAGATCGAAGGGGATGTCGGTGGGCTGGACAAGCGGCGTCGGGCGCCCGGATCCGAGCCCAACATCGTCGCGATAGAACGTGACATCGAGCACGCCGAACGGCAGGCGGACACCCTCGAACGCCTCGATCCGGTCGCGCAGGCGCCGTGCAAGGTGCACCCCTCGCGTCTGCATCCCTACCAGCGCGAGGCGATCTGCCGAGGCGGCGGCGTCATCCAGTTCCTCAACGACCTGACGCGCCAGACGGTCGAGCGTCCGGGCCATGTCGGCCTCGGTCATGAGGTGGGCCTTGACGCGGTCGGGAGGCGGCGGCGGCATGGGTCCCAAGGTACCGCCGGTCGCTCGCTCGTGGCATCGAAGACCCGACTGCCCGATCCCCTCGAGCTGACGATGTGCAGCACACTCCTGACAGGGTCCGTACAGACCGGTAGCCCTCGTCGCCAGCGCGACGCCCGCCTCGGACCCTCCGTGTGACGGACTGTGCGCTGGGTGCGGCCTGAGAGAGGATGGCAGACGGAATCACCCGGCCTGCCGTTCCTCCCACTCGCCCGCCGCCAGCAACGATCCGACTGCTGCGGGGTCTCTCGCTGAACTGCTCATTCTCTCCTGACCCCATGCGCCGCCTCTCGCTCCGCTCCGCCCTCGCTCTCGGGCTGACGCTTCTCGTCGCCCTCGCAGTCGCCCCCGACCTTCGCGCGAGCAACAATCCGACGCCCGCCCCCCTCGTTGCGCCGGGCGTCACAGGCTCCATCGCAGGCGTGGTGACGGACGCGAAGACCGGCCAGCCGCTCATCCATGCGTCCGTCTCCATCGAGGGAACCGAGGTTTCCACACAGGCCGGCAATCGCGGCCAGTACGTGCTCGTCGGCGTTCCGGCGGGCCGGGTCACGGTGCAAGCCACCTCGTACGGATACGCGGCCAACACCCAGGCCATTCAGGTGAACGGCGACGGCATCGCGCGCCTCGACTTCGCGCTGACGCCGGATCGCCAGGCTATAACCGAGGTGCGGGAAGAGGCCGAGTATGACATGGCGGCTCCGCTTTCACCAAGCCCCGCGATGACCACGCGAGGTGCCATGCGCGCCCGGAGTCCGATGGGCCAGGTTGCCACCTTCTCTGGCGCCGCCATGTCGCCCGTCAGCCCGACGCCCCGGATGGATCCACTGCCTGTGGATCGTGAGGGCTACGCGGCGGTCGAAGAGGTGGGCTTCCGCCGTGCAAGCGACGCGCCGCTCTCCACCTTCTCCATCGATGTGGACCGGGCCAGCTACGCCAACGCGCGGCGCTTCCTGATGCGCGAGAACCGCCTCCCCGTCCCGGACGCCGTGCGCGTCGAGGAGTTCGTCAACGCCTTCGACTACGACCTCGGCGGACCGGGCGACCGGGCACGCCATCCGTTCGCTGTCCACACCGAGGTGGCAGAAGCGCCTTGGAACGCGGATCACCAGCTCGTGCGCATCGCTCTCCAAGGCCGCCGCATCGACACGGAGGACCTGCAGCCCGCCAACCTCGTCTTCCTCCTCGATGTCTCCGGCTCGATGAGCGCGCCAGACAAGCTGCCGCTCTTGAAAGACGCATTCCGGCTTCTCATCCGCGAGATGCGACCTGAAGACCACGTCTCCATCGTCGTGTATGCGGGTGCGTCGGGCCTCGTGCTCGAACCGACGCCTGGAACTGAGAAAGACAAGATTCTCGATGCGCTCGACCGCCTTCGCGCGGGCGGATCCACGGCAGGCGCCGAGGGCATCCAGCTCGCCTACCAGACAGCGCGCCGCACCTTCAACCGCAACGCCACCAACCGCGTGATCCTCGCCACCGATGGTGACTTCAACGTCGGCATGTCGTCGGACGGCGAGATGAAGCGGCTGATCGAGCGGGAGCGCGAGAGCGGCGTCTTCCTGAGCGTCCTCGGCTTCGGCACGGGCAACCTGCAAGACTCCAAGATGGAGACGCTCGCCAACGCTGGAAACGGCAACTACGCGTACATCGACTCCGCCCGCGAGGCTGAGCGCGTGTTTGTGCGCGAGTTTGGCGGCACCCTCGTCGCCATCGCGAAGGATGTCAAGATTCAGGTGGAGTTCAACCCGGCGGAAGTCGCGGGCTACCGCCTCATCGGCTATGAGAACCGGACGCTCCGCAACGAGGAGTTCAATGACGACACGCGCGATGCCGGCGAGTTGGGCGCAGGCCACACTGTGACGGCGCTCTACGAGGTCGTCCCGCATGGCGTGGACACACCTATTCCCGGTACCGACGGCCTGAAGTACCAGCAGGTTGAGCCGACGCGAGACGCGCATCGGGGCGAGCTGATGACGGTCAAGCTCCGCTACAAGCCCGCTACCGGACCCGGAACGTTCTCCGACACCAGCCAGCTGCTCTCCACGACGGTCCAGAGTGATGATTCCACCATCGAGGAATCGTCGGAGGCGATGCGCTGGGCGACGGCAGTAACCGAGGCCGCGCTCATTCTCCAGGAGACCGAGCTGGCGCCTGGAGCCAGCCTGGACCAAGCCCTCGCGCTGGCGCGCACCGCCCGTGGCGCGGACACGCACGGCGACCGCGCCGAGTTCATCCGCATGATCG
>JBCBZH010000294.1:0-5073 GCA_039815415.1 Bacteroidota bacterium
GACGGACGATCATGAGTGAGTTCAGGAGTCGGGCGATGCGTCGGCGCCTGCCGCATCGCGGCGATCGATGTCCTGAAGGGTGGTTTCAAGGGATTCGAGGCGAGCACGGAGCCGGTCCATCTCGTCCCGTACGTCGGACATGGGAGAGGCTGGCCGGACGCGATCCGCAGCGGTGCGGGCAATCTCGCCGACGCCCTGCCGGGCGCGCTGGAGTCCTGCCTCCACCACCTCTTCGCCTTTCTTGAAGGCCGACTCGCCAGCTCGGAGCAGGTCATGGAGGAAACGCGGAGAGAAGGCGCTCTGGCCGTTCCGCCCTTCCTCAGAAATGATCTGCGTCAGGACAACCGCCGTGACATCATCGCCTGTCTTGTTATCCACGACGTGGATGTCATCGCCAGCTCGAACGAAGGCCACGACGTCATCGAGAGAGACGTACCGACTGTCGGTGGTGTCGTAGAGCTTGCGGCTCCCGTAGCGCTTGATGAGTCGAGGCATGACTGGATGGTGGGGTGCGGCAATATGACGCAATGCGGCACAGCCTGTTTCCGCACCGCGTCATTTCGTGGATCCTTCATGCTGACCATGAGCCAGCCCCCACAATCTCCCCCACTCACACGTCAGCTCGACGGCGCAGGCCTCGAGCTGCCGAAGCAAGACCGTGCAGAGCGCCTCGATCGGGGTAGTGCTGAGCTACCCGCATGCACGACACATTGGGACCGAGGCACACGGCTTATCGCGCGGTACTCTCCTCTTAGCCTGCTTCGCCAGCCCGACCAAGTGATAGTCGAGCTGGCGAAGGCGTTGCTCCAAACGTCTCTTCCGACGCTAGGCCTCAACCAAGTCGTCGGCGCGCTGGCTCATCAGCTCCTCCTGGACGTGGCGAGGCATCGGGTCGTAGTGGCTGTGATGGGTCCGGTGCAGCCCCCTCCCCTGCGTCATGGAGCGGAGCGACGTCGAGTAGCGGTACAACTCCGCCTCTGGAACGTGCGCCGTGATCTTCTGGAACACCCCCTCGGTGTCCATACCCTGGATGCGCGCTCGGCGCGTGTTGAGATCTCCCAGCACGTCGCCCATCTGCGCCTCCGGCACGAGCACCTCTAGTTCGACGATCGGCTCGAGCACAGCCGGATTGGCGTCACGGAACGCATCGCGGAAGGCCATTTTGGCTGCCGTCTTGAACGCGTTCTCGTTCGAATCCACCGAGTGCATCCCACCATCGAAGATGACCACGCGGACATCACCCACCGGGTATCCGGCCACCGGCCCTTCGCGAAGCAAATCAGCCACGCCCTTCTGGATGGCTCCAAAGAAGCGCTGCATGTCGATCACACCTCCCACAATGGCATCGATGAACTCGACGCGGCTGCCCCACTCGGTTTCCATCGTATCCACCTTGCGCACCTTCATGGTCGCAGGCGGCTGGAACTCTCCCCGGAGCGGCTCAACCAGCAGCGAGATGTCGGCAAACTGCCCGGCGCCGCCGGTTTGCTTCTTGTGTCGGTACTGCGCCTTGGCCCGGCTCTGGACGGTCTCTCGGTAGCCAATCTTGGGCCGGTCGAAGCCCACCTTCACTCCGGCCCGGTGATCGAGTCGGTACTGGGCGATGTCGAGGTGCATCTGCCCCTGTCCTGCGAGCGTGACCTGTCCGAGGTGAGCGTCGTGCTCCACGATGAGCGACGGATCTTCCTTGACAAGCTGGTGGAGTCCCTGCGCCATCTTGTCCTCTTCGCCCTGCTTGACAGTGTGAATGGCCAGACGCATCCGTGGCTCTGGGTACGCAATAGGCGTCACGACGGCATCAGAGCCTTTCTGCCGAAGGGTATCTCCGGTACCGGTGTGCTTCAGCTTCACCGTGACCCCGATGTCCCCCGCTACGAGTTGGCCGACAGTATCGCGGTCTCGCCCGTTCACGGCGTAAAGTGTCCCCAACCGCTCCGCGGATTGGTCCGACGCGTTCTCGAGATCCATTCCGGCGGAGAGCGTGCCATCGTAGACCTTCAGGTAGCTAAACTCGCCGACGTGCTCCTCGGCCATTGTCCGGAACACGAACGCTACCGGCGCCTCATCGGGATCGACGTGCACGTCGCCGCTCTCCATGTGCGGATGCGGCATCTCGGTCGGGTTCGGGCAGACGTTGTCGATGAAGCTCATGAGCCGGGACACCCCGACGTTCTCGGAGGCAACTGTCAGGAACACAGGGAAGAGCTGACGCTCGATCATGGCCGTGTGCAAGCCTTGCCGCATCTCGTCCTCGGACAGCTCGCCCTTGTCGAAATACAGCTCCATCAGCCCCTCATCGTTCTCTGCGATGGACTCCACCAGCTCGTTGTGCAGCGCCGCAGCTCGCTCGGCAAAGGCTTCGTCGATGGGCTCAACGATGCCCTTTCCACGGTCATCGAACCGGATCTGCTTCATCAGCAGCACGTCGATGATGGTGCGTGTGCCAGACCCAGCCGGGAGCTGAACCGGGACCGCCGCAGCCCCATAGCGGTCCTGGATCTTCGCCAGCGCCGTCTCGAAGTCGGACGTGGGTGAGTCCAGCTTGTTGAGTACAAACATGGCAGGCGTCCCGGTCTCGCGGGCGTAGCGCCACGCCAGCTCGGTGCCCACCTGAACGCCTTCGGCTGCGTCAATCACAAACAGCGCTGTGTCCGCTGCCTTGAGGGCTGTAATCGTTTCAGCGGAGAAGTCGAGGTACCCGGGCGCATCGAGGATGTTGATCTTGTGCCCCTCCCACTCCGCATGGAGCAAGCTGGTGAACACGGACATCTCGCGCTCGTGCTCGGACTCGTGGTAGTCACTCGCCGTTGAGGCCTCCTCGACCGTCCCCATTCGTGCGATGGCGCCTGAGCTAAAGAGCATGGCCTCCGCCAATGTGGTCTTCCCGGTCCCTTGATGGCCCACCAGGGCAATGTTGCGGATGTGGTCGGCGTCGTAGACGTTCATCTCCTCAGAGGGTCTTGGGGAACAGGGTCCGGCACCAGCCGGACGCGGGGACCCAAGATGTTCGCCCATGAAGAGAATGTCAAGGCGTGCCGCCACCATCGGACGCACAGATCGCCAGCCCGACACACGTCACCCCCGAGCTGAGGTGATATCCGGGTCTTGCGAGAGAGCGGGGACTCCCGTCCACGTGTGTGCCGGCAAGGCTTCCATCAGCTATGCGCAGCGCCTCCGGGCCTCCCAGGACACTGGCTCAAGCCAATCCCCAACGGGGTGGCGAGGGCTCATCGTTTGCGAGGCTTCATCTTCCCCTCCTCGCTCATCGGTTTCGTTGGCACGTGCCGATGTGTGCCGAGAACCTGTTGCTACGGCTTGCACCGTCGATTTCGACGTCCGCTCCTCACGCTCTTGTGCGAGCCAGCTCCAGAAGTCCGCAGACTCCGTGCTGGGCGACGTCTCTTGGGACCGAGCAACCCAGGCCGATTCCTCGACACGAGCGGCATTGCCTGACCCGACGAGTTCGGCATCTGCCGGGTCAGAACCCATCGGTTCCGCCAGCTCGACGGCTTCGTTCTTTGATGGGGATCCGGCCTCTGTCTCTGAAACGGAAGCCGCCTCATCGGACACATCCAGGTGCCAGGAGCGCGTCGGCAGTGGCGAAAGAAGGTCAGACATGTAGGTCGGGTCGAAGTCGAGTGGCGGGGAGGTCTCCGGGGGCTCGTCGCCCTCGGCGTCGTGAGTGGCGTCTTCGAGCTGGCGCGTCACGTCTGCACTCTCAGCAAGGACCGCGCCGAGGTCCTTCTCCACCGCTGCGGCGAGGTCCTCCACGAAGGTGAGGGCCGGGAACAGCTCCATGCCTGCGAACCGCTCGTACGCTTCCCGGTGGGCGTCCAGCATCCGCTCCACTCCGAACTCGTCGACCGCTCGTTCCCGCGAAAGACGCCCCAACTCGCGTCGTCGGTCGTCATCCAGCAACAGATCCGCCAGCCCGTCGCCGAGAGGTTCATAGCCACGAGGGGGCACCACTATGCCGATACCGCCAACCAGAGCCTCCTTGACTCCTCCCACGTCCGTTGCCACGACAGGACGCTCGCATGCCATCGCCTCAATCACCGAGAACGGAAAGCCTTCGGAGATGGACGAGAGCGCGAACACATCCCCCTCGTGGTACAACTCGGCCGGGTTCGAATGGTAGCCCGCGAAGGTGAAGTTGCCTCCCACCCCCAGTTCGTCGATGAGCGCCATGCACCGGTCGGTGTAGGGCTTGTCCACCGTGTTGTTACCAAACACGACGAAATGGACATCCGGCACACGCCGTCGCGTCACGTCGCAGGCTCGGATCAGGGTCTCAATGTCTTTGAGTGGAAAGACGCGCGCAGCGGTCACGACCGTTGGGCGATCGCGTTCGGCATCCTTCTCTGGCGGCGGAGGCTTGAAGAGCGTCGTGTCAATGCCGTTGTAGATCGTCTGGATCTTGTCCGGCGTGGCGCCCATCCGCAACTCCCAGCGCTGGTTGTGATCGCAAACAGGCGAGATCTGATCGGCGGTGACATAGCACACCCGGCTGACCAGGTGCACCAGCCGCAGGAGGAACCGCTTGCAGAAATAGGTCTCGTCGGCCGCGTTGGACATCGCGATGTAGCGCTCGCGGAGATAGATGCCATGGTCGGTGACCATGAACGGCGTCCCGTACTCGAGCTTAGCGATGACCCCCGCCAGCCCGGCGAAGCCCGCGAGCGTAGCGTGCGAGACATCAGTGCGCGGCACCGGGCACGTGATGGGAAGCAGGAAGCTGTACATCCACCGCAGCGAGCGGATCAGGTCATCGAGCCGCACATCCAACCCGTCTGGCCCGGACTCCTGCTCGCGGATGGTGTCTCGAAAGACCCGCCACGTGGCCTCAGCGCGGAACGTTGCGCGGTGATCCAACCGCATGAAGTATCGGTTCAGCTCCCAGATGATGCGCGCCTCGTTCCACCCCGCCTCCTCAGGCCGCTCCAGCGCCTCGAGGAGCTGCTTCAACAGAGGCACGAACTGGCGCTCTACCATCTGCTCCGTGGTCCGCGCTCGCCGCAGCACCGTCGTCGCAAACGGCTCTTCGGCCCGAGTGAACTCCGTCGGTTCCACCGA
>JBCBZH010000095.1:0-13641 GCA_039815415.1 Bacteroidota bacterium
TGGGGCTGGTGGCCTGCGCGAGAGGTGCTGGGGCTAGCCCGATCCAGGCCAAGAGACAGACGGCAGGGAGAAGCAAGGCGCGAGGGATCATCATGGCGTTGGAGGCGAACTCCCGAGCAACATAGGCCAAACATCCTAATCGTAGACACTTGTACACATACGCCAGCTCGATGCAAGAAGGAGAAGAAGAGCCCCCACTTCTGGGCACCGAGGCAATGCTGAATGGCTCCGACCAGAACCGGCCTATGCCTGTTTGGGGCGCGCACCAGAGACCGAAAGGGCATCACAGGGCGAATCATTCCAATGAGATACTGCGACTCGCTGCTGCACAGAGACTTTGACGCGCGCCCTCCTTGTCTCGCCGAGGCCTGCCGCGAGACCTCCCGCCAGCTCGAGGGCCTCCTCGCCTCGCGTCTACCGATTATCCACGGTCTCGCCATGGATTCCGCCCTAGCCTGTCCCCGTGCTGCCACCCGACCTCCCCCCGATCCTCGCCATCGAGTCGTCCTGCGACGACACGGCGGCTGCGGTCTGGAAAGACGGCGCGCTGGCGTCGTCGGTGGTCGCCAGCCAGCGCGTCCACGCGGGCTTCGGGGGCGTCGTGCCCGAGCTGGCGAGCCGCGCCCACCAGCGGCTGATCGTCCCCACGGTGCAGTCCGCGCTCGACGAGGCCGACCTCGAGCTGGCGGACCTCGGCGCCGTGGCCGTCACCTACGGACCGGGACTGGCTGGGTCGCTGCTCGTCGGCCTCAGCATGGCGAAGGGCATCGCGCTCGGGCAGGGCATTCCGCTGCTCGGCATCAACCACCTCGAGGGCCACGTCTACTCGGTGTTTGTGGATGGCAACGGGCCGGATCTCCCCTACCTCTGCCTGACCGTCTCCGGCGGCCACACGCTGCTCACGCTCGTCCGCGAGGGCTTCGTCCACGAGGAGTTGGGCCGCACCCGCGATGACGCTGCGGGCGAGGCCTTCGACAAGGTGGCGAAGCTGCTCAGCCTCGGCTACCCCGGGGGCCCGGTGATCGACCGGCTGGCACAAGACGGCGACCCGACGTTCCTCGACCTCCCCTCCCCCCGGCTTGGACCGAAGGGTCGGCGCGGCAAGGCGCTGTTCGACGCCTCGTTCAGCGGCATCAAGACGGCGGTGCGCTACTGGCTTGTGGACCTCGGCCAGGATCGCCAGCGCGTTCTGGACGAGCATATGGCGGACGTGTGTGCCTCGTTCCAGCGGACAGTGGTGACTGCGCTGGTAGAGGGCATCCGAGAAGCGGTCAACGAAACCGGCGTGCGGGATGTCGCCATCGTGGGTGGCGTCTCAGCCAACCGCGAGCTGCGTGCATCGGCCCAAGAGGCGGCTGAGGCTGACGGCTTCCGCCTGTTCGTGCCCGAGCTACGGTTCTCGGTAGACAACGCGGCCATGATTGCCGTCACGGCCGCACACAAGTGGGTAGCGGGCCAGGAGGACGACCTCGGGCTGGCGGCGGTGCCCAACCTGGCGTTGTAGCCGCCAGCTCGACGGCGACGCATTCGGCGTCCCTCGCACTCTGAATCCCCCAGACTCAATCACCGGTAGGTTGGGGCGGTCTTCTCTGTGCTCTCGCCATGCGTCTCGCGACACTCCTGTTCCTGTCCGCGGTTGCCATCTTCGGCACGCCGCTGAACGCGCAGACGCTTGCCGTGGAACGGATCGGCACGTATGCCACTGGGCTCTTTGATGTCGATGCCACCGAGACCGTGGTCTACGACGCCGCCACGCAACGCCTGTATGTCGCCAACGGAGACGCGAACGAGGTGCGCGTGCTGGACGTGTCGGATCCGGCATCTCCCACGGAGGCCCTGACGATCCCGCTGGGCGCCTATGGAAACATGCACGGTCTGGCCGTCTCGACGGTCCCGTATCAGGACCTCGGTGGAAACAATCAGGAGGACACGATGATCGCGGTATCGGTCGAGGCGGACCCCGAGACAGATCCTGGCTCGGTGGTGCTGTTCAACCGCGACGGATCATTCCGGGAGCAGGTGACGGTCGGAGCGCTGCCCGATTATCTCGCGTTCGCTCCCCTAGGCTTCCGGCTCCTCGTGGCGAATGAGGGTCGGCCCAGAGATGACTACACCACCGATCCGGAAGGCAGCGTGACGGTGATCGACTTCGAAGTCCCGGTCAGCGGCGGGCCTCGGGGTGTGGGCCAGTCGATCACGCTCAACTTTTCGGCCTTCAACGAGGGCGGCACGCGAGCTGGCGAGATCGCCGCCGAGACCAGCCTTCGCATCTTTGGCCCAGATGCCTCGGTCGCTCAGGATCTCGAGCCCGAGTCTATCGCCATCTCGCCGGACGGCACCACGGCCTTCGTCTCTCTGCAGGAAAACAACGGGCTGGCGATCTTCGACCTGTCCTCTGGAGACGCGACCGTCGCGTCCGTGCAGGGCCTCGGGTTCAAAGACCACTCGCAGACCGGAAACGGCCTCGACGCCAGCGACCGCGACGATGCCATCGCCATCGCCTCCCACCCGGTCTTCGGGATGTACCAGCCCGATGGGCTGGCGGCGGCCACCATCGACGGCCAGACGGTTCTCTTCGTCGCCAACGAAGGCGACTCCCGGGAGTACGCGGGCTTCGACGAGGAGAGCCGCATCAAGAACCTCACGCTCGATCCCACCGCCTTCCCGGACGCCAGCTCGCTGCAAGCCGATGATCAGCTCGGACGCCTCACGGTGACCACCACCCTCGGAGACACCGACGGTGATGGAGACTACGACGCCCTTTATGCCTTCGGCGGCCGCTCGTTCTCTGTCCACAGCGCAGACGGTACGCGCCTCTGGGAGTCTGGCGATGAGATCGAGCAGCGGATCGCGGCATTGATCGACACCGGAGACCTCCCGCGCGACGCCTTCAACCCATCCGACGACGAGAACGACTCGTTCGACAACCGCAGCGACGCCCAGGGCCCGGAGCCGGAGAGCATCGCCGTGGGCGAGGTCAACGGAACGCCTTACCTGTTCGTCGGGCTCAACCGCTCCGGGGCCGTCCTCATCTACGACGTGAGCACTCCCGAGGCACCGGAGTACGCTGGCTTCCTCTCGAACCGGACGTACAGCGAGGAGGCCCAGCTACTGGATGGCTCCCCGAACCCGGCCGTGGGCGACCTCGGGCTGGCGGACCTCGCCTTCATCCCCGCCCACGCCAGCCCGGTAGACCGGGCTCTACTCGTTACGTCGAACGCCATCAGCGGCACGGTCACGCTCTACGCTCTCGGCACCGGGAGCTTGAGCACTCCCGACGCCCCAGAGACACGGCTCCTGCTTCGCCTGTCCGGCGCCAGCCCGAACCCGTCTACGGCTCCACAGATCGCATTCGATCTGGCAGAACCCGCCATTGTCGAGCTGGCGGTCTTCGACGCGCGCGGGCGGGAGGTCGTGCAGACCTCGCAGCGGTTCTCAGCAGGCACGGACCTTCGCCTCTCCCCCGATGTGAGCGAGCTGGCGAACGGCGTCTACCTCTACACGCTGGAGGCCACCGCCACCGGGGATCGCTCGCGTCAGTCAGGGCGCTTCGTGCTGGCGCGGTAGCCCGAATTCGTGACCTCCTCCGCTACTCCGCCTCCGCCAGCTCGACGAGCGCCTCGGCCCGCTCGTGCCCCAGGTAGCGGTCGATGAGGATGTGGGCGAGGTAGATCAGCGGCGTGATGCCGATGGCGATGATCACCTTGTAGCTGTAGTTGAACAGCGTGATGGCGACGATCTCGCCCCACTCGAGCTGGCCGAAGAACGCGACGGTAAGCACCACGAAGGTGTCGATGAACTGCGAGCCGAGTGTGGAGCCCGTCGCACGCAGCCAGAGGTGACGGCCCTGCGTCCACTTCCGGAGCCTGTGGAACAGCGCAATGTCCACGAGCTGGCCAACGAGGTACGCGATCAGGCTCCCGATGATGACCCGCGTGGTGGTGCCGAAGACAGCCGAGAACGCTTCATCGGGCACCGGCGAGATGGGTGCTGTAGGAACCGCCAGCGCGATCTGCAGCAACGCGAACTCGAATGTCACCATCGCCAGTCCGATGTAGGTCACGAACCGGATGCCTGCCTTGCCGAAGTACTCGTTCATCACGTCGGTGACAATGAACGTGACAGGGAAGGCGATCACGCCCGCAGTCATCACCACGCTCTCGAACTCGACGTCCAGAATGGTGATGGCACGGGGCAGGTCGAGGGCGGTAAAGAACTTGCCTGCCGTGGCCTCGGCGATCACGAGGGCTGTCAGGAAGATGGCCGCGCAGACGACGTAGACCTTCTGGGCACGGGTGAGGACGGTCATCGAGCTGGCGCGTGTTGTGCTGTCCACGTCAGGGACGAGGCCCCTCCATCCCTTCCGGCCCCTCCATCCTTCTGGAGGGTGGAGAGGGTGTTGAGAGGGGCAAAACTGCTCTTTGACACTCTACTCGCTGGTCTCGGTCCAGACTGCCAGCTCGGAGCCGCCGGGTTCGGTAAAGTGGAACCGCCGCCCGCCGGGGAACGAGAAAATGTCCTGCACGAGGATGCCTCCCGCATCGGTCACCGTCGCGCGCGAGGCCTCAAGGTCGTCGCTGTAGAGGATGACCATCGCGCTCCCAGTCTTCTCTCGGGCCACGGTCTCCGACGTGTAGAAGCCACCCTCCAGCCCTGCGCCGAGAATGGCCGTGTAGTCCGGCCCGTAGTCCTGGAAGTTCCACCCAAAGGCTGCTCGAAAAAAGGTCTTCGTTGCCTCGAGGTCGGTCGAGGGCAGCTCGACGTAGTGGATGGTGTGGTGTCGGCTCATTGTGTGTCGGGCAGGCGAGACCGGAGGCTACGACGCCGATAGGATCGTCGCCAGCTCGTCGGTCTCGATCAGCTCTGTCACCGAGCGCGGCGACGCCGGCGGCTCGTCGCGAGCTGGCGAGAGGTCGAGGGCGCCCCACCAGACGTCGTGCCACGCCCCGTGCTTGTAGCCGACGCCCCGGTACACACCCACGTCCTCGAACCCGAGAGCGCGGTGCAGCCCCAGACTCGGTGCGTTGGGGAGCGTGACGCCCGCGTACGCCCGGACGAACCCCTGTGCCCGGAGCACCGCAAACAGAGCGGTGTAGAGGCGCCGCGCCACACCCGTGCGCCGTGCGTCTTCGGCCACGTACACCGAGGGCTCGACCGACCACTGATAGGCCGCGCGCGACCGGTGCGCTCCGGCATAGGCGTATCCGATAACCTGGCCGTCCACCTCGGCAACCAGCCACGGATGCCTCGGAAGCACCTTTGCGATGCGCTCCGCCATCTCGTCGGCATCCGGCGGCTCGGTCTCGAATGAGATCGTCGTCTCGCGGACCACGGGCGCGTAGATCGCCGCAATGGCGGGAGCGTCTGTCGAGCTGGCGAGGCGAATTCGCATGAGAGGTGCGCCGTTGGTCTCAGAGCCAGTCAGACTCCATTGAACGAAGTCATCCTTTCAGTGTCATCCTGAACTTGATTCAGGATCTCGGGCTCGGCCTGGAGACCCTGAATCAAGTTCAGGGTGACATCATAGGAGGTCTGCAGGCGCTGGTGGCCTGTTCGCCAAATAGTTTCTGGGTGGAGCGAAGCGGAATCGAAGGATCTCAGCCGAGCACTCCTGAGATCCTTCGACTCCGAGCTGCGCCCTTCGCTCAGGATGACAGGGCTGGACAGTGTGCTTGTCGCCAGCTCGAGGGATTTTGCTGACGGTGGTCCCTCGAGCTGGCGAAGAAAGATTAACGAGAGGCTGTGATCTGTCGGATCTCATCATCCAGACCCGTCATCTCCCAGCGAGCGAGCGAGATCGGAATGCTGTCGATGGCGTTGAGGCGGTCGAAGAAGTCACCCAGGCGGAAGGTCTCGCCGCGCTCCTCAGTTAGCTTAGCGGCGTCGGCCAGCATACGCTCGAGGAGGTACTTGCCCGTGATGTAGCTGGTGCCGTATCCGGGCTGGCGGAGGTAGAGGTGCTGCTCGAAGATGAGCAGCTCTTCCTCGGTCTTCATCCAGCCGCGCGGCGTCCAGTCTTGGTGGATGCGCCCGGCGTCTTCCATCGTCATCTCGTTGGCGTGGGCGTAGAGCGAGCCGAGGCCACGCGCCGCCCGCTGAGCAACCAGAATCCAGACGATCTCACGGGAGCGCGGGCTGTCCTCGTAGAGCCCAGCGTGCATGAACATCTCCTCGACGCCCGTGGCGGCGCCCTCGCTACGGCTGTCGTAGATGTTGTAGAGCGACGGCCCGCGCATCGGACTGGGGTGCGGCTCCGTGTCCATGCGCGCCAGCTCGATCCAGTGGTAGAAGTGCGTGATGAGCGGGAGCGGGTCGTAGTGGGCGCCGATCTGGAAGAAGTTGCGGGTGGCTTCCGGGGCGAAGCGGGGCCGGTGCGCTGCAATCGCAGGCTCCATGTAGTCCATGACCGTCAGGATCTCCTGATCCTCCAAGAAGACCATCAGCCGCGCGATGGCGGCATCGCCTTTGGCAGCCATCTCCTCCGGTGTGGAGGCTGCCGTGAGCGGCGGCAGGTTCCGGTTCCGATGCTCCTCGAGCTTGAGCGACGCCCAGGCACGGTCCAGCTCACGCTTCAGCAGCCGCACCTCATCCTCCCACGTCATCGGCACGAGGTGGACGTTCTGCTGCCACCACGTGTAGTTGTCCTTCCCGATCCCCGAAGGCCCGGTCTTGCTCGGCACCTCCGCTTCGAGCCATGCCACCAGCTCGTCGGTGGCCTCCTCGCACTCGGCGATCACGGCCAGCAGCGCCGGGCTGGCGTCCTCGCCCACGCGCTGGCGGATTGCACCGAGACGGCTTCGCTGCTGACGGATGTTTCGAATGCCCGTCACCCACAGCTCGCGCGCGTTGCCGGTCAGGTTGCGTTGCGCCTGCTGCATCAGCGGAGGGATGATGCTCAGTTCCTGAATCATCCGCTGCTCCTCGGCCTCAGAAAGCGGGAAGTCGTACATCCAGACCTCCACCACGGCGTGGTGCGTGGGCCCCTCGTGGGCGGGCACATCGCTGCGGCTCATCCAGACCGACTGGTAGAACGCCGGGTCGCGCACCCAGGGTTGAAGCACCCGGTGATTGAAGTCGTAGCCGTTCATCTCGGCCCAGACAATGTGCCAGTCCACCAGTTCGGGCACGGTCCAGCCCGTGGTGTCGATGGCCGCAAGCCGTCCCCGGAGTCGCTCGAAGTCGTTCTGGCGGGCTGCGAACGTCTCTGCCGTGTAGTCCGGCGCGCCGTCCAGCAGCGGAGGACTCTCGAAGGCGCGCCAGTCGGCGAAGAGGTTGACCAGATCCACATGGCGGTCCTGCGCAGAGCTGGCAAGTGGATGGATCGCCAGCCCGATGAGACACAGACAGGCGGCGAGGGTGCGAGCAGGCATGGAGCGTCGAGCTGGCGAGGGCTCTGGCAGGATAGCGCTCCGCATGTGCCCGGCCGTCGATGGCTCGGCGAGTGCACCCGTTTGAGCTGGCGCATGACAGACCTGACGGTTTCCTGCTCCAGCGTGATCGGTCCGAGCGCCAGACGGTGCGTCTTCTCCTGACTCTTCTGTTTGCACTCCGTCCAGACCCATGACCGTCTTGCTCCGCCTCCCCCTCCTGGCTCTCACCGGGATCCTCGCCCTCCCACACGCCATGGCCCAGGGACAGGTCCCAGGCAGCCCCGTTGAAAACGCACAGTTCGGGCGCGCGCTCACCGCCGGAGACTTCAATGGGGACGGCGTCGAGGATCTCGCCATCGGCGCCCCCTTCGATGACGTGGGTACGCTCGATGGTGCCGGGTCGGTCACGGTTCTCTACGGCACCGACCAGTACCGCTACTCCTTCGCGATGGGCCTCCGGCCCGATGGCGCACAGATCTGGACCCGCGAATCTCCCGGCATCCTCGGCGATGCACGCGCTGGCGACTGGTTCGGCTATGCGCTCACCGCGGGCGACTTCAACGGCGACACCTTCGACGATCTCGCTATCGGTATCCACCGAGCGACTGTAGGTGGGCTGGCGCAGGCTGGCGCCGTCTCGGTGCTCTACGGTTCCGCCAACGGCCTCACAGCAGCCGGAAACCAGGTCTGGGATCAGAACTCGCCTGACATTGGCGGAGGCGCGGAGATCGGAGATGGCTTCGGCTACGCGCTGGCAACCGGCGACTTCGACCGCGACGGCCATGACGACCTGGTGGTGGGCGTGCCCTTCGAAGACATTGGCTCTGTGAACGATGCGGGCGCCGCGCAGGTGATCTTCGGGGCGGCCGACGGGCTGGTGGCTGCTGGGAACCAGTTCTTTGATCAGAGCAATGCGGGTGTCCCTGGCGCTGCCGAAGCGGGAGACACGTTCGGGTTCTCGTTCGGCGTCGGCGACTTCAACGGCGACACCACGGACGACCTCGCCATCGGCACGCCGCTGGAAGACGTCGGCTCGATCGTCAATGCGGGAGCGGTCTATGTGTTGTTCGGCACGGTGACCGTAGGCATCGAGCTGGCGGGGGCCCAGTCCTGGGATCAGGGCGCGGTCTCCAGCAACCCGCTTCCCGATACCGGCGATCGCTTCGGCTACGCTCTCGCGGTGGGCAACTTCAATCAGGACCCGTTCGATGACCTCGTCGTCACCTCTCCGTTTCAGGATTGGACCACGGGAGCAGGCGATACCTACACCGATACGGGCTACCTGCACGCCATCAAAGGCTCGGCAAGCGGGCTGACCCGTGCGGACAGCGAGGGCTCACTGCTCCTCCAAGACGACGGGCGGTACGGTACCGATGTCGCGGTCGGCAACCCGAGAGGCAGCGATCCCTACCTCATCGCAGGCCAGCCCGGCCGGAACGTGAGCAGCCAGGGCGAAGCCGGGAGAATCCTCATCCGATACACGGACGACACCGGCCTGACGGACACGGCGCTGCAGTACTACACGCAAAACAACTCCGGCATCGAGGACATCTCCGAAGCCGAGGACGCCTACGGCTTTGTGGTCGCCACCGGAGACTTCAACGGCGACGGCCTGGATGACATCGCCATCGGTGTGCCGGGCGAGGATGTGGATGGCGCGACCGACGCGGGCGGCGTGAACATCATGTACGCCCTACCGAGCGGCCGCATGTCCGCCGACTACGACCTCTTTCTCCACCCCGGCAGCAGCTTCGCCGCGCCCGTTGCCAGCGAGGACGAGGCCTCCGATCTCGCCAGCTCGCTCTTGCCTCCAGCGCCCAACCCAACGACGGGCCGCACAACGCTCCGCTACGCGCTGGCGGAGGCGCAGGACGTGCAGCTCGTCGTGATGGATCTGCTCGGACGCGAGGTGGCTCGCTTGGCTGACGGCCCGCATCAGGCTGGCGACCACGAAGCCGCGTTCGCGGCTACGGCCCTCCCAAGCGGCGTCTACATCGTCCACCTTCGAGCCGGCGAAACCGTGCACACGAAGCGGCTTACGGTCACGAGGTAGCGCCAGCGGAGGATCTCCAGCTCGACGACATCTCTCATGTCATGTCGAGCTGGCGACGGGTGAACCCTGATGTGTATATGAGAGCTTCGAGCGGTCGAACGAAGCGAGGTCAGGGACAACGATACAGTGACGCGTGCCAGTGGAGAGACGTGCCCACGCGAAAGAGTAGCAACCAACGCCCCAGCCCCCCCTGAACGACTAGGCCGAACGCAGAATCTTCTCCATCTTGCGCCCTCTCGCCAGCTCGTCCACCAGTTTGTCCAAGTATCTGACGTGCTTGGTTAGCGGCGTCTCAATCTCCTCGATCCGATAGCCGCAGATTGAGCCCGTTATCTGCTTCGCATGCGGGTTGAGCGTAGCCTCAGAAAAGAACTGCTCGAACGTAGACCCGTTCTCGATCACGCGTTGCAGATCACTGGGTCCAAAGCCCGTCAACCATGCAATAACTCGATGTAGCTCTTCTATGGTTCGGCCTTTCTTCTCGACCTTTGAAACATAGTGTGGATACACAGAGGCGAACGTCAGGTTCGCGATTCTCTCGTCGTGTTCTTTAGTGGTCTGCATGGTAGCTACGGGATCGCCTTCGCTGCTGAGGGCAGGAGGCACAGAGGGGGATTGAAGAGAACGATATGTCGGCCTTTTTGCAACACGAGCCCCCTCGCATCTGATTGCTGCGAGAGCGATCAGCACGGCTCACGAGGCTGGCGCAGTGCACTAGACCAGAGACCGACTCAGCCGGTTGCCGACCTGGGATGGCCGTGGGTCTCGCGCTCCACCTGGTCGCCGAACACCGTGCGCATGGGTCCCTCCGATCTCTCATCAAGAGGGACCATCAATTCCACTTCGAAGCTCTCGGCCACGGCATCGTGTACCGAGACCAGCCGACCGTGCATGGACGTAAATCGTAGCGGGGGTAGATCCGGCATCTGGACGACAATGGGCACATAGATCGGGACCTCTTCTGTGCCCGCAAGAAACCGAGGGACGTGCTCAAATCGGCCGTCGGCTATCGCAGTGTCCAGAGCGTCGCGGACGGGCGTCGACCGTCGAGCCACGTCCTGGATGCGAGTGTAGAAGCTGGCACTTGCCTCCTCCCAGTTCTCAACGAGGGGTTGAAACTGCGGTGACAGGAAAAGCGCAAGCATGTTCTCCACGTCGAATAGCTCGATCATGCGTTGCCCAGGGCCGTTGGCCCGGAGAAACGTCCAGTCGTTGTCCACGACGAACCCGGGGAACGGCCAATGGTGAAGCAACTGGCGCGTGATGAGATCGAGGGTGCGTTGGACGTCAACGTCATCCAGTTCACGTCTTGGGTAGGGACTCCGGAACCCCGCAGCCTCGAAGAGGGCTGCCCGATGAGCGCTCGAGAGACGCACGGCCGTAACGATCCGCGCGATCATCGACCGGGTAGGAGCTGATCGTCCCGTCTCAAGAAAGGACATGTGGCGCTGCGTCGTTCCGACAGCACCAGCGAGAGCTTCCTGCGAGAGCCCGAGGTCTCGCCGGATGGCTTTGAGTGTGGAGCCCAACGGGTGGTCAGTCATTATTCCCTCTCAGGGAATTGTGATTATTCCCTCTCAATGTACGTTGTAGACCCTTGCTGCCCCACCCCTCATATCCACATGGACCCCTTCGCCCCCTCACTCCTCGCTCAGGCCATCACGGGCCTCTTCGCAGTTGCCACCCTGCTCACTGGCTCGGCAGCCTTGTTCGCCAACAAGGGGTTTTCCCTGCTGGTGCGCACCGAAGACTTCAGCCCTGTCAACTCTGACGAGATCGTCACGGCACCCAACGTACGTGGGTGGGGCGTGCGACAAATTGTGACCGGTGTCTGCCTATGGGCGGCACTCATTCTTGGTCATCAAGTGCTATTCCAAGTCGGCCTGCTAAGCCTGCTTATTCGCCAAGGGCTCGACATCGTCCTCTACCTGCTCGACGGGATGCCTCGGCGCACGGTGATATTCGTCGCTGCGGCGATACCTACGCTGGCCGCTTTCGTGGGCGTTCTGTAGGCGCGTTCACGGTATATCGCTTGCCGCGCGCTCTCGTTCACTCGCCACGCCTGTCGTCGACGGCGGGCCTCTGATCTCGCCAGCTCGCTCTTGCCTCCAGCGCCCAACCCAACGACGGGCCGCACAACCCTCCGCTACGCGCTGGCGGAGGCGCAGGACGTGCAGCTCGTCGTGATGGATCTGCTCGGACGCGAGGTGGCTCGACTGGCTGACGGCGCGCATCAGGCTGGCGACCACGAAGCCGCGTTCGATGCTACGGCCCTGCCGAGTGGCCTCTACATCGTCCGCCTGCGAGTGGGCGACACGGTGCAGACGCGGCGCCTGACCATCACGCGTTGACGGGGACGCTGAGACGCTCTAGCCAGCTCAACGAACGAATCCCCATCGAGCTGGCGACTACCTGGCTAGATTGGTCACGCGCCCTGCTGCGGAGTGCCCATACTTGGGAGAATAAGCGCTCCTCTGAGATCTACGAGACCGCTCGCCCTTGCCGGGGCTGCCTCTGTCCGAACGGTCTGGCTCCTCCCTACCGCCGCCAGACGCCCTGCCGGACATCCATCCACGCGACGACCAGCACGTGAGGCACCGTCACTGCAGCGATCCCGACGAGGTACACGGCCAGCACAGCCTCTGCCTCAGGCTGCTCCATGATGAGCCAGCCGAGCCCCGCAAACAGTGCCACCGCGCCAAGCGTCGCCGGCGCCGCAAGAAGCGCGAGGCGTCCTGGCCTCTGAGGTGCAACGATGGGTTCTAGGCGAGCCAGGTGACGGAGCGCGTGCCACGCGCAGAAATACACTCCCACGCTCCAGAGCGGCGGCAGGACAGCAAAGAACAGCGCCAGCCCCGCGATCTCCCCGAGGTCGAAGCCAAAGGAGCGCCACGCTCCTCGCCGCGAGGCTGAAATCAGGCCCCAGAGCACATACACGCCAATGATCCCAGCCAAACCGATCCGAGCGCTACCAGCGGCTGAGGCTAGACGGGTGGCTGCATCCAAGGACCCAACAGGGTCGAAGAGCGCTACGAGCCCTGCCAGCACCTCTGCGTAGGCCGTCGGTTGCGCTGCGAGCGGGACCAGCATTGGGAGGGCGCCTCGCACGGTGCCTGCAAGAACAAGGTGCCGCCGACTTGCAAGGTGGTCGTCCCACCCGAGTGCGCGGAGCGCAAACACTTCCCCCTGCCCCCAGTGGGCCCACGTCAGTACAATGAAGCCAACGGCGGCAACGACGGGCGCGAGTGCCCAAACCCCGATGATGACCGCAGCGATCCCGAGGTAGACCACACAGAAGCTGCCGACGCGGATGGCCGTCACCTCCTCCCCATTCAGGCGAAACGGCACAAAGGGGTCCAACGCGCCGTGCGGAAGGCCGAGGACAAGTACACTCAACGCCCATGGCACCAGGAGCCACGCTGTTGGTGCCTCCACGATCCAGGGCGCTCCCACGAGGGATAGGACCACACCGCCCCACGCAAACGCCAGCCCGAGGCGGGGCCATGCCATCGGCATGCGCGCGTTCACGCTTCCACAGCGGGCGGTGTACGAACGGGCTGGCGAACGGGCTGACGGACGGGCGCTGGGCGCATCGGCGTTGGGCGCGATGCCAAGCGACGGGAAACTTCGAGGCGGGCCGCCTCGCGCCGCATTGCGGGCAAGACGGACGCTCTAGAGGGCTCACACAATGCCAGGCCCTTGACAATCATCAGGTTGGTCACCAGGAAGAACAGGGCTTCCTCGAGCGGTAACCCCGCCAGTTCAATGCCGGTGCGCGTAGACTCGGTCAGGTGCCAGATGTCGAGTCCGATGGCGACTCGGTCGGCCACCCAGAGGTAGAGGGTCGGGAGTGCCACAGCCCAGGCGATCAGCCGCCGCCGTGCCCACACCATCTCGCCTCCAACAGCCCACATGAAGGTCAGCACCGGCCCAGCCCACACGAGAATCAGGCCGAGGTAGAGTCCATGACCACCGCCAAGCGTGAGCAGGAGCCCAGCCACGCTTACGGCAGCAAACCCAATGACGCCCGGCACGCGGACCTTTCGGGATGCGGGCTCTGGAACCCTCGCGAAGTGCTTCGCACGAATCCACATGAAGCCAAGCCCCGTCAGGATGGTCTGGATCACGAAGAACGCGTACTCCTCGACAGGGACATGTCCGATTGTCGCTAGAACGCGGTCATCGGGGTACGTCCACACGCCCTGCGCAACGAGGTAA
>JBCBZH010000233.1:0-7072 GCA_039815415.1 Bacteroidota bacterium
CGGCACGCGGGACGCCATATGTTCCAGCCGCTCGCGAAAGATCACTCTATACCGATACGCACACGATCAGTCTGGCGGGTGTGGCCGTTGAAGAGGGCCCACAGGCGGACATCGGGCTGGCATGGGCATCCCTATCTCCCAATCCGGTACGCGATGTAGCTCGTGCAGAGCTCGTGCTAGAGTCGCCAATGAATGTGGAGGTTCACGTCGTGGATGGCCGCGGACGGCGGGTTCGGGTAGTGTCGTCCGAGATGCGCCCTGCAGGCACCTCGGGAGTCGAGGTGGATGTACGAGGGCTTGCACCGGGGACCTACTTTCTGGTTGCAGAGACCGAGAGAGGACGCCGGACGCAAGCGATGAGTGTGGTCCGATAGCACGTTGAGAGGCAAAGGCCCGGAATGGATGGTTCAGAACGGCCGTGTGGCGTGTCTGAGTGGCGAGGTGGTTTTTTGACTTTTGAACCGCATGGGACTGGCCGATACACGAGGCCGGTCTTTCTGCGTGCCGTGTCGGTTCCTGTTCCCTCGCTCAACGTCTTGCCCGTCCCGACGGGGCCTCTCGGGGCTGCGCTCCGCGCAGCCTTCGCGGGCCTTGGCGTGGACGCCTTGTGTCTGGTGACCGCTGCCAGCGAAGAGGCACCTGTGCAGATCACTGGGGCCTGCGGGGCATGGCCGGATCACCAGCTCGACATTGCCGATCTGGCCCGGGCCACGGTGATGACAGCCCGGCCCCTCGATGGCCGAGCCATCGGGGCAGGGTTTGCAGCAGGCATTCGTCTGGATGTGGCGGGCCGGGAGCCGTTCGCTCTGCTCGCGCTAGCGACGGCCTCTGACCCACGCACCGCCGAATGGGCCGAGCGATTCACGGAGATGGCCCAACTGGTCGCAGCCGTGCTCAAGAGCCGGGCGGCGGGACACGCGGGTCTTCTGCACGATGTGGCTGCGCACCCGGGAACGTTCAAGGAGCGCTTGCATGTGGCTCTTGAGCGTGCGGCTCCGCTTCTCGGCCTCGACGGCGCCGTGCTGGCACGCGTCGAGGACGGGATGTGGATACCCGAAGCCGTTGTCGATCCATCGGGAGGACTGATTCCCCAGGAGCCGCAAGCGGTGGCTTCCATGCTGGCCTCGCTGACAGTGCGGGCCGATGGCCCCATCGGCGTTCCCGATGTGGCTGCCTCAGGGGCGCGCGTTGGGGCTCCGGCGGCGTATCTCGCGACGCCCGTGTTTGTCTCTGGCAAGTGTCACGGGGTTCTGAGCCTATGGGGCCACCGGGCCCATCCTGGATTTACCGCGCAGGACCGAGACCTGATTGAGGCGCTGGGTCGATGGGTTGGAAACGCACTCACAGGAATGACAGCCTCCCGCGAGCTGGCCGACCGTGAGGCTGCACTCACGTCGTTCTTCGACTCTGCGCCGATGGGAATGGGCACCATCGAGCTGATGGTGACCGAGGGAGGCGCCGATGACATCCGGTGCATCACGGCCAACAGCGCGGCCTCTCTTGCTCTGGGCGTGAACCCAGAGGCAGAGGGTGTGGTGTCGCAAACAGCTCTGTCTGAGCGCGCTCTTCGCTTGTGGACCGGTGCGTGCCGCAGGGCGCTCGCAGGATCTGGACGCTCTCGCTTCGACTTTGAATCTGCGGAAGGACACCGCATCATTGCTGTCACGTTGGCCTGCATCGAGAACGAGGCTGCTGAGGCCCCACAGTTCTCGTTCGTGGCTGAGGATGTCACGCGGCAGCGCAAGACCCTCGAGACGCTTCGGGATCGGGAGGATCAGCTCAAGGCCATCTTCGATCACCTCCCGGTAGCGCTTCACACCCTGGATCCTGATGGGGTCTACATCCAGGTTGAGCCCATGAGCGAAGCGGCTTGGATTGGGCGGTCGGTGTTCGAGCGCTTCGCCGACGATGAGGAGGCGTGTCTCGCTATTCGCAGTGCGCTTGCGGGGCGGCGTGAGTCGTGGACGCATCATGTCGGGGAGCAGACCGTGCTGCACCATGCCGTTCCGCTCGTTGGGGTGGATGGGCAGCCCGAAGGGGCTCTAGTGGTCGCCTTCGATGGGACGGCTGCGATGGCCGCACTGTCCTCCATCCACGAGGATCGAGAGGCAGCGGCGACACGGGTTCGGAACTCGCTTCTCTCCGGGCTCAACCGGGAGATCCGCGCTCCGTTGACGACCATTCTTGGATACGCCGAGATGCTGGAGCCGGGCATCACGCCGGACGATCTCGCCGAGTCCAGCGCGGTGATCCGCCGGTCAGGCAGTCGGTTGCTCCAGACGTTAGATGACTTCGTCGCGCTGGCGCTTCTGGAGGCCGATGAGGTGCAGCCGGTTGCGACGCCCGCCGATGCTGCGTCCATGGTGGATGCCGTTGTGGAGGAGCATCGGACGTTCGCGCAGCGGCGGGGCATTACGCTCGCCACGCGTGTCAAGGTCGGCACCGATCCGTTGCTGCTGGACTCGACGCTGTTCCGCCGCGTTGTGAATCACCTCGTGAAGCACGCAGTGGAGTCCACAGCAGGGGGACGTGTGGATGTCGAGCTGGCGGTGGATGCCAGCGAAGATGTGCTCATGCTTTCGGTGTCCGATACCTCTGGAGGCCTCGGCGATGCGGCTGAGACGGTGTTTAATCCATTCGACAGCGAAGGGGGCGTCGGGCTGGCGGTGGCGCAGCGGACGGTGAACGTCTTGGGCGGTACGCTGGATGTAGACGACCGCTACGGCGAAGGAACCACGTTCACGGTGCGGCTCCCGCGCCGCCCCGTCGTGCTGGTAGACCTCGGAGAGGCGCCACCGCGCGCGCCAGCTCGGAGTGAAGCGAGAGCGGAGGTGAGGACGTCGGGCTGGGTGTAGGTTTCGCCGACCAGCCCATCGGGGCTGACTTGGACTCGCCAGCTCGTTCCCAATGCACGTCCCGGAGTACGCCAAGCCGGATTCGCCCGGCATCCACATGGGCTTCGACAACAGCGTCGCCCTCTACCAAGTCGTGACTCCGGAGGACTCCTTCGAAGACGCCGCACAGGAGGCCTTCCGCTTGCTGCGTGAGGCGCAGACCCAGTTTCCGGACTGGCCACGCACGTTCTACCTCGACATCGCGGGGCACCGAGGAGATGCCGTCGGGTTCGATACGGACTTCTACGAGTTCCAGCAGGACTTCTGGTTTTCCACCATCGCGCCCTTCGTGCAGGCCTTCGAGACGCCCATCACCGGCGGGCTGGTGAACCCGGAGATGCAGCGCAATGACGTCCCGGACGCGCTCCAGATTGGCGAAGACACCCGGCCGCACACCGGGCAGGTGCTGCCGGACCATACGCCAGGGCGCTGAGCGAATCGCCAGCTCGAGGAAACCCGTGCGGGGAAAAGGCACGACGCGGGCGATTTGAATCACGGGGCCAGGTGGCGATACCGGGCTGACCTCTCGGGATCGTCTTTCCCGTAATGAGGATGACTTCCTCTCTTACGATGCGTCTTCTCCTCCTCCTCGTCGCCGGGTTCGCGCTCGCGATTCCGTCTCGTGCTCAAGTCGATTTCAACCTTGGTCCTGCGGTCACGTGGACGGAGGACGTGAGTGCGTTTACGATTGATCCCAACGACCCAGAGACCGTTCTTTCGCGGGATTCGCTGATGCTGCCAGCGACCGTCGGGCTACAGGGCGGTCTGGGCCTGACGATGCGGAGCGGCGCAGCAGGGGTTCGCATTGGCGGACGGTATCTCAATACGTCCATCCTCTATGATGGGTCGGAAACGCTCAACCGGGATGCGCTCAATACCAACTTTGTCGCGGCGAGCGTGGACCTCCAATATGTGCCGTCGCTCGGACCGCTCCGAGGGTATGTGCTGGCTGGCCCGGAAGTGCGCTACCTGCTCGATCTCTCGGGCGAGATCAACGGCGTCCGGGATGTCACCGACGGTCTGGATCCGATCAGTGCCGTGTTCAACCTCGGGGCCGGTCTCAAGTTCGAGTTGTCTGGATTCAGCGTGGGGCCGGAGCTTCGGTACTCGCTGGACCTGACCGGCGTGGAAGGCGATGAGATCGAACTGGACAATGGCAACACGATTCGCCTGAGCGAGGCCTTCGACGTGAACTCGCTTGCCTTCGGGCTGGTGTTCGGCGGACTGTAGCAGGCGTTGAGGGCTCACCGTGACGCGCTACACGCGGCTTTGCTCAGCCCGCTGTCGCGTCGCGCTCCATGCCTCGGGCTGTTCGCCTGCGTCTCGGAAACCTCAGCGTCCTCCTCGACGCCAGCTCGAGCTGGCGATGCGCGAGCCGCCTCGGCAGACGGAACGACCGGATATCTTCGGGGACCTCTTGCCCCGATGCCTGTGCGCGTTTTCTCGTTGCTCGCTCTCATCGTCGCGCTGGCGATTCCTTCCGCAGCCCAGCCGACGCTGACCGTCGATCTCATCACACAGGATCCCGAGACATGGATCGGCGCGTGGCCGTCCGGGCTGTTTTGGACCGAGGCGGGCGATGCGGCCTACTTCTCGTGGAACCCTCGCGGCGCGATGCCGAGCGACTCGCTGTATCGGGTGCAGGCCGGAGGCGGAGACGCACAGCGCGTGTCGCCCGCTGCGCGGCGGGCGCTCCCGATGCGCTACGGCGGCTGGCGGGCCACCGAGGCTCGCGTCACCACGCAGGGCGGCGATCTGGTGCTGTGGCGTGACGGTCGTCAGCTCGAGCTGACGCAGACTCGCGCGCGGGAATCCAGCCCGGTGCTGAGTGCCGACGAGCAGACCGTCTACTATGTCACAGACGGCAATGTCTTTGCGCTGGATCTCGACTCGGGGCGCATCCGCCAGCTCACGGACCTCCGCAGCGGCTCTGAGCCCTCGGATCCGAAGGCAGACGAGTTGGAGACGTATCTCCGCGACCAGCAGACGCGGCTCCTCGGCGTGATCCGGAATCAGGTGCGCCAGGATTCTCTCCGCCAGCTTGAGCGAGAACGCGACGTGGCGGCCCAGAACCGCCCCGAGACGTTCTACCTGGGGAGCAAGAGCCTTCGCAACCTGACCGTCGATCCCACAGGTCGGTTCGTCACCTTCAACCTGACGACCTCGTCGGATGCGGAGCCGACCACGATGTCCCGCTACGTGACGGCATCGGGGCACGTCGAAGAGATCCGGGCACGCCCCAAGGTGGGAGGCTCGCGTCCGGGCGCCACGTTCCACGTCCAGGACCTCGCGCGAGACACCACGATGGTCGTCGATCTGACGACGCTCCCCGGCGCCTTCGAGCCTGCTGACTACCAGCCGGACTCGATGGTGGCCGACTCGACGCGCGAGTACTACGCCTGGGGGCCGAGCTGGCGACACGATGGGCGCTACGGCGTCCTCGATGTTCGGAGCCGCGACAACAAGGACCGCTGGCTAGCGCGGCTTAACCCCGAGGACGGCACGCTGACCGTGCTCGATCACCAGCGCGACGAGGCATGGATCGGCGGGCCAGGGATTTCGTCGTGGGGAGGCCCCAGCAGCGGCGGCTGGATGCCGGATGGGCGGTACTGGTTCCAGAGCGAACGGACGGGGTGGAGTCACCTCTATGCCGTCGATGTGGCGAGCGGCGACGTGGACGCGCTGACCTCCGGCGCCTTCGAGATTTCCAATCCCCAGATCACGCCGGACGGACGCCACTGGATCTTCCAGTCCTCGGAGAAGACGCCCTACGAGAGCCACGTGTACCGGATGCCCATCGATGGCGGGGCGCGCGAGCAGCTGACCCGGACGCCAGGCCGGTGGGACATCGAGCTGGCGCCGGACGGAGAGCACGCGGCCTATCTGTTCTCGACCTCCAACCGCCCGCCTGAGGTCTACATCGGGCGCCTGGGCCGCGAGCCGCAGCGCGTGACGACCAGCCCGACGGGCGAATGGCTCGCCTACCCGTGGCGCGAGGCCGAGATGATCGAGATCCCGGCCTCGGACGGGGCGCAAGTGCCCGCCCGCATCTATCGGCCCGACAACCCGAATGGCGCAGCGGTGTTCTTCGTCCACGGCGCTGGCTACCTCCAGAACGCGCATCGCTGGTGGAGCAGCTACTTCCGCGAGTACCAGTTCCACAACCTGCTCGCCGACCAGGGCTATCTCGTTCTCGACCTCGATTACCGGGCGTCCGCTGGCTTGGGGCGAGACTGGCGCACGGCTATCTACCGCCACATGGGCGGGCGCGACCTCGGCGATTACGTGGACGCCAGCACGTGGGTGACCCAGGAGTTCGGCATCGATCCGGAGCGGGTCGCCATCTACGGCGGTTCTTATGGCGGCTTCATTACGCTGATGGCGCTGTTTACGGCACCGGAGTCGTTTGGCAGCGGCGCGGCCCTGCGCAGCGTCACCGACTGGTCGCACTACAACGACGGCTACACACGCAACATCCTCAACACGCCCCTGGTGGATCCTGAGGCCTTCCGCCGGTCCTCGCCCATCGAGTTCGCTGAGGGGTTGGAGGACCCACTTCTGATGACCCACGGGCTGGTGGACAACAACGTGCAGCCGCAGGACATCTTCCGCCTCTCGCAGCGCCTCATCGAGCTGGGCAAGCGCGACTGGGAGCTAGCGATTGCGCCCGTGGAGCCGCACGGCTACCGCGAGCCGACGAGCTGGGCGGACAAGCTGCACCGCATCCATGCCCTGTTCGAGCGGACTGTGGGGCCGGGCGCCAGCTCGAGCGACGAATAGGTGCCGCGAGCTGGCGGTTGCAGAAGCTATCTGGAGCGACGGCGCGATCAGAGACTGCCGCTCAGCTGTCGAGTGGATGCCTGCCTGCGCAGGCATGACGGCAGAAGGGTGAAGTGAGGATCGGACCTTCACGGCTTGGATTGGGCGCGGGTGTGAGCGCCAGCCCGATGTCCCTCTCGCGTGCGAGGGGGACCGTCGGTGCGCCACGGAGCGGAGCGATGGGCGTTCCGACAGGGGGAGCGGTAGGTTGCACGCCTCACTCGCCAGCTCGTCCGTGCTTCGTTCGCTTCGCTTTGCTGTTCTCATCCTCGCGCTGGCGCCCGTCGCGTGCCGCGCTCAGATGTCGCCGAAACGAATAGATTTTGTGGCGCGGCGATTCCAACAGACCTCGCGTTCGA
>JBCBZH010000142.1:0-10978 GCA_039815415.1 Bacteroidota bacterium
TCGCCCGTCAACCCGCAGTCCGACGCCATCCGAAGCAGCGCCTCCACGTGTGAGATGTGGGAGTGAACGCCTCCATCAGACACCAGCCCGATCAGGTGCAGCTGGGCGCCAGGGCGCTTCGCGTGCTCAACCGCGTCCACCAGTGCCTCCGTGTCCACGAATGAGCCGTCTTCAATGGCTGTATCGATTCGCGTGATGTCCTGATACACGACACGTCCGGCGCCGAGGTTCATGTGCCCGACCTCGGAGTTGCCCATCTGCCCGGCAGGCAGCCCGACGGCCCGGCCCGATGCCTCAAGCGTGGAGTGAGGGTAGCGTGCGAACAGATCGTCCAGAAACGGAGTGTTCGCCGCATCGACAGCGGAGACGGACGGGTCTTCGGCGATGCCGTAGCCGTCGAGGATGAGGAGGAGGTGCTTGTGAGGCATGGGCAGTGGGCAGTGGGCAGTGGGCAGTGGGCAGTGGGCAGTGGGCAGTGGGCAGTGGGCAAGGTGCTCGTCGCCAGCGCGAGGGTCAAGCCCTTGAGGGTCCTTATCGCTCAGATCGAAGAGGACTGTTCTCGAGCTGGCGCCTGCTCCTCATCCTCCGCCCCCCTTCCTCACACCCGATAGTCCTTGATGCGCTTGGTGGTCTGTCCGGTGCGCGCGTCAAACACACTCATCGAACCCGTCCAGGGATCCGCGATCTGCTCGACGCCAGCTCGATCCGTCTTGGTCGCGGGAACATCGAAGTAGCGCCGGGCGGTTTTGGAGTAGTAGCGCCCCTTCTTAGCGTCCAGCCCCTCCAGTGGCCTGGGAAGCTTCTGGAGGGCAGCGTAGTAGTCGCACAGGTCCGGACCGTCAGGCTGACGAACAAGGGGACAGCGGTTACACTTTGGCGCACGAGCTTCGCAGGTGTACCGGCCGTGCAGGATGAGCAAGTGGTGGGCGTCGCCCCACTCGTCGCGCGGGATGACGCGGCGGAGGCCCTTCTCGACAACCAACGGGGTCGGCTTGTCCTTCACCATCCCGATGCGGTTGGCGACGCGGAAGACGTGCGTGTCGACGGCGATGGCAGCTTCGCCGAAGGCCACGGCCATGACGACGTTGGCCGTCTTGCGCCCCACGCCCGCCAGCTTGACGAGGTCGGCGTGCCGATTGGGGACTTCGCCGCCGAAGTCGGATACGAGCATCCGCGCCGTCTTTGCGAGAGCTTTCGCCTTGTTGTTGGGATAGGACACCGACCGGATGTAGGGGAAGATGTCGTCTGCCGAGGCGTTCGCCATCGCCTCAGCGGTCGGGTAGCTCTCAAACAGCGCGGGCGTCACCTGATTCACCCGCTTGTCCGTGCACTGGGCGGATAGGATGACGGCGATCAGCAGCTCGAATGGGGTCCGGTAGCTCAGCTCGGTCTCGGGGGCGGGGATGGTCTCCGAGAGTCGGTCGAGAACGAAGCGTGCGCGGTCTTTCCGAGTCATGAACGAGCTGGCGATGCAAGCGGCGTGGAAGCTACCCCCGCCATCGATGTACTTGCTCGACTGCGTCCTCCCGCCCAAGAGATCGTGCACGGGCAGTCGCTAGCGCGCGGCGGCCCAGCGGGGTCCGCGTGAAGACCAGCTCTGCGGGCCCCACCCGCTCCTGCCATGCATCTGCAAACTGCTCAGCCAGACCCTTGCGGGAGCCGAGCGCATCCGGGACCGAAACCGTCCGCCCACCCTCTACCCGGAGCAGGTATCGAGGCGCCCCGATTGGGCCAAGCAGATCGGCCAGCGCGTCCGAAAACACCTCAGCGTCGTCTACCAGCCTGCTCTCGAGTGACACCTCAATGCCAGTAGAGGTCGGCTCTACAGCGAGAGACGCCTCCGGGTCCACTACCAGCGACGCACCCTTCAACGCGTCGAGGGTGGCACGAGCCGCTGCCTCAGCCGCGAGCCCTCTTGGGCCGAGCGCCTGATTCCGCTGGACCCGAGACATCGCGTCTCGGACAAAGGCCGTTCCGCCCCACGCCAGAAGCGCCAGTCCGGCTCCAGCCATCGACAGTCCCGCCACCTGCCCGAACCCGAGAAGCGCACCTGTCAGCCCGGAAGCCACCCCGGCGCTGGCAAGCGACCCGGCGGGCACCGATGGCACGTACCACGGCACGGTTCGAATGCGTACGCCGACCGGCAATGGCGACTCCGACAGCACCCGAATGGATGGGCGCAACGCCCGTCCGTTCACATCTTCGCCGATGGCGCGCTGCCACAAGTCTCGGGTGGCCTCATGGTCTTGTGCACGACGATCCGTATCTGCGTTGACCGCGTCCACCGTGTGTAGGGTTGGAATAGCCCCCAGCCCCGTCTCGAGCCGAGGTGGATCCTCCGGCAGAGCGCCAGCTCGAGGCCGTGCAAACGCACGAAACCGGCGACGAAGCTGCTCCACATTGCCCCCGCCGTTGGGGTCGGCGGGATCCAAGCAGGCGAGGTGCCACACCGAGGAGACCTTGGCAGGTTGGCGGGGATCGGTGCGAAAAACGCGCCCCCGGATTTGCCCCGTCCGAACAAACGTCGCCGACGAGCTGGCGGAGACGAGCACGTTGGCCGAGGGCGCGTCCCACCCCTCTCCTAGCAGCGCGACGGTCCCCACAAGCACGCGAAGCACGCCCGCCTCGAACAGCGCGGTGATGGGTTGGACAAACGACGGCTCCCCCACCCCACGCACCTTCACGAATCCCGGCGCCACGTCCAGCGGCTCGACCTCGGCACCCTCGATGTCCGCCAGCTCGCAGGCCTCCACCAACGCGTCGGCCACAGTGCTGGGAACCACCACTACACGTCCGGTGAGCACCCCGATGGGTTGGTCGATATCTGCTGCACGCAGGCGCTCGAACAACGGCACCACCCCGAGCTGGCGAAGCACCGTGCTCCCCCGCTCGGGATCCCATGCCGCATCCCGGATCCGATCCGCCAGTACGACAGCTCGCAACGCCTCTTTCCTCGCCTCGGACTCCACTCGAACTGCCGAAACCGCGGCGTCCAACTTCGACGCACTCGCAGCTAGGGCAGATCGTACCGAGGGTGGGTGCTGAAGCCGGACCTGAGACCCCTCAAGCGCTCCCAGACGATCGAGCTGACGATGCAGATCGCGGACCGCCAGCTCATCGCCCAGGATGGCCGTGAAGGCGTCTGCCTGATTTCCGAGCACTCCTGTCAGGAATCGGTCGAGGAGGCTGGTCCGAAGCGCTGGCAGCTCATCGGGGAGGAGTCCCAGAGCTGCCGCTTGCGGGGCCATCTCTCCTCCGGTGGCCTCGCGAAGAACGGCCAGCGCAGCCACAAACCACTCGGGATCGGTATCCGCGATGGCATCGACGTGGGCCTCGGGCTGGCGAATCCAGGGGTGCTGCTGGAGAGCGGGCATCCACACGGGTCCTTGTAGAACCGACGAGATCAGACTGTGCGTGTCCGCCCTGAAGGCATCCAGGCGTTCTTGCTCCTCAGGAGCCGGGAGCACGTACCGAACGAGATCCAGGTGAGGACACAGGTGCCCGGCTTTCACCAGCTCGGGAATGGAGATGTCCGCGTCGGGAGGGCCGCAGAATGAGGCATAGCGGTTCCACTCGGCACGCGGCACGTCGTAGGGCGGCGTCGCTGTCAGCGCGACTGTGGTGATGGCGCCCAGTTCCGTTCGCACGCTGCGGAGCGTCCGCCACCAGGCTTGCCGAAGATGGTGGGCCTCATCCACAACGAGCGTTTCGATGCCGCCAACGCGAAGCGTCTCCACCAGCGCATCCAGGCCACGACGCGCTGCGGTGTGGAGCGCCTGATAGGTGGCAACGGTGAGGGTTGCTGGCGCCTCGGCATCGATCGACGTGGCGACATCGCCCTCGAACAGATCGCTGAACCGGCTCAACCACTGATCGCGAAGCGCAAGCGTCGGCGCCAGCACGAGAGCAGGACGCTCGAGCTGGACGACCACCTCCAGCCCGAGAAGTGTCTTTCCTGACCCTGGCGGCGCCACGAGGTGAACCCGCCCGTCGTCCAGGTGCGCCGCCAGCTCGTCCAGAACGCGCGCCTGGTAGGGGCGCCACGTTCCGCGAAACCGGGTGGACGCGAAGGTGGTGGGCATGACCGCAGGCTACCACGCGTTGGTGCCTCTCCGCACCCCTCGTCGGTAGCTTCGATCATGCTCCGATCCGCCTGCCTCGCCCTCGCGCTGGCGTTGTCTGCCAGCTCGACCGCCCAGCCCGAGACGGCCCAGCCCGACTCGCCCCCTCCGCTCGGACTGTCGGATTCTATGCAGGTGTCGCTGCTGACGATGATGCCCGGCGACGCAGCGTACAGTCTGTTCGGCCACAGCGCCCTTCGCATCCGCGACGACGCCTCGGGCCTGGACCGGACCTACAACTTCGGCGTGTTCGACTTCGACCAGCCGTTCTTCGTCGGCCGCTTCCTGCGTGGCTCGCTCGACTACCAGCTCGCCACCGCTCCCTTCGATTGGCTCTTGATGGACTACGAGTTGCAGGAGCGTCCCATCATCGAGCAAACGCTGGCGTTGAGCCCCACGACCAGCCGAGAGCTGTACGACCTGCTCGAGATCAATGCGCTGCCGAAGAACCGCTCCTACCGCTACGACTTCTTCTGGGACAACTGCTCGACGCGACTGCTCGCCGCCATCGACTCGGCCCTCACGCGCACGGGGTACCCGGCCTCCACGCTCCCCCCTCCCGATTCACCCCAGACGTTCCGCCAGCTTCTGAAGCCCTACATCCAGGGGTGGCCGTCACTCGACCTCGGCCTCAACCTCGCGCTGGCGGTCCCCGGCGACCGCGTCGCCACCTCTCGCGAGGAAACCTTCCTACCCCTCGAGCTGGCGCACCAGCTCGACCGCGCGACCGTTGGGGGCCGTTCTCTTGTTGCGAGCCGTGACACTGTGTTTTGGCTCCCGGACACCGGGCTACCCGAGCGTGCCTTCCCGTGGCCGCTCGTCGTGGGCTGGATTGTCTTCGGGATAGTCGCCGCCTGGACAGTCGCGAACTGGCGTGCCCCCTCGCAAGCTCGATGGCCAGATGCCGTTCTCTTCGGGCTGGTGGGCGTTTCTGGATTGATCCTGTTTCTTCTGTGGGTCGCCACCACGCACGACGTGATGGGTCCGAACCTGAACCTGCTGTGGGCGTGGCCGACGCACCTCGTCGCGGCCTGGATGGTGGGTCGCTCGAGCTGGCGGAGATACTTCGCAGTGGCGGCCGTCGGCACTGGGCTGGCGCTCCTCGGCTGGGTCTTCCTGCCGCAGCAGCTCCCGGCCGCTGTGGTGCCCTTCGCGCTGGCGATCACTTTGCGCGCGGCGATCCTGGCGTGGCGGGCCGCTCCAGTTCACCAGCTCGAGGACGCCTAACCGCACCATCTATCTTCGCCCTGACTCTCAATCGATTTCTCAGAATCATGCGGTTGTTCCTTTCTGCTTTCGTCGCCGCGCTCCTCCTCGCGGGCTGCGCCTCGTCCCCGACGGCCATTACCGTCGAGCAGGACGTTCTTCCGATCCCCACGCCACAGGTGGATGTGCCCACTTCGGACCGGATGCCGGACAACCCGGACATCCGGCAGGGCACGCTCGCCAACGGGCTGACCTACACGGTACTCGCCAACCAAGAGCCCCAGAACCGCGCCGAGCTGCGGCTGGTGGTCAACGCCGGGAGCATCCTCGAGGAGGAGGACCAGCGCGGGCTGGCGCACATGCTCGAGCACATGGCCTTCAACGGGACTGAGACGTTCCCTGAGCAGGAGCTGGTGCAATACCTAGAGTCAACCGGGATGCAGTTCGGGGCCGATGTGAACGCCTACACCTCGTTCGACGAGACGGTGTACATGCTTCAGGTGCCCACCGACAGCTCGAACCTCTTCGACACCGGCTTGGACGTGCTCCGGGAGTGGGCGAGCAACGTGACGATTTCCGAGGAGGAGGTCGAGAAGGAGCGCGGGGTGGTGCTGGAGGAGCAGCGCCTCGGGAAGGGCGCCTTCGAGCGCATCCAGGACATCCAGTTCCCCATTCTGTTCAAGGACTCCCGCTACGCCGAGCGCCTCCCCATTGGCTCCACCGAGGTCTTGCAAACGGCTCCGGCCCAACGCCTGCGCGACTTCTACGAGATGTGGTATCGCCCGGATCTGATGTCGGTCATCGTCGTGGGCGATGTGGATCCGGACGCGGTTGTGGAGATGATCGAGGATCGTTTCGCGGACCTCGAGGCCCCCGCCAGCTCGACGCCACGCCCGTTCTATGAGGTGCCCGGCCACGAGGAGACGCTCTACGCCATCGCCACGGATGCAGAGCTGCCCCAGTCGCAAGTATCCGTCGTGTTCAAGAAGGACCCGACGCCCTACCAGACGGTGGACGACCTCCGGCGCAGCTTCGTGACGGATCTCTTCTCGGGCATGATGAATGCGCGCCTCGCTGAGCTGGTGCGGAGCGAGAACCCGCCCTTCGCTGCCGCCTTCGCCGGCGTGTCGGGCGGCGTCCGCACCAAAGACCTCGCTCAGCTCATCGCCATCATCGAGGCCAACAAGGCCGCGTCCAGCCTCGACGCGCTGGTGACCGAGGCCGAGCGCGTTCGCCGGTTCGGCTTTACCGAGACCGAGCTGGAGCGCCAGAAGACGGAGCTGCTACGGAACTACGCGCGCTGGCTGGCCGAGAAGGAGACCACCCCCTCCCGCGCCTTCGCCAGTGAGTTCGTCGAGGCGTACCTGAACGACTACGCCACTCCGAGCATCGAGTACCTGGAGGAACAGGCCCGAGAGCTGGTGCCCGAAATCTCGCTGGCCGAAGTCAACGCGGTCGTATCGGCCCTGCTGCAGACCGACAGCCGCGTGGTGCAGGTGTCCCTTCCCGAGAGCGACGACGTGATTGTCCCCACTGAGATCGAGCTGGCGGCCGTTCTGGACGGCGCCCAGGGCAAGGACCTCGAACCATACGAGGACGCGGTCTCCGACGAACCCCTGATCGCAGAGATGCCCACACCAGGATCTGTCATAGACGAGGCCGAGCTGGCGCATGGCGTGACCGAGTGGACGCTCTCCAACGGCATCCGCGTGCTCCTCAAACCGACTGACTTCAAAGCCGATGAGGTCCGCATGACAGCGTTCAGCCCCGGCGGCACGTCGATGGTGGATCAGGAAGCGTATGAGGCGACCCTGCTCACCACCACCGTCATCTCGGCCTCTGGTGTGGGCGCGTTCGATGAGACCGCGCTCGGCAAGAAGCTCGCTGGGCAGGTGGTCGGCGTACGCCCCTACCTCTCTGAAGACGAGGAAGGCTTCACCGGGTCCGCGTCACCGGAGGACCTAGAGACGCTCTTCCAGCTGACTCACCTCTACGCAACCGCCCCACGCGAGGACGCCAGCGCGATGGCCTCCATCCAGCAGCGTTTCTCTGCCTTCCTCGCCAACCGCAGCAACTCGCCCGAGGCCGCCTTCCAGGATACCCTCCAGGTGACGCTCCTGCAGAACCACCCGCGCCGCCAGCCCTTCACGATGGACGTGCTCCAGCAGGCCGACCTGGGCCAGTCCGTCGCGCTCTACCGGGAGCGCTTCGCCGACATGGACGACTTCACGTTCGTGTTCGTTGGCGCCTTCGAGCTGGCGACTCTGCGACCGCACGTAGAGACGTATCTCGCCAGCTTGCCCTCGCTCCCCCGCACCGATGAGCCTGTAGACATGGGCGTGTCCTTCGCAGAGGGCATGATCAAGAAGGTGGTCCGGCGCGGCACCGAGGAGAAAGCCCAGGTCTCGCTGGTGTTTACCGGCTCTATCGAAGACTACAGCTTCCACACCGAGGCCGAGGTCTTTGCCCTGACCGACGTGATCCAGACGCGGCTGCGCGAGGATCTCCGGGAGGAGCGCGGCGGCGTCTACTTCGTGAGCGTACGGCCGCTCATGGTCCGGTCGCCCCGGCCCCGGTACAGCATCACAGTCAACTTCGGGACGGACCCGGCGCGCGTCGATGAGCTGATCGGCGCCGTGATGGACGGCATCCGGGCCGTGCAAGAAGACGGACCGGAGCAGCGCCACGTGGACAACGTCCATGAGGCCGCTCGGCGCTCCCAGGAGACGAGCCTTCGCAGCAATGGCTCATGGATGGCCTGGATCACGGAATCCGCTGAGTACGGCCTCCCGCTCGACGAGACCGTCGCCCAGACGACGTTGCAGGAGGCGGTAACTGCGGACGACATCCAGCGCGCAGCCCAGACCTACTTCGACATGGACAACGTCCTCCAAGTGGTGCTCGTCCCCGAAACGATGACGGATCCGGTGGGCGGCTGATCGACCCTCCTCGCCAGCTCGAGGCGCCTGCCCTCGAGCTGGCGAAAGCGCTGTTCGATGTCCAACGGCTCAGTTCTCCTGCCAGGAGTTCACTTTCACCTGGGCGATGCAGAACCCGGCGCCGCACGCGATCTGCATCTCACTCGTCACGTTGCCGGACTCCGAGGTCACCTCACGCGCATAGCGGATCAGACCGCTCCCGTTGCCGCAGCTGTTGACCGGCCGGAAGTCGAACACCTCGCCCCCCACCATGACCGAGCTGGCGCCTCGACACCCCACATCGACGACCTCGCCGATGAACTCGGACCTCTCCGTGTCGCACCCCGAAGCCATCACGATGCATCCGATTGCGAGCGCAGCCCAGGCTTTCATGGTATCACCAGAGTGGAGTGTGGGAATCCGGTCGCCACGTCGCAACTCCTGCGAACAAAGGCTCTTGGAGTATACACGCGCGAGCGCTGTCTGCCTCCTCGCCGAGTGAGGCAATTAACCGCGCGAACACGAGTCGCCAGCTCGAGGCCAAGCGATTCGTGTTGGCTTGGAGGCATGCTGTTATCCCCCTGTCGTCCTTGATGTGATCCGAAGCAACCACCGTGGAAGCCACGGGGCAATGCGGTGAATCCAGTAGTAAACCCGAAGCACGAATGGGTACACACGGAGCACGGTGGGGCGATCCGCAACGTCGGCCAGGACTGTCGCGCACTCTTCAACGGTCAGCGTACGGATGGTCTCGCTGATTCCAGGGAGTTGCTCCATCTCGATCGCATTGCTCTCGAAGTACGGAGAATCGATGTGGCCGAAGACAACGTGGCAGCTTTTCACTCCAGTCCCAGCTAGGTCCTGGAGGAGCGCTTCGTGTAGCCCCCGAAGCGCGAACCGTGAGGCTGCGTAGCCGACGGAAGAGGGCCAGGGCATGAAACACGCCGGAGAGTTGACATGAATGAGGATGCCCTGTTGGCGGCTAATCATGTCCCTGAGGAACATGCGCGAGGCATTCGCGGCCGCCAGATACGGAGCTCCGATCATGCGCAGCAGGTCATCCGGCGTGGTGTCCTCTAGGCGCTTCCACTCCCCTACACCTGCACAGTTGATGACGACATCCGGAATCCCATGCTGGACTCGGACGAACGCCTCGAGCCCGACGACCTCTGATGGGCTGGAGGCGTCACAGGGGTACGCGCTGGCGTTCGCTCCGATCGACTTGGCCAGAGTGGCCAGTCGCTCCTCCGAACGAGCCACCAGCACCACAAGCCATCCCCTGCGGCTCAGTTCTCGGGCTGTGGCTGCGCCCACCCCGCTGGAGGCGCCGACGATGAGTGCGACTTTGGACATGCCTCAAGATCACGAATACCTGGCAACCTACGGTGGGCTCACCGTGCATCATCCGGTCGCGAGTCCGCCTGCTGGAGATGATGCACAGCTGTTCCCGTACGGTTACACGCAGCTCCCGTTTCCAACGCTACCAGCCCATGCCTAGCGGCCCTTCACCCTCGGGCGTCCTTGTACGAACCAAGTGTCAATGGTCCGGTGAGAGGTTGCTCCGGTCGAAGCTTGTGCCCGAGGATCCGGCACATGAAGCCCAATCAATTCAATGGTCAGTCCACACGATCCTATCCTGCGCCTGCTTTCTGATGTGTTCAATCCCTACCCAGTAAGCGTTTGCCCCAACTGCGGATGCTCGGCAAGTATTCAGGGACTGCGCTCATCAGAACCACAAGGAGCGTGCGTACCCAGCAGCCATATGTGTCCTGATCGCCTTAGGAACGAGCTGAGGCGCTTCATCATGGAGGCGAGCAACCGCTCCTCAGGTGCCCGGCCTACTGCCTCTGCTCTGATCGTTCACCGATGATTTCTTCCACTTCTGGAGGCAAAGGGCAGGACACTGGGGATGCAAATCCAATGTCTGTGCGACACTTGTTGCAGATCTCAATCCAATCGTTCAGATAGCCTGTCAGCTCTTGAACACGCGCGAAAGCCTCGGCACTTCGCTGATTCGCAAATCGCTTACCGAGCTCAGCACCGGTGAAAAAGGCCGAACTCGTCCAGGTGGCAGTCAGAGCAACCAACGCCACAGGAAAGTTACCACATACCGTTGCCTGCCCTCCAACGTTGGCGGCAAAGCCCGTGATCTGCATCGCAATATCACTCTGGAGCTTGAAGGCATCACTTTGATCATCATTGAGCTCGATGGCAGCCACCAAGCCTTCAATCTCCGCGCCTAGGCTTGTCACATTGGCACAAGCATTAACCGTTTGGTCCTCGTTGCACTTCACGGCTGGATCCAACAGCGCCTTGTATGGGCCCGGTGAGTACCTAGATGCCGACTGAGCCTGGACCGACGGAATAACGATCAGGCCGGCTAGGAGTGCCACAAGCAAATAGTGTGTTCGGCGAGACGAGGGACATAGACGGCAGATCTCCAGCATGGGTGTAGTGGCTAGCGCGCCTACGGCGCTACAGGAAGACGTGAGCATCGACTGGAGTAGACCAAGGCCTGACATCTAGTCCCTAAGCAACTTAATTCAAAGACCCTAGGCACACCAACCGAGCAATCCGTCTGGACTCGAGAGCAACAGTCCTATGCCCTCGGATCAGACGATCTCCATCTCGGAGGCCCCGGGTGATCGGCTCACGTGTTGGGACCTGACTCGCACGTGTGCGGAAACGAAGACTCGTTGACCATGAGCGAGTCCCAACAGGTGGCTCCAAGCA
>JBCBZH010000185.1:0-8812 GCA_039815415.1 Bacteroidota bacterium
ATGATGAGCTGGTGGAGGTGGGCGGCCTCCAGATTGTCCTGGACCTCAAGAGCCAGCTCTATGTTGAAGGCACCACGCTGGACTTCACCGATGGGCTGGACGGCAAGGGTTTTTACTTCGACAACCCGCAAGCCACGCGGACATGTGCGTGCGGTGAGTCATTCAGTTTGTAGCCGGACTGAATCCAGGAGAATTCCTGTGGGCGTGCTCGGTGCGTACGTGGTTTCCCGTAGCTGAAGGGTAGCGCGTCCCTGCAGCGCGCGATCGTTTAGCCCGAGAAATCATGCCCCGCGTTCTGCCACATCCACGCGCCCCGAACAATCGTAACTGGGCCATCCTAGCTGACTTCGAGTCCAACCGGGCCGAGCTTCGACCGGAGCATACGAGGTGGCTCGACCGACGAGTCGTTGCGCCGTTGCGGTCAGAGAGACCGCCCTGGGTGTATCTCCGGGGCTTCGCCAGTCGCCTTGGGCAGGCGGATGACAACGAGACACTGTCCGAGCAACGCGTGCAGAGCGTGATGCTCTACCTGCTCGGCTTTCCCTTTACCGACCCCCGTCGATTTCAGTCGTTTACGGGCCTCGAGGCGGCTGGTGAGAGCTGGTCGCAGGGTGACGAGGACGACGACAGTCCGCGCTGGCGATCCGTTGAAGTCATCGTTACGCCGCAGCGGCTTCCGCAGGAGCGCCCCACGCCAGCTCCGCCAGCTCGTATGGTGCAGAGACGGGTACTGTGCCACCTGACGCGCAACCCGCAACTGCGTGGCAACTTGGAGCCCGGATGGTCTGAGGGCGGGCCCTCCGCACGAGCGAGCGAATGGATGCTTCGCAATCGAAGCGAGGGTAGCGTCCGGGGGCGGTTGAGCTGCACCATGCAGCCGGTTCCCATTCATCATCGCCTGACGCGCATCGAGCACCAGTACAAGAGCTGGAGCAACGCGTTCGCAACCATGAACTATCTGGAGGTAGGCTTCACATGGAGCGCGCACTACAGCGACCAGGTCGAGCTGGTGTGGTTGCCGAGCGCCGTTCGTGCGCAGTCGAGGCGTGAGCAGATTAGTCGGCGACGCGCCGCGGACATCTACACGGACGTCCACCTCTACCTCCAGGAGAACGACCCGTGGTACTGAGAGGCGGTTGCTGGGCGGCCTTCCGACACACGAAGCGCCTCGCCCAGCTCGAGCCCACAAAAAAACCCGCCAGCCTTACGGGGCTGGCGGGCTGAATCAAACGGAGCGTGGTGGATGCGCCGAAGCGCACGCGCCCGTTGTCTGGTGCGCGGTTAACGGTGTTCCTAGAACGGTGTTGCCGGAACCGGTCGGCTTCTGCACCTCTTCAAAAAGGGGCCAGATGAGCGCTATTGCGAGAGATCCCACGCGATGCGGTCACCCGGCACCAGGCCCAGGCTCCGGGACACTCCCGCGGCAACCTCTACAACGAACTGGGCAGATCCCTCCGAATAGACATTGTCCAATGAGAACGGCTCGGTGTCGTATGCGATGTTGAGGAGCGTGGAGTCCGCGTCGTAGAACTGGATGTCCAGCGACCGAGGTGTGTTCATCATATAGAAAGCTTGCTGCGCTTCCTGAGGGAAGATGAACAACATTCCGGTGTCCTCAGGAATAACCGCGCGTTCCATGAGACCCCGCGCCCGGGACGAGTCCGTGTCCGCCACCTCAATGTCGATGACCTTAAGGGTGTCGGCACCGCGCACGAAGGCGAGTCGGCCGTCGATGCGGAAGGGGATCGACGAGCTGGCGGCTGGCGTGGCCGACGAACTCGGCTCCACGGCGTCGGGCTCACAGGCTGCGAGCAGGAGAACAAGGCAGAGAAGAAGGACGCGCATCGATGCTATGGAAGACCGGGCCGAATCTAGGGGCGATGAGCTGGCAGGATGTGGAGACGCGGTTCAACCGACGAGGCGAAGCGCGACACCATCGGCAACAGTAGCGCCTTCCGGGGTAAGCCGGACTCGATCTGGAGACACCTCAATCAGCCCTGTGCCCTCGAGCGCCGCCAACTCGTTGCGCTTCTCCGAGAGGAGGTCGACGCCATAGTCGCGTTCGAGGAGATCCAGCTGGAGACCCTCTTTCATGCGCCGAAGGCCGAGGAGAATGGCTTCGTCCGCCAACGCGTCCGGGCCAATGGCTTCACGCGCCTCGAGCGGGCGCTCGCCTGCCAACAGGAGCCCCTGCCACCGACCGAGGTGGGCGACGTTCGACCAGCGCCACGCACGGCTCCGAGTCTGGCGGTAGAAGGAGTGCGCGCTCGGCCCTAGCCCGATGACATTCGCATGGGACCAGTAGCTCTGGTTGTGCTTGCTACGATGGCCGGGCTTGGCAAACGACGAGACCTCATAGTGCTCGAAGCCGCGTTCCTCGAGATACTGGTGCGTAAAGAGGTAGCGCTCACTTAGGGTATCATCGCCTTCGGGAACGACACGCCCGAGATCCACAAGCTTGCGCAGCGGCGTCCGGTCCTCAATGGTGAGGCTGTACGTGGAGAGGTGCGTGGCGCCGAGGCGCACGGCCTTCTCGAGATTGGCGCCCCAGTGCTCAAAGGGTTGATCCGGGACACCGAAGATGAGATCGACCGAGAAATCGTCAAACTGTTCTGCGACGGCTTCGACTCCTTCCTCGGCCTGCGATGCATCGTGCGCTCGATTCATGAAAGCGAGGTCCTCTTCGAAGAACGACTGAACGCCGAGCGACACGCGCGTCACACCCAGGTTGGCAGCCGTCTGGAGCCACGCAGCGCCCGCATCCCCCACGAGGTCTTCTGGATTGGCTTCAACCGTCACATCCGCCAGTTCGGAAGTGTCGAAGTGGTCGTGCGCGACCTGGAGAACCGCGGCCAGGTCCTCTGGAGGCAGTAGCGAGGGCGTGCCTCCACCGAGATACACGGTCTGCAGGGGCTCGTCACCATACTCCGCTCCGACCGCCTCCGCCTCGATCTGCAGAGCGCGAACGAACGAACGCGTGTCGCGGCTCGTGGTGACGAAGTAGAAGTCGCAGTACACGCAGCGCTGCGTGCAGAACGGGACGTGGATGTACAGACCAGCCACTCGATATGCCGAAGGGTGTGTGGAGAACGTGAACGGAGGCATAGCAGCGCGAACACGAGACCGGGATGGAGCATTCATCTTCCCGCTCTCACCATCCTGCGTTCCCGCTGTGAATCCGTTATTCGACCGTGCCATTGCAAAGCAGGAAGCTGAGCTTGGCGTGTCATTGGACTACCTCCGCAAGATCGCAGAGGGTTCCACCAGCGCGTTTCTGAAGTTCGGCATGTTTGCTCCGCTTGCGCAGCATCGGAAGGAGACACCGCCTGCCGTGTGGCACCTAGCGCGGTTGGCCGCCACCCAAGCGCAAGACTGCGGGACCTGCGTACAGGTCATCGTCAATGCGGCGCTGCAGGATGGGGTGGCGCCGAGTCTGATTCAGTCCGCGCTCGAGGGAGAGGACCTGGGCGCGGATCTGCAGCTGGCGGTTGACTATGGACATGCCGTCAGCTCGCAGAGTGAGGAGGTGCTTGCGGCCGTGGAGCGAGTGCGAGATCGGTGGGGGGAGGCCGGGCTCAACGAGCTGGCGCTCGCTGTGGCAACGGCCCAGGTCTTCCCCGTCGTTAAGCGTGGGATGGGCCTGGCGGTAGCATGCTCGCTGGTTCAGGTGGACGTGGGACGTTGAAGCCTACGCATCGCCAGGTTTGCATCCAGTCGCCATGTCGGGAGACCAGTCGTGTGGGGCGCCGTGTGCGAGCTTGTAGCGCTCCCTTTCGCTCATGATTGACTTCTCTCGACTCGCCGGACAACTCGGAGACTTTGCAGCCTACCGCCGCGAGGAGGACACACGCCATGCCGAGCGGCTGCGCCGTGCGCTCGAGGCGTTGGAGGCATCCCGGGAGGATTGGGAGGGTTTGGTGGCGCAGGCCGAGGCGCACCCGCGAGGGCTGCTACGGGCATTGCCCTGGTCAGACCCCGGGCACCGGTGCACGTGCGGGGTGCGCCCGGCGACCGTCACCGTGGTTGCGACCGACGGCAGTCAGATCTTCCCCGACCGCCACGTGGACCCGGCCTGCTACCTGCTCAACGTCGGGCGGATTGCGCTTCACTACGGGACGCTCGACCCGCCGTTGATCCTGGCCGAGCCGGATCTGCGCTACCGCCAGCACGATCTCCTCGATCTGGCGGACGATGAGGATCCTGTGTCGGTTGATCTGTCCGCCGAGGTCGTCTCGGCGCTTCGGGACGAGCAGGAGCTGCGCTGGCTGTTTGAGACGGCCCACGACGAGAGGCGGAGCGGACGCCCCATCGTCGCGCTGGCGGATGGGACGCTCATCCGGTGGATGCTGCGGGGCATGAAGAATCGCCGCGTCGAAGATCAGTTGATCGACCGCTACGTTGCCGAACTGGATCGCTTTCAGGAGGCGGGCATCCCCATCGCGTCGTACGTCTCCCGCCCCGGAAACGCGGAGGTGGTCAACCTGCTCCGCCTGTTCCTCGGAGAAGAGGATGCCACCACGGATCCGGCTTCACTCCGGGGGCTGCTAGATCGGCACCTGTTCGAAGAGACCCTGGACGTGGGCGAACGCACACCGCTGTTCTCGTCTCGCAGCGCTGTGTTGAAGCGCTACGGCGATCATCAGATCGTGGCGTTCTACGTGCGTGGCAGCGAGGAAATCGGACGCGTGGAGCTGCCGGAATGGGTGGCTCGCCAGCCCGACTGGCTCGACCTCATCCATACCGTCGTGCTGGATCAGTGTGAGAAGGGGGGGGGCTACCCGATTATCCTTCAAGAGGCCCACCAGCGCGCGGTCGTGCGGGTTCAGGAGAAGGAGGTGTTCTACCGGATCCTCGCTCGTGAGGTCCGGGACGCGGGGGGGGTGACAGTGACGTACTCGGGCAAGGCCACGTCCAAGCGGTCGCCTCGAATCTGATCGCCAGCTCGTGAGGGCTTCTGGTCGAGCTGGCGGCCTGGGAGCGCCCCACGGAGCGTTGTTGCGTTCGGGGCTTGCGCCAGGCGCTTGGGACAGGCACCTTCCGTACCACATCCCCCGGACCTGCCCATGTCGCCCGTTGCCGAAGTCATCGCATCCAGCACGCGTGAGGTCGTAGCGGAGGTGTATCCTGAGGCGGAGGTGCCTGCCTTTGGGGCCTGGGTCGAGATCGAGACGGAGAGCGGGGCGGTGCTCTACGGGCTCGTGAGCCACGCGGAGACGGGGAGCGTGGAGCCGGGGCGCCAGGCGGTGGCGCTGGGGCACGACCGAGACACCCTGCGCCGAGAGATGCCACAGCTGCTCGGACTCATCCGTACCGTCGTCCGGGCCCAGATCCTCGCCTACTGGGACGGCACCACCCGGCAGGATGGCGAGCCGAGAGTACGGCAAACACTTCCGCCACGCCCGGCTGCGCTCCACGACCGCGTTCGGCTCTGCGATCACGCCGCCGTCGCGCGTCTGGCCGCTCCATTCGACGTGCTTCGGACGCTCGCTCGAAACCCGGACCCCGCCGTCCCTGCTGATGATCTGCTCGCGGCGGCGCTCGGTGGATTGTATCGCGCCTACGGGCAAGGAGAGACCGGGAGCGCAATCCTCGTGGAGGCCGGGCGTTCTCTGGCCCATCTGCTCGACGATGACCACGAGCGCCTCCAGTCCATTCTCCGCCGCGTGGGATGATTCGCACCGCCAGCTCGATCCTTGGACTCTCGCTCGCAGGGCTTCTCGGGTTGGCGAGTCTCATGGGCTGCTCGCGCTCGGAACCGGAGCCGCCGCCTCCCGCTCCACCTGGCGTGGACCAGATCGAGGCCGATCTTGTTGGGCAGCGATTCGTCTTCTTCGAGGACGCGGACGGCGAGCGGGAATGGACGATTGAGGCTTCCGAGATCCGGAGGGTTCAGATCGTGGACACCGTGCGAGCTGGCGATTCGAACCGGATGCGGGTGCGCGCGCGTGTCATGCTTGCTTCTCCGAACCGGACGATCCAAGGCGATCTCCGCCTCGACTATGCTCATGCCGGCGGCGCGTGGCAGGTGCAGGGTGTGCAGCGCGTCGGCCCAAACTTCATCGCGGGTGATGGGGCATTCGTCCTGTTCGATGTGTCGGCTCTGCCCGAAGACACGCTTGGCAACTCTCGCGGCCTGAGCCTCGATGTCATCGCGCGCTACGATGAGGGGGCATTCATCGCCCCGCTCGATCGCTTCCGGCCTCAAATCGACGCGCTGGCGGATTCGGTGTTTGTGGGCGATTCGCTTGCCACGGCCGATTCGCTCCGCCAACTCGCAGAGTCCCGGCTGGCCTCGGAGGTGGGTGCCGCGTACGCGCGCCGGGGCACGTCTGTGCGTGTGCTGCTGCCCGGTGAGGCGCCAGAGACCGTGGCCGTCAGGGACGTCGAGGTTGGGATCCTGGGATGTGAGTTCCTGAACGCGAAGGCTTCCAGCGCCGTCAGCCTCGGGCGCGACGCTGCGCTGGGAACCACCTCGAGCGTGATTGGCGGCGCCGTGGTGCCGGGGCGCCCCTTGAATGCCGACGAACGCCGCCAGCTCGACGGGCTGGCGCGAGACCGACTTCGCGTGCAAGGACTGGATTCCGAACGGGTCCGATCTGGTGGAAGCCTTGCCGTGGATCTCGACGGAGACGGCAGCGAGGACTGGATCGGTGCGTTTGCCGTGGGCAGTCTGGAAGCGGGGACCGCGCGTGGCCTGGTCGTTGGGGCTCAACCCCTGGCATCCTCCGCGCCTCGGCTGCTGCTGGAACGCATGACGGCGCCGGGGTTTGGCACCTTCACGCTCGTCGGGGCTGTAGATCTGGACGCTGACGGGGCCTCGGAGGTGATCCTGCTCGAACAGGGCACCGAAGTCTACCAGTATCTCATCCTGACTCACCGCGCCGGTCGGTTCGCGACGGCGTTTCGGGGCGGTGGCGGCGGATGCTGAGGCCTCGAGCTGGCGACTAGAAAATCACGCCAGCACGAGCGGCCAGTACGACGCCCGTGTCGTCCTCGCCGATGATGATTGACGGATTGCCCTCGATGAAGAGCGAGGTCTGCCGGAGGGGGAAGGCCATTCCGTAGCCCCCATGAATGGCGGGTCCGCCCTGACCTCCACTCAATGGGACGAAGCCGCCAAAGCCTCCGAGGACGTAGCGCACGCTCGGGCCCTCACCGGGAAGCATCACAATCAGGGATGCCTGCGGATTCAGGACATAGCGGGTCGGTTCCTGATTGGCGAACAGGTGAGCACCAACGCCCAGGCTGGCCGCCACCGAAAGATCGGCGTTGATGGGTAAGGCACCTCGGCCCCGAAGCCCGATCGACAACCCATCGGGGAGCAACTCATCGCCGAGAATCGGAAACGCAAAGTCGAACGCGACACCGTATCGGGGGGGAGTGGCCGACTGCGCATGGGTGGCAGAGGCTCCCATGCAAAGCAGCAGAGCAAGGCAAAGTGAGCGCATCAGGCGGGCGGGGGGAGAGCAGGCTCTGTCGCGGAGAAGCCGCGACTCGACCTCGCAAAGTAGCTTCAAGGAACCGACTCTTGCGTCGGGTTGGCGGAGTGCCAACGGTGGCAACCGCCTCCGTTCCACAGGTGCAACCCACGCCAGCTCGTCGCGTAGCGCCATCCACATTCACCCTCTGTACTGATGGAATTCGGAGAGATCCTCGCCATGCTGATCGTGTTCGTGGGCGCCCCGTGGGCGGTGTTCACCGGTATCGCGAAAGTCAAGGCCACGAATGCGGCCAAGTCTGTCGGTTCTGGATCTGGGCTTCGGATGAGTGAGCTGAAGGCCATGGTCGAAGACGCCGTGGAGGATGCAACGAGTCCGCTCCGTGCTCGCATTGAGCACCTCGAGGCCATCGCGACCGAGGACGAGGATGCGACTCGTCGGTTGGATGCGGCGCTGCTGGCCGACCTCGAAGCGGATGAGGACGACGAGCGGGCATCCGTGCGCAGCCGAGCCCGGAACTAGCGTGCCGTCCGTCCGGCCCAGTCTCGATGATTCCGTCTGGGCCGACCTGGCCTCGCGCCGCTGGCGCCGGACGCGCTGGCAAAAGGGCCTTGCTGAAGACGCGACGTGTGCAGCGTACGGAACGCCTCTCCATCGGACGGGCACCTACTATCGCCGTCCGGCCTACACGGACGGAACGCTCTGGCTCAGCCAGCAGGCCTACGATGATCTCCGACGCTGGATGGATGCACGCACGACTCGCCAATCCACGCCTGACCGGTAGCGTCAGCGGTCACCCAGCCCGAACGGCAACGGCAACCGGCGCCCGCGCCGCAGCGGCACGGCCGACGCGTAGACCAGCGCGTTTTCCTCGTCGATGGCGCGGATATCCATGCGGGTTGCTGTGAGCGAGACGGCCATAAACCCTGGGGTTCGGAGAGCAAACAGGGTGCTAGGAATCTCAACAACTTCCCTGGTGAGCGAGCCCGCGCCCGAAATGAAGTAGTCCACCGTGGATCCTCTTGGACGGTGGTGCTGCAGGTTGTGATCGTGTCCGCAGAAATAGGCCTGGACGCCATGCCGCTCAAAGATCGGCGGCAGCATCTCAATCAGAATTGGGTTGTTGATGTAGTTCACCGACCCGACATAGATCGGGTGGTGCCCTACGACAATCTTCCATTCGGCAGATGAGGCAGCCAGGGTGGAGTCCAGCCAAGCGAGCTGGCGATCGGGTGTCCAGGCAATCGTCTCATCGTACTTGCTCCGCTGGGCCGCGGTGTACGTCATCGGTGACGTGTCGAGGAAGACGAAGAGGGCCTCCGTGGTGTCATCCACCGACATCGACTCCGCGTAGTACCGAGCCGGTTGGTACC
>JBCBZH010000013.1:0-32236 GCA_039815415.1 Bacteroidota bacterium
GGCACGTACGTCCACGGCGCGGCGCTCCTCTCGCCGCGCCTGACGATCGATGTCGGGCTTCGCGTGGATGCTCGCATGCTGACAGCGTATCCCTACAATCGCCCCGCGCGCATGTTCGAGACAGTCCAGCGAGACTACCTCGGCGGCGCGGCTGCCCTCGGTGCCATCTGGTCGTTCGCCAACTCGTGGAGCCTTGCAGGCAACCTGGGGAGTGCGTGGCGGGCGCCGAACATCAGCGAGCTGTTCTCCCTAGGCGTTCACCATGGGACCGCCCAGTACGAGATCGGTGACCGCAACCTCAATGTGGAACGAAGCCTGGATGCCAGCGCGACGCTACGCCACGAGAGCGACCGAACGGCCCTCGAGGTCAACGCCTATCTCAACCACATCTTCGGCTACGTCTACGGCCTCGAGCAGCCTGAGCCGACGGTTACCATCCGAGGCACGTTCCCGACGTTCCTGACGGTCCAGGACGACGCCCGCTTCGCCGGTCTGGACGCCACCGCGACGGTCCGCGTGATGCCACGTGTTACGCTCGCGGCTCGCACGTCACTCCTCTGGGCTGACAACCTCTCGCTTGATGGGCCACTCTACGGCGTTCCCAGTCACCGCATAGGCGGGTCGGTCCAGCTCGAGGCCCCGGCCTCATGGCCCGGCGAACTGGTGCTCGAGGCCGATGTTCGCCATGTGTTCCGCCAGACGCGGGTTCAGCCGGGCGCGTATCTCCCGGCCCCGTATCCACCGGCATACACTCTTACGGGCCTTCGCCTCGGTGGGGTCTTGCACGCGATGGGACGCCCCGTCCGTGTCTCCCTTGGCATCGACAACCTGTTCGACGTCAGCTACCGGGATGCGCTCAGTCGCTTCCGCTACTTCGTCGACGAACCTGGCCGGAGCGGGTCTCTCCGCATCGGCTTCCCCATCGGATAACCCTGTTTCCGAATCCCCCTGTTTATCTCTGCGGGCCGATTCCCGGCCTGCTCATTCCCCCCAAACCCATGACCTTGCGTCTTCTATCCCTCCTGACTCTCTTCGCCGCTCCGCTGGCGCTCACGGCCTGTAGCTCGGGCGAGCCCGACGACGACGGCCCCGGCGAGCCGGAACTCATTACCCGCGTTGTTGTGACGCTGACCAACGAAAATGACGCCAGCGACTCCGTCACGATCACCGCGAGCGACCCCGACGGCGACGGCGCTGGCATCACGTTCTCGCCGGCCTCAGTGACGCTTCGTCCCGGAGCGACCTATGCTGGAACCATCGAGCTGACCGACACCATCAACAACGAGGACATCACCGAGGAAATCGAGGAGGAGGCTGAGGAGCACCTGTTCCGCTACGCCTTCGACCCCGCCTCCTCAGGTACGATCACCCTCACCGATACCGAGACCGACTACTCGGCGGACGACGAGAACGGCGGCAACTTCCAGGTCGGGCTGACGTTCCGTGCGACCGTCTCAGCCAATGCGACGGGCCCCGCCAGAATGGTTGCGCTCCTCTACCACTTCGATGACGCGCCCAAGACGAGCAGCACCGCGACGAGCGATGAGATCGACATCGACATCGAGTTCCCGGTCGAGTTCAACGCGCCAATCGTACGCGCAGTGCCGTAGGGCGTTTGACCTTGATCTAGTGCCTCTCGGGCTGGCGATCGACTCCGCACAGGGGCTCGCCAGCCCGAGTGCCCTTCATTCGCTTTCCGCTTGCTGCATCCGGCAGGCTCGGTAGCTTGCGGGTGCCCCTATAGCTCAGTTGGTTAGAGCAGCGGACTCTTAATCCGCGTGTCGTAGGTTCGAATCCTACTGGGGGCACTCAAGCGAACGCCTCGTTCCGTATGGTGGAGCGAGGCGTTTTGCTGTTTACGGATGACACACAGTCGGCGCTCTCGCTTGCTTGATTTGGGCATGGCCCGCGTCCCTCCCAACATTGAAAAGCAATGCCCGCAGTGTGGAGAGATTCAACCTTCGGAAGCGTTTGGCATAAACCGTTGTCGGGCAGACGGACTCCAAGCTCAGTGTCGGGCCTGCAAGGCTGAGAATGCTCGCGACTGGTACGCCCGGGGAGGTCACACGCAGCGCAAACGAAACAAGGGATACGTAGCGAGGAACGTTCAGCACCTCTGGGGTTACCTCCTGTCACATCCGTGCGTGGACTGCGGCGAGTCCGACCCCGTTGTCCTGGAGTTCGACCATGTCCGGGGTGAGAAAGTTGCTGCTCTGTCGAACATGGCTCAGCGACAGGTCAGCCTCGCAAAGCTAGATGCTGAGATTGCGAAGTGTGAGGTTCGGTGTGCCAACTGCCACAAGCGCAAAACGGCGAAAGAGCAAGGCTGGTATGCGAGCTTTAGGCCGCAGCCGACATAGAGCCTTCGCCATCAACGCGCCACAGACAACGGGCTAACGTGAGGCTTCGCTAGGGCTCTCTCGAGCTGGCGATATTGGGCCATGCCCGACGCCCTTGCCAGCTCGACACCCGAGACTCCGCCAGAGGAGGCGCCGGTTCTCGACCCTGAGAGCCGCACGGACGAGCTGGCGACATCGCCGGATGCGGAGCGTCGCCCGCCCGTGGTGGTGGGCTGGGTCCAGGCGGGGCCTCTGGATGAGGGACAGCGGGAGGCGTTTAAGCAGGCGCGTGCCCTCGTGCGGCGGGCACTCCAGCAGCAACTCCCCGACTTCGCCTGGAGCTTCCCGCTCGTTCGTCGCCGCGACCTGATCTCGGCCAGCGAGCAGGTAGAACCGATCACGTTGCTGGACGCCGGGGCCACCGAGCGGCGCCTCGGCGGATGGGACTTCGTGCTGGTGGTGACCGCCGCCGACCTCCACGCCTGGGGCCGCCCCTTTGCGCTGGCGACCCCCTCGCAGGCGCTCGATGCGGCCGCGCTCTCGCTCGCCCGACTGGACCTCAATCCTCATGACCGCGCCATCGACCCGTCCCAGCGCACCGAGACGCTCGCCCACCGCCTGGCTGCGCTGACGCTCCACGCCTTCGGGCACCTCAATGGGCTGGACCACGAGGCCGATCCAGCAGCAGTCATGCATGCCCCGCGCTCTCCTGCGGACCTCGACGCCAGCTCGTTGGCCTTCACCGAGGCCAACCGGGTCGAGATCGAGCAGGAGGTGGCCGATGTCGCGGATCCACGTATGGAGGAAGAGACCGCCTTCGAGCGCCTAGGGGATGCCGCCTTCGCCATCAAGGCCATCCTCCTGAACTGGGCGGATGTGGCCGATACCGTTCTGCAGATCCGCCCGTGGAGGTTCCCCTTCCAGCTCTCCAAGCTGACTACGGCCGCGTTCTCGACGCTGGTGGTGCTGATTATGACGGCCGAGGCGTGGGATCTGGGCACCCGCCAGCCCGTCGTGCTCATTGTGGGGCTATCGCTGCTCGCCATCCTAGGGACGAGCGCCTACCTCGTGCGCAAGCAGGCGCTGCTGGCGTCTCGTCTCGGGCAGGCCCGGTCCGAGCAGCACGTCGTGCAGGCCGTGTCCATCCTACTCGCGCTCGGTCTCGGCATGGCGACCACCTGGGCGCTTCTCTTCGGCACCACGATGGTACTTGGGAGCCTCCTGTTCGACGCCGCCATCGTGGACGGATGGGCAGCGACGCTGGGCGAGCCGGTCGGGCCGGGGCATCGGCTCGTCTTCGCAGGGTTCGTAGCCGCACTCGGGCTCCTTGTTGGAGCGCTCGGTGCGTCATTCGAGGACCAGACGTATTTCCGCCATGTCGCCTACGTGGACGAGGAGACGTGATGTGTAGGAACGAGGAGCAAGGAATGAGGAATCAGGAAGAGAGCCTCACGCCAGCTCGAGGGCGCGCGTCGCGCTGGCGAGGTTGTTTGGCTCTGCTCGTCGCCAGCACGATGGTGCTCGCCGGGTGCTTCGAGAGCCGCCCGAGTGGGACGTCCACGGCCGGACCGTATGTGCCTGCGAACGACGAGCAGACTGTCCTGCCCAACGTCTATGGCGACGAGCTGGTAGCGGCGCTGGATGCCGAGTATTCGCCCGATCGAGTCCTCGGCTACGGCCCAGCCCGCGATGCGCTCTATGCCTACGAGCAGCGCACCGATGGCTTCCTGCGCGATTTCTACACCGGCACCACGGTGCAGCTTCCGGCAGGCGATCCGTCACAGGCGGCGGGGCAAGTGGGCTTTAACGCCGAACACGTATGGCCGCAATCCCTCGGTGCGCGGGCGGAGCCACTGCGTAGCGACATGCACCACCTGTTTCCGGTGCGCCAGCAGGTCAACTCCTCTCGCGGCAACCTGCCCTTCGGCGAGGTCCCGGATGCACGGGCAGACGCGTGGTACCGGCTCGAGGCCAGTCAGTCGAGCCCGCCCCGCGAGGACCTGGACGAGTGGAGCGAGCGTGGCCTAGGGCGCTTCGAGCCGCGCGAGGATGCCAAGGGAGATGTCGCCCGCGCCGTCTTCTACGTCCGCGCCTTGTACCCTGGCGCTACATCGGGTCAGGAGGCCTTCTTTGAGTCCATGCGTCAGGACCTGCTGCGCTGGAACGATGTGGACCCGCCGACGCCTGCTGAGGTGGCCCGGAGCGCATGGATCGCTGAGCAGCAGGGAACGCCCAACCCGTTCGTGATCGACCGGACGCTGGCTCGACGCGCGTTTGGAACCGCCAGCTCGACGCCTGCTCAGCCCATTCCTCCAACCGGTTCGGCTGACGGCCCACTCTGGATCTCCGAGATCCACTACGACAACGCGGGCGATGACCTGAACGAGGGCATCGAGGTGCAGGGGCCGCCGGGGATGTCGCTAGATGGCTGGACGCTCGTTCTAGTGAATGGAAATGACGGGTTGCTCTACACGACCCTCGCCCTCTCAGGAGGACTCCCATCGTCTGGCGCGGTCTGGACGCCTGCTGTGGTACAGAACGGCTCGCCCGATGCCGTTGCGCTGGTGGCCCCCGATGGCTCCGTGCGTGAGTTCCTGAGCTACGAGGGGACGCTCACAGGTGCTGACGGTCCCGTGCGCGGGCTGGCGTCAGCAGACATTGGGGTGGGCCAGACGCCGAGCACTCCGGTCGGTCAGTCGCTTGCGCGGACTGGGCCCACGTCGGGCTGGCGACTTGGACCGGCGACCCCAGGGCGCTAGAACGGCGCGTCGGTGGCTGGAGGCGGAAGCGGCGGCGGCCCCTGGGATGGAGGCAGCCCGCCATCTCCCCCAAAACCCGGATCCGGTGGGCCGTAGCCTCCACTCGCGCCGGCGAACGGATCCGCACCGAAGCCCCCATCCATGTCCGAGGCGATGTAGGACGTCAGGTTCTCGAAGCGCGCGTACTGGTTGACGAACGCCACCTTGACGTTTCCGATGGGCCCGTTTCGCTGCTTGCCGATGATCAGCTCGCCGAGGCCTTCCGTCGAGTTGCCGGATTCATCGACAGTGATGCCGTAGCGCTCGGCGCGGTAGATGAACATCACCACGTCGGCGTCCTGTTCTATCGATCCGCTTTCTCTCAAATCACTGAGTTGTGGGCGTTTATCGCCTCCGCGCGTCTCCACCGCACGCGAGAGCTGGGAGAGCGCCAGCACGGGCACGTTCAGCTCCTTCGCCAGCCCTTTCATGGACCTCGAGATCTGCGCGATCTCCTGCTCACGGTTGGAGTTCTTGCCCCCGCCCGAACCGTGCATCAGCTGCAGGTAGTCCACGATCACCAGCCCGATGTCATGCTCGGCCTTGAGGCGTCGGCACTTGGCTCGCAGCTCGAGGATGCCGAGGCCGGGCGTGTCATCAATGAAGATGGGAGCTGCTGAGAGACGCCCAGCGGCCTTCGCCAGCTTGGGCCAGTCATCATCGTGGAGGCGGCCGGTGCGGGCGCGCTGAGCGTCCACACGGGCCTCGGAGGTGAGCAGGCGCTGGGCGAGCTGCTGGGCACTCATCTCGAGCGAGAAGTAGGCCACACCCGCAGGTTTCTCCGGGTGGAGCGCGGCGTTTCGTGTGACCGCCAGCGAGAGAGCGGTCTTGCCCATACTTGGCCTGGCGGCAATCACCACCATGTCTGAGGGCTGCCAGCCACCAGTCATGGCGTCGAGCGCGTTGAGCCCCGAGGGGACGCCCGTGATGCCGCCCGTCTGACCGTGGATGGACTCCAGGTGGGCGACGGTGCCCATCATCACGTCCTTCATGGACACCACACCCTTGCGGAGCTGCGACTCCGAGATCTGGAAGATCTGGCGCTCGGCGTCGTCGAGGAGATCGAACGCGTCGGTTGTGGGGTCGTAGGCCTCGCCCACCACGCCGGTCATGGTCGAGATGAGCTTTCGTAGCAGGCTCTTCTCGGCGATGATCCGCGCGTGGTACTCCACATTCGCCGCGCTGGCGACACCCGCCGTCAGCTCGGTCAGGTAGTAGCCGCCAACGGTCTCCAGGTCGCCTCGGCGCTTTAGCTCCTCCGAGAGCGTGATGAGGTCGACCGGGTTGCCGCGCTCGAAGAGCGCGCCCATCGCCGCATAGATTTTCTCGTGGCGAGGATCGTAAAACGAGTCGGCCGGGAGAATCTCAACCGCCTTCGGAATGGCCTCGCGCTCGATAAGCATCGCGCCCAGGACGGCCTGCTCCACGTCCACAGCTTGCGGTGGGACCCGCCCTGCGTTCTCACGGAGCGAGACCACGTTCGCCGGAGCCCGGCGCGTGCCGGACATCTTGGCGAGTGGGACGCCAGGCGCGTCCTCGTCGATGCGCAGGGGGCGCTGAGGAAGGTCGTCGGGGTCAGCCATAGCTGGGTGCTGAGTGATGGGGGAGGAGTAAAGGGGTTCTCATCACCCTTCACCCGTCGCCCATCACCCGGTCAACTGGTCGTAGCGGGTGCGGAGCAGCTTCACGTCCTCCCATGTGGGTCGTTTCCACTGCGGGTTTCGGAGGAGCGCGGCGGGGTGATAAGTCACCAGCAAGGGCAGTCCATAGAAGTCCTGAAACGTGCCTCGGAGCGACGCCAGCGAGGCTTTCTTCTTCAGCAGCCCGTTGCCGGCGCTCTTGCCCACGGCCAGAAGCACCTTCGGGCGCACCAGCGCGATCTGTTTGTAGAGGATCGGGATGTGGGCCTCCACCTCAGCAGGGAGCGGGTCGCGGTTGTTGGGCGGGCGGCTCTTGAGGATGTTGCAGATGTAGACCTCCTCGCGCTCGAACAGGACCGCTGCGAGGATCTTGTCCAGAAGCTGCCCGGAGCGTCCCACAAACGGTTCGCCCTGTCGATCCTCGTCGGCGCCGGGCGCCTCTCCAATCACCATGAGGTCGGCGTTGGGGTCGCCAGTGCCCAGCACCGGGTTGATGCGGTCCTCGTCGATGGGTACGAGAACCGTGTCGGCCAGCCAGTCGTGAATGGCCTCGAGAGAGTTCAGGTCGTGGAGCGGATGCCCCTCGGGAATCAGGCTCCCGATGCGCTCATACGGCGAGAGCGTAGGGTCCTGGCTGGGGTCAGGAAGGGCGCCGAAAAGGTCGGGCACGTCAGAGTCGTCGGTGGGGAGCCCGTCATCGGGCTGAGGAGTAGCGGGAGCGTCGAGCTGGCGAGGCGCGGAGTGAGGGGGCTCCGGGGCCAGGTTTTCCGTCTCGGGCGTGGCCGCATGAGTCGCCAGCTCGAGGTCGGGAGACCCCGCCAGAAACCGCGTCGGGCCACCGATCTCGCGCTGGAGGGCGAGCACGGACCGGGCCTCACGGAGCGCGGTGTCGAGCGAAATCAAGCGGTCGGACACGAGCGCGAGCGTGGCGGGAAACAGTCTGGCAATCTAGACGATGGGACCCTAGATCGCTAGGGGAGAATCGCCTAAACGAGACACACTATTGGCGCGTCAGCACGGCATGGACTGCAGGCGTGATCAGGTCCGCCCAGGCCCGGTACGCCTCGCCTGACGGGTGCAGGCCATCGGGTGCCGTTAGCTCGCCCTGGGTCCGCGAGAGCGGTGTGATGTCCACCCACGCGGCGCCGGTTCGTTCGGCCTCTTCTTTCGCCAGCGCGTTGTACTGGTCGAGCTGGCGAGCGATCTCGGCGCGATCTCGCCCCTCCGCGAAGGGCATCACGCCCCAATCCGGAATCGAGACCACGACCACGCGCGACGGATCGCTGCCCGCAAAGTCGATGGCCTGACTCAACAAGGAGCGAAACGGCTCCCGATAGTCCGCCACGGCGCGCTCGCGGTACTGGTCGTTAACGCCAATGAGGAGCGTCACCACATCGTAGGGCCCCGTCGGGCTAGCGCTCGCAATGCCTGCCGCCAGCTCGTCGGTGGTCCAGCCGGTGACGGCGATGATCTCGGGCGTCGTCAGTTGGCTAGCGCCGACCTTCGGTTCGAGGCTGTCAGCGCGGAGCCGATCGGCGACCTGGTGCGGCCAGCGGTCGGACACCTCCACGCCCTCGCCAATGGTGTAGGAGTCGCCGAGGGCGAGCCAGCGCATCGAGCTGGCGGACTGGGGAGCGTCGGAGGTCATGCAGCCGGAGGCGAGAAGGAGAACGGCGAGACCACGAATCACGATGTCGAGCTGGCGAGATCAGCCAGGCACCACGGCGGTCAGGATGGCCTCGGCCACATCCCTCTTCGAGGCGGTCGGGATCTCGACGCGCTGTCCCTCGCCTCCGATCAGCGTGACGCGGTTGGTAGGCGATCCCAGGCCCGATCCGGCCTCGCCCTGCACGTTGAGCGCGATCCAGTCCAGATTCTTCTTCGCCAGCTTGGCGCGGGCATGCGCCTCGCCATCGTGCGTCTCGAGGGCGAATCCGACGAGCACTTGATCGTCACGGCGCTGCTGTCCGAGGGTCGCCAGCACGTCGGGCGTGCGGCGGAGGTGGAGCGTGAGGTCATCGTCGGACTTCTTCAGCTTCTGGTCGCTGGCTTCTGCGGGCGCGTAGTCACTCACGGCCGCCGCGGCGATGATGAGATCCGAGCTGGCGTGATCCAGCGCCGCTGCGAGCAGGTCATCCGCTGAGGTGATGTCGATGCGCTGAACGCCAGGAGGCGTGCCCAGTGCCACGGGCCCTGCGAGCAGCGTCACGTCTGCACCACGACGGGCGGCGGCGGCGGCCAGCTCGAAGCCCATCCGACCGGAGGACCCGTTGGAGAGGAAGCGGACTGGGTCGAGCGCCTCACGGGTGGGGCCGGCGGTGATGAGGACGGTTCTCCCTGTGAGAGATGAGGAATGAGGGATGGAAGGTGAGGGAGTGGCCTTCGACTCTCGGCCTTCGGCATTCGCCCCAAGCCACGCCCCGATGTGTTCCACCAGCTCGGTGGGTTCGGGCAGGCGGCCATCGCCGATGAGGCCGCTCGCCAGCTCGCCGTGGGCTGGGGAGATGATCTCAACGCCGTCCGACCGGAGCGTGTCCAGGTTGCGCTGTGTGGCTGGGTGGTTCCACATGTCGTGGTCCATCGCGGGCGACACCAGGACCGGGCACCGCGCGGAGAGCACCACCGCAGTCAGCATGGAGTCGCAGAAGCCGCCCGCCAGCTTGGCGAGGGTCTGGGCCGTTGCCGGGGCGATCACGATGCCGTCGGCCCAGAGTCCCAGCTCGACGTGCTTCGTCCACGTATCGGCGCCGCTCTCAGGGAAAATCTCGATCAGTGTCTCGCGCTTGGCGAGCGTCGAGAGCGTCAGCGCCGGAATGAAGCGCGCCGCCGCCTCGGTCATCACCGGCTGGACCTCGGCCCCAGCCTTGACGAGCTGACGAGTCAGGTCGGCCGCCTTGTAGGCTGCGATGCTCCCCGTGACGCCGAGGACAATCCGGGCACCGGAGAGCGACATCATCGGGGGATGAGAGAGGAGATACGAATGATGAGAACGTCTGCGCGGGCGGGAAGCTCTACCTCATCTCTCGTCGCGCCTTACCCCTCCGTATTGGGGTTGCGGAAGTACAGCTCGCCCTCCTCCAGCTCGTCGATGGCAACGGCCTCGGCCTTTGGCTTGCGCTCGTACTCGAGCGAAATGCGGAGCTGGTCCTCGTTAGAGCGAAGCTCTTCGGCGGGGTCGAGGGAGATCTCCTCGTAGAAGCTCAGCTTCTGATCCAACTCCGCCTTGGTCTTGGCCGAGAGCTGGCGGGCCCGCTTGGAGAGAATCGCAACCGTCTCGTAGAGGTTGCCGGTCTGCGCCGCGAGGTTGATCGTGTCGAGGGTTTTGATCGCCATGTCTGTCCAGATCGAATCGGAGGAAGCGGGGAAACGTACGGCTTTTCGGAAGGCGGAATGGAGAATGGGAAATGGAGAATGAGGCGGGTTCTCGCCAGCTTGATCCGCTGTCGCGCACCCTCGTCGTTCGAGATCAGGCGTCAAACCGCCGCTCCTGACGTGCCCAGTAAGCATGCGGCGTCGAGCTGTCGACAGGCCCGCCGCGTGCTATGTGGACAGAAACGTCTCCACGCGGGTCACCAGCTCGCTCGTGGCCGTGTCCAGATCGTCGTTGACGATGATGCCGTCGAACTGCGGCGCGAACTCCATTTCGAGGCTGGCGCGGGAGAGCCGCACCTCGATCCGGTCCTCGGACTCGGTGCCGCGTGCATGCAGGCGGTTGGATAGAGCCTCCAGGCTGGGCGGGGCGACGAACAGCGTCAGCGCCTGATCCTCATAGATCTGCTTGACATTGAGTGCCCCCTTTACGTCGATGTCGAGCACGACGGCGCGGGTGTCCGGCTCGGCGGCGAGGGCCTCCATCTCAGGGCGGAGCGTGCCGTAGAAACGCCCCGGATACACCTCTTCGAACTCTAAGAAATCCCCGGCCTGGATTCGTTCCTCGAACTCGCCGAGCGTGAGGAAGTGGTAGTGCTCGTCGGGGATCTCGCCCTCGCGTGGCGACCGCGTGGTGGCGGAGACGGAGAACTTGAGCCCCGGCACGCGGTCCATGAGGCGCCGGGCGAGCGTCGTCTTGCCTGCTCCGCTGGGTGCCGTGAGAACGAGCAGTTTCATAGGGCTATGGGCTGGAGGCTATGGGCTGTGAGTCTGAAGCCCAACGCTTACAGCCCATAGCTCATCGCTTCAGACTACGTTCTGCACCTGTTCGCGGATCTTCTCCAGCTCCTCTTTCATCGAAACAGCGAGGCCTGCGATCTCGGCGTCGTTGGCTTTGGAGCCGATGGTATTGATTTCGCGGTTGAACTCCTGCGCCAGGAAGTTGAGACGGCGTCCAACAGGCTCCTCAGCCTCGAGGGCAGCGCGGAACAGGACGAGATGACTCCGCAGGCGGACGCACTCTTCCGTCACGTCCAGCTTGTCGGCCATCATCGCCAGCTCGGTCTCGAGGCGCGTGCGGTCGAGGCGGTCATCGTCCAGCAACTCGCTCAGGCGCTCGGCGAGCCGGGTGCGGGCCTCGTCCACGCGGACGGGTGCGCGGTCGGCCACGGTTTCCAGGTGGACCTCGATGGCGTTGGCGCGCTGCTGGAGGTCCTCGGAGAGGGCGTGGCCTTCATCGCGGCGCATGGCTTCGAGGCGTTCCAGGGCATCCGTGAGGGCAGATTGGACCGCCGCCAGCGCATCGGTGTTGTCCTCGTCCGTTTCCTCGGCGGCCGTGAACACTTCGTAGCGCAGCAGGTCGGCGAGCGTGACGGGGGCGTCCAGTCCGGCCGCCTCGCGGAGGTCGCGGAGCAGGTCTGCGGCGGCGCGAGCAGCAGGCGCATCCACGCGGAGCGTCGAGCTGGCGTCGTCAGTCTGGCTGAGCGTGACGTGGACCGTGGCATTCCCCCGGTCGATAGCGTCCTTGACCTGGGTGACGAGGTCGGCTTCGTGGGCGTTGAGGCTGCGCGGGCTGCGGAGCGTCACCTCCGCGAAACGGCCGTTGACCGAGCGGACCTCAACGGTGGCCTCGGTGGTGCCGGCGCGGGCGGTGCCGCGCCCGAATCCAGTCATGCTGCGGAGCATGGAGAAAGCAGAAAACGATGACAGACAGGGAGCGCAGGATACCGCCCGAGCGTGCCATCGATGAACACCACACCTTGCCGACGTGCTAAATGGGCACGTCGCGCTGGCGAGTCGAGAGGGGCATCATGGCACCAAATCGGGCAGGGCCGTCCCGGTGAGGGCAGGCACCGTCAGCACGGCCAGGATTGTCACCAGAATGGCGAACGTAGGTTCAGCCAGACGCCAGCTCGAACCATCTCTCCGATGGTGACGTGGGCGATGGCATTGGCGGGCGTCGCCACGGGAAGCATGAACGTGCAGGAGGCAGCCACCGTCGCCGGGACAATGAGCGCCAGCCCCAGCACCGCCAGCCCGAGTCCCAGCCCGATCCGCGGAGCGAGAGGTGTGGACAGGGGGGAGGCAAAGGCCACAGCGTCGGGCTGGCGAATCGGAGGCGCACGCCAACACTATGCGCCCCACCGTCGACGTGCCGGACAAACCCGTGGCTATCGTCCAGAACGCTCTCCCCATTCGCCGATGACGGTTCAGCATCTCTCGACCCTGTACGACTACAGCATGTGGGCCAACACGCGGCTCTTCCGCGCAATGGCGGATCTGTCCGACGAGGGCTTCACGCAGTCCGTCGCCGGGAGCTATGGGTCCATCCGAAACACGTTGGTTCATGTAATGAGCGCTGAATGGGGCTGGACCAGCCGATGTGGCGGACCGCCGCGCCCTGCCAAGCTGAACGCGGAGGACTTCCCGACGGTCGAGTCGGTCGCCCGGACGTGGCAGACCATCGAGGGGCACGTCCGCGGCTTTCTGGCGACGCTGGACGATGACGCGCTGGCGGACGAGGTGAGCTACCCCGGCAGCGGTGGTGCAACCCGCTCCATGCCCATCGGCGAGCTGATGCACCATGCGATCCTCCACGCTATGCACCACCGGGGCCAAGTGGCACTACTGCTCCGCGAACTGGACATCTCACCGGGCAACATGGACCTGTTGTTCTACTACGCCGAGAAGCGGGGCGTGAGCGCGTGGTGATGCAGAGTCTCTACCAGCTCGAGGCCGACGCCCGCACCCTCTTCGACGTTGGCGTGGAGGCGGTTCAGGCACCGGCGCTTCTCGAGGCGCATTCTGCCCTCGTCGAGGACGCGCTGGGGAAGCGCGACACGGCGCACGTCATCGGCGTCGGCAAGGCGGCGATGGCAATGGCCGGAGCCCTCGAAGCGCAGTTCCCTGAGGTCGGATTCATGGGCGAGGTGACGGTGCCGCATAGCTACCCGGAGACGTTCCCCGACGTGCTTCCTGCACCGTATCAGATCGCCGTGCGTGCCGCCGGGCACCCCACGCCCGATCTCGCCAGCTCGAGAGCTGGGCAGGCCGCGCTCGAGTGGGCGGAGGCGCTTGGGCCGGGCGACCTCCTGCTCGTGCTGATCTCGGGTGGCGGCTCGGCGCTCTGGACAACGCCCCGCGCCGGTCTCGAGCTGGCGGACCTCGCGGAGACGACACAGCGGCTTCTGGCGTCCGGCGTGCCCATCCAGACCCTCAACGCCGTCCGCAAGCGCCTGTCCGCCGTGGCCGGAGGCCGACTGGCAGCTGCTGCCCACCCGTCGCGCGTCGTCGCGCTGGTGATTTCCGATGTGGTCGGCGACGACTTCGCTGCCATCGCCAGCGGCCCGACTGTGGGTGATGCCGCTGTCCTAGAGGTCGATCCCACATGGCGACTGCCCAGCGCCGTGCGGGACGCACTGGCGGATCCGGCCAGCGCACCACTCGCGCCCGGAGATCGCCATCTCGAGCGGACGAGCACACACCTCATCGGGAGCATCCGCGTCGCGCTGGCGGCGGCGAAGGCGACCGCTGAGTCGATGGGCTACGCCGTCGAGATCGCCAGCGCGACGATGGACGGCGAGGCCCGTGACGTGGGCTCGAATCACGCTCGCGTGTTGCGGAGTGGCCCACCGCGCGTGGTGCTCTGGGGAGGGGAGACGACGGTGACCGTCACCGGCGACGGGCAGGGCGGGCGCAACCAGGAAGCCGCGCTGGCAGCGGCCATCGAGCTTGCGGAGTCGGAACGCCCTGCAGTTCTCCTCTGTGGTGGCACCGATGGCATCGACGGGCCGACCGATGCGGCAGGCGGAGTCGTCACACCTCGAACTGTCTCGCGCGGCCAGAGCCTCGGCCTTCGCGCGGGCGAGTTCCTGAATCGCAACGACGCCTGCACATTTCTGTCCGCCACAGACGGGCTGGTGATCACGGGGCCGACGCACACCAATGTGATGGACCTGCACATCGGCATTGTGGCGTGATCAGGAGGGCACAGCCCGCGCCCTCCTGACCGCCTGGCTTACCGGACGATCGTGATCCGGTGGGAGGACTGGGCACTGCTGTCTCCACTTTGCACGGAGGCACGAACCACGTACGTCCCTGCCGACAGCTCGCCGGTGTCCACGTCCACCGTATGGGCTCCTGGTGCAAGGCGTTCGGTCTGTGTGACAAGGCGACGACCGGTGACATCGTACAGGCCAATCGTTACAGAAGAGGTCTCAGGGACGGTCACGTCCATCGTCACCACATCCTGAGCCGGGTTGGGATAGACGTTGCCGAGCTTCATTCCTTGCTCCTCGATACCCTCGATGGGAATCTCCGCCTCGACCTGCCCAACGCCGTCCGCCTGGTAGCGAGCGACCGCGCGGACGGATTCCAGTTCTTCTTTCAGAGCCAGTTCTTCTTTCAGAGCCTGGAGCTGAACCTCTGTTTCGGAGAGCCGACGGAGTTGACCAACGGCGATGACAGAGTCGGCACCAACGCGCCGGGCTGAGAATCGGCTCTGCGTGATGGCTTCCAGCTCACCTTGGAGCGCGCGCGCAGCTCTCTCATAGTCCTCAAACTGAAGGGTGCCCTCGAGCTGGTGGCCGGACTCACGGAGGGTCTCCAACCGCTCACGCAGGACGCCGACACGAACGGCACTCTCCTCGATCTCACGGAGGTCGCTGACTGGGATCTCGCGCTCCTCAATCACCTCCTGATCGGCGATGCGGTCCGATTGTGCAGAGAGAGCCTCGATTTCTGCTCTGAGAGCGCGCACTCGGACGCTGTCCTCCGTGACGAGCTGAACGGTACCTGCAGGCTCTTCGACGATGATCTCGACCTCCTCCGTTGGTGTCTGGGCGAGGGCCGATCCGGCAGTGACGAGGCACGCAGCGACGACGAGGATGGCGAGGGCGGGCGACCACGTTGCCAGGCGAGAGGGAAGGGGACGGGACATGGACATGGCGCGGAGGCGCTGGTGAATGTGAACAACAGGACTCGCCATCCCCACAGTGGCTGGGAGTGCCCGAACCGGAGATGGCGTCACGAAGGAGGAGACGAGCGCCGCATAGGAGCGTCGGCTCACGTCGGTATGGGCGAGCACCGCCGCGTCGCAGGCCATCTCGCGGAGCAGCTCGCACTGCCGGGCCAGCCGATGCACGGCCGGATGGGCAGCGAACAGAGCCGCGACGAGGGCTTCGGTCACCTGCGCAAGGGGATCGCGGGCACGGACGTGCACCAGCTCGTGCCGGAGGGCCGCCCGCCGGTCCGCCTCAGGCAAAGACGCAGGGATGACAACGAGCGGACGCCGGATGCCGAGCGTCATTGGGACGACATCTGCGGTCGTCAGCACGATATCGGAGGCTCCCGAGACACCCAGCGAGCTGGCGATGTGTTCGGCGGTGGCTTCGAAGGCGACATCCGACTCGTGTGGGATGGCACGCCGGAGCTGGACCACGGCCACCGATTGTGTGCCCAGGCGGATGAGACTCACGAGGGCCATCAGCCCCATCGCCAGTACGCCGAGGCCCAGGCCGACGAGCACAAGGCTCGGGCCTGCCGGAGCGACCGGCGGCGCCAGCTCGAGGGCTTCAGTCAGCGGTTGAACCCACACGGTGGGGTCTGCCAGATCGGAGGCAGGCATCGGCGCCCAGGAGGCCACGGCCCAGCCCGACGGGAGCCAATCGGATGGAAGCCCGATCGCCAGCGCGAGGCTGAGGGGAAGGACCCACAGCACGGCCTGGGTCAGACGGTAGCGAATGCTCGGATGGGCGTCGTGGAGAGCCCGGAGCACAGCCTCGGTGAGCGCCCACAGCGCGGTCCAGGCGACAAGCGGGACCCAGAGAAGCCGGATCGACTCCTGGCCAATGGAAGCGAGGACATCAAGCATGGTCGTCCTCGTCTGGCCTGGAGGCATCTGTCTCGTCATCGCGGATGCTGTCCACGATCTGCGCGATTGCGTCCACATCGTCGTCGCTCAGCGGCTCCGCTCGGGCAAGCGTCTGGATGAGCGCCCGGTGCGAGCCTCCGAAGGCTTTCTGGAGGAGCCCGCGCAGCAGGTCGGTACGGACCTCTTCAGGCGGACGGGCCGCCTGATACACGTAGGCGTTGCCTTCTTTCGTGTACGCCAGGTAGCCCTTCGAGGCCAGCTTCTTCATAACCGTCATCACGGTTGTGTAGGCCACCTCGCGGGTTTCGAGGACGCGCTGGTGGACCTCGCCCACGGTCGCGCGGTCCAGCTCCCACACGTGCTGGAGCAGTTCCATCTCGGTCTCGCCGAGGGGGTGGAGGGTACGTCGGGCCATTGGGTTCTACTATGATCGTCGTAATCAAGAATACGATGATCGTAGTAGGGTGTCAAGCTGGGGCACTCTCAAGTGCCTCGGCTAGTCGGAGACGTTCACACAGAAGACCGTTCCCGGTTTGAAATCCCCCCTTCTTGGTCATTCCCGCGCAGGCGGGAATCCATGCAACAGAAGAGCAAAGGACGGACCTCGTATGGATTCCTGCCTTCGCAGGAACGACGGCATCGGGAGAGAGTGTTCTGGTTTGGATCGCTAGCTCGAGGCTGGTGCATCACCAGGTAAAGGACCTTCCCTTTTCAGGCCTTGAGAGACCGGTCGAGGCGTCAGCTCGAGCTGGCGCGGGCACCCATCAGCCGCTCGTGGATTGGGGAGCGATCGCCGAGGACCCAGCCGTAGAAGGGCTCGCCGGGCCGGGGCCTCAGCTCGTCCCCAGCGACCACCTCGAGGTCCTCCAGAATCGGGTCGACCCGCGCCTCGAAGTCGGCCGAGCGGTTTTTGATATCCGACCGCGCCCACTCGAAGAACAGGTCACGCTGGGTCTCCGAGGCCATCGACAGGAAATAGACGAGTTGTCGCCACGCATAGGCGGCGTTCTTGACCGCGCGGAGCTGCCCCCATCGCGGCCCACGCAGCGATTCGATGGCATCTGCGACGAACGTGTAGGTCTGCTTCGCCAGCGCGTTGAGATCCAGGCGATCCGCCAGCCCGAGGGCGTCGAAGAGCGTGGCGAGGTTGTGCGTGGTAAGCACCTGCTCTTGCTCGATCACAGCGCCGTTCTGGGCGGGCGAGAGCCAGCGCACGCCGGGGGTACGCCGGACGCCCGCGCGATCGTGGCACATCCGGTCGAACGCTTGCGATGTCGCTGGCCCGTGGGTCGAAGACGTTGCGTCGTCGATGGCGAGCACCGCGTCGGTGTCGATGTGGTAGTAGCGGGCGTAGACCGAGTCCTCGAGCTGGCGGGCGGCGATCTGGGCGGCGCCGAGGTATTTCGTGGTGAACGTGCCCATGAAGATGTCCGCCGCGATCTCATCCACGAACGGGATGTCCAGCCCAGTGCTTCTCGCCAGCGCACGGATCTCCTGGAGCAGCTTGTTGGGCAGCACCTGCTCCGGGAACGTCGTCAGCGCCAGCCCGACGGTCCGTGTGAGGGCCTCGCGCCCAGCGGCGGACGTGTCTTTAGTGCGCAGCCGTTCGATGGCAGCGACCCACGGGATCTCGTCCAGCCGCGCCTGGCTCTGGAGGTAGAGCAGCAGCACCGACCGCCGACGCCGGAAGGCCACGTAGAGGGCTTCATCGAGCTGGCGAAGGGCAGGGTCGTCAAGGCCGGTGGCGCGAACCCTCGCCGACAAGAAGGGCACCACGCGCGCCAGCGACTCGGCAGACGAGAGCGTGCCCCAGGCGATGTGCTGCTCGGGCGTGGCGTCCGTGGCGCGGAGCAGGCGCGGGCGGAAGGCGTCGGGGATCGGAGTGTCCTCGGGGAGGTCGTAGCGCTCGGCCTCGGCGGAGGTCGCAGGGGCAAGCAGGTCGTCGATTTCGTCCTCGGCCAGGCCCATGGCCGGGCCGTGACCCGAGAGCCGGTGCTTGAGGAGAGCGGCCCAGTCCGTTTTGGTGGGCAGCGCAGCCACGTTGGCCTGCTCGGCGCGGAGCGTCGCCAGCACGTCGGAGCCGGGCAAGCCCCGCTTGGAACGGATCTGGGCCAGCGCTGTGCGGACGGCTGCTACCTCATAGCCGGTCAGATTCGCAGGGTCCTTGGCAGCGACCGCCAGCGCGTGGCGGAGGCGCACCGGGTTGCCAGAGGGGCGGTCGGGCTTGCCGCAGAGCGGATGGGCCTTGCGAAGCCGCGCGTAGTTCTTCAGGCAAGCCCGCGCACGATCTCGCCAGCCCGTCGGGAAGGTCTGGAACGGCCAGCCGCCGTTGACCTCCGTGGTGTAGGGCGTCTGCGAGACCACATGCGGCATCGGGCCCTCGACGGTCTCCATCAGAAGCGCCACCACATCGTCCTGATGCGGCAGCCAGACGGTGTACGCCTCCGTCTGCGCCGCGATATCGCGCGGCGTGGTGAGGTTCTCGAGTTGGCGGCTCACATTGCCCACGTCGTGAATGCGGACGAGCACCTCGCCGTCGGGCGGTGTGGCCTCGGCGGGCATTGGGTAGAACCGAAGCCGGGGGAACCACGGGCCGATGGCGTCGAGGATGCGCCGCGCCTCGGCGGCGCGGCCGTTGTTCGCGAGCCAGGCGACGGTGAGCAGCGCGCCCTCCTCGGGGACGGTGATGCGGTAGGCGCCGGTTTCGAGCTGGCGAAGCAGGATCGCCAGCCCATCCTCGGTCAGGAAATAGGCGTTGAGGGAGGCGCGGCCCAGTGGCCGGTCCATCTGCGGAAGGGTGTCGAGCAGCGCCTTTTCATGGGACAGCAGAGATCCGCCTGCAAGCAGGTCGCCTGTGGCGAAGCCGCCGTCGAGCACCTTCGGCGTTGCCCACACCGGCGTGCCCTTCACAGGTCGCCGGTCGCCGATGCGGAGCGCGCCCGAGAGCATCCCGCCGAAGACGCGGAGCCAGTCGCCAGCTCGACGGTCGGCGCGCTCGCGCGTGTCGGCATCGGGGTGGTCCTGGGCGGTGGTGAGGGCTTTGGCGAGCTGGCCGAGGGCGTAGCCGGGGTTGCCGCCCTCGGATGACGTTGAGCTGGTAGGATCGGGGCGGGAATCGTCGGACATGGCGCGCGGCGTCAGGGGAGAGCGAGTCTACGGCCTCGGTCTGCCAGATCGAGACGTACGGCTGAGACCGACGAGCTGGCGAACGCCCTATTCGTCGGGGCTCAGGTCGAATCCGTAGTGGGCGTCCATGAACTGGAGGAGCGCGTCGGCCAGCCGCTCGGCGTAGGCCTCTCGGTTGGCCTGGGTGTCGCGGAGGCCGGGGCGGTGGTGCTCGATCTGGATCGCGTCGATGGTTCCCGTTTGACGCGAGCCGTGGCGGTTGGTGTTATAGCCGCCGGTGAAGTACGGGTCGTCGTCTGGGCGCGGATCGGCACCGCTCGGGACGGCGCGCACGCCCTGGCCCTCGAGCAGAGAGCCCAGGCTGGTCTGGCCTCGGACGAGAGCTGAGAACGGTAGGTCCGCCGCCGACGCCAGCGCGCGAAGGCTGCTCTCGTGCGCGAGCCCGTTCAGATGAGCATCGGTGCCGTTCAACTCGTTTCGGGAGAGCAGCATCCCCAGCTCGAGGCGGTCGATGAGGTGCGCGTGGCCGTGCAGGTCCAGGTAGAGGCCCGCCCCCCAGGACTCCGTCACGCGGGCTTTGGCCGAGTCGGTGAAGGCATGGAACTCGGTCCAGGCACGCTCGGCGGCGGCGTTGCCCTGGGCGGCCTCTGCCAGATCGCGGTTGGCGTCCAGCTTGCTCCGATGCAAGCGGTTGATGACGACGTGTGCGTGTCGCCCGGTGCGCGCGAACAGCGCATGTTGGATAGCGCGCGTCAGCTCCTGCGTGTTCGCGTCGTTGATCGTCGTGCCCTGGGTGCGGTCGGGGATGGCCTGGGGTCGGAGGTCACCACCGTGGGGCGCGCTCAGAATGATCGGCAGGTCCCCGACGATGTGTTCGACGTAGTCCGAGGTCCCAAACTGCGTGGTGCCGGGTTCGAGGGCCTCCTTTGCCGGTTCTGGATCAACCTCTGGGGCGGAGTCACACGATCCCAGTAGGCTTGTGGCTGCAATCAGGAGAGCAAACGTGCGCACGAGCCGAGCCATGTCTGAGGGGAGGGGCCTGAGTCTGCGTCGAGTATCGCCATCTCGACGGCTGTCTCGAGCTGGCGAACAAAACCGCCCCGCCAGCTCGAGGCCAGCGGGGCGGGACGCGGATCTCGGATCCGCTGCGGAGAGAGAGGGATTCGAACCCTCGGTACGGTTTCCCGCACACACGCTTTCCAAGCGTGCTCCTTAAGCCACTCGGACACCTCTCCGGGAGGAAGGCAGAAGGTAAATGGCAGACAAGCGAAGAGGGAGAGCGCAGACGCCTCGGTGGGCCATCTTTGCCCTCTTTTCTCGACTTGGCGCTGCCGTCTCAGACCGTCATGATGTCCTTCTCCTTGCGCTCGAGCGCAGCGTCGGTACGGGCCACAAACGAATCGGTCAGGTCCTGAAGCTTCTCTTCGGCCTCGTACTCCATGTCTTCCGAGAGCGACTCCGACGCAACCGTCTTCTTGATCTGGTCCTTCGCCGCCCGGCGCGCGTTGCGGACCGAGATCTTGGCCTCCTCCCCGCGCGAACGGGCCGTCTTGAACAGCTCCTTGCGACGCTCCTCGGTCAGCGGCGGGATCGAGATCAGGATCGAGTCGCCGTTGTTGGTGGGGTTGAGGCCCAGCCCGGCCACCGTGATGCCCTTCTCGATGGCGCCGATGGTAGACTTGTCCCACGGCTGCACCGTGATCAGGTCCGACTGCGGAGCATTCACATTGGCGACTTGGTTGAGCGGCATGGTGCTGCCGTAGGCCTCCACGCGGACGCTGTCCAGCATCGACGCGCTGGCACGGCCCGCCCGGATGGTCCCCAGCTCGCTGCTGAGGTGCTCCATGGCCGCCTCCATGCTCAGTTCGGCCTCGTCGAGAATCTCCTGGAGTTGGGGGTCAATCATGGGTCTGGGGGTCTGCGAGCTGGCGAAGGGGAGCTAGGCGTCGGCGAGAACGAGCGGATCGGCCTCGGCGTCCCAGTGAACGGTGGTGCCGACGGGGTCGCCTTGAAGAACTCGGACGAAGGTGCCCGGCTCGTTCATGTTAAAGACCAGGATGGGAAGCCCGCTCTCCTTGGCAAGGGTAATGGCGGTCAGGTCCATCACCTTGAGGTCTTTCTGGATCACCTCGCCCCCGTAGATGGCCTCGAACCGCTTCGCGCTGGCGTCCCGCTCCGGGTCGGAGGTGAACACACCCGCGACGCGCGTGCCTTTGAGGATCACCTCGGCGTCCATCTCTGCGGCCCGGAGGGCGGCGGCGGTGTCGGTGGAGAAGTACGGGTGGCCGGTGCCTGCGCCAAACACCACCACACGGCCCTTCTCGAGATGGCGGATGGCCCGGCGTCGGATGAACGGCTCCGCGATCTCGTTCATGTCGATCGCCGAGATCAGGCGCGTGTGGAGCCCGACGGCTTCCAGGGCGTCTTGCAGCGCCATGCCGTTGATCATGGTTGCCAGCATGCCCATGTAGTCGGCGTGGGCGCGGCTGGACATGTGCGACCCCTCTGGGCTGACGCCCCGAAAGATGTTGCCGCCGCCGATCACCAGCGCGACCTCAGCCCCGGCGTCGACCGCTTCCTTGACATCCTTCGCGTACTGCGAGATCACCGAGTGGTCGATCCCGAACGGTTGATCCCCAAGAAGCGCCTCGCCGCTCAGCTTGAGAAGGACGCGCTTGTATTGCAAGCCCGCTCCGGTGGAGTCGTCGGGGGAGGGAGAGTCTGCCATGAGGGAGAGGAGCACCAGAGGAAAGCCGGACGAAAGTACGGAGCCGCTGCCGGGACGGGCAACGCGACACTTGGAGGTCCATGGAGACGAAAGGATGGGAGCGGCCGAGCGACAGAGCCCGCCAGCTGGTGGACAGGCCTCGAGCTGGCGGCGTGGCTTGACGCTCTCGACGAATCGCCTACCTTGCGAGGTCACCAGCCGTTGACTCATGCCGCCACCTGTCACTGGAGATGCCGCCGCCACCCGCGCGGCACTGCTCGATGCCGCCCGCCACGCGTTCACGGAGCACGGGTACGACCACGCAGGCGTCCGCGAGATCGCCGACCGAGCTGGCGTCACGGCAGCGCTCGTGAATCGGTATTTCGGGTCCAAGCTGGGCCTTCTGGCCGAGGTGGTCGCCGACAGCTTCACGGTCGGCGACTTGCTGGTGGGGGACAGATCGACACTGGGTGAGCGGCTAGCGCGCTACCTCGTTCGGCCTCGCAGCAATGGCTTCGACCCGACGCTTCTCCTGCTGCGGTCGGCTTCTAGCCCGGACGCAGGTGGCGTGATGCGGGCTGCCATTGCCGAGCAGGCCGTGCGGCCACTCGCGGAATGGCTCGGCGGCAACGACGCCCGCGAGCGGGCCGGGCTGGTGATGTCTGTGCTGTTTGGGTTCGCCCTCTCGCGCGATGTGCTTCACACCGGCCCGCTCTCCGACGGCGATGCCGAGACGCTGGTGGCGCACCTCGGTCCCACGCTGCAACGGCTCATGGATGGATCCTGACGGGAGCGCCGAGCGGGGAGCTGGCGTTCAGAGCACATGACTTCTCGTGACTCCGCTCTTCTGGCTCTCCGCCCTGCGGTCGATGCAGACCTCAACGCCCCCTCTTCTGATGTGGAGGCGTTTCTGCACCGGACGCTTCGGCCGGTGCTCAAGCTCCAGAATCCCGTTCTTCTCCAGCTCGTCGCCCGAGACGTGGCGAGGCGTGTTCCTGATTTTCCTCGCTTTGCGCTAGAGGACCAGCATGACCGGCTGGCGACAACACTCCGCACCGACTCTCGGCTCAAACAGGGGCTTCTGGGAATGATCTACGGCGCATTCACAAAGGACGAGCTGGCGTTTGCTTTGGACCATCTCGCTGAGGTCCGGCGACGGACGCTCGCGTTGCTGACTGAGCGAGTCCTGAGCCAAGTCGAAACCGTCGGCGAGCTGGCGGAGTCGTAGGGGCTTCTCATCAACCTCTCCGTTCTGCCATGCATCGTTCCCTCGCTCTTCTCTGTCTGTTTTCATTGGTTGCCGTTGCGGCCTCCGCCCAGTCTCTCCCAGCGGAAGCCCGCGCTCACTTGGGCGACTGGACGACCTACAGCGATGAGACAGGCGAAGCGCAGGTCGTTGTGCGGATCTCCGAAGCCTCCGACGGGACCGTGCAGGGGCGCATCATCCGGGTGTTGCCTACGCAGGAGTATCCGACTCCTCAGTTCATCTGCGATGACTGCGCGGGCCAGTACCAAGGCGCCGACTTGCGCACCGTTCCCCTCATCACAGGCATGGAGTGGAAGGGCGACCATTTCGCTGGAGGCCGCATCACCGATCCACAGAAAGATAAGCGGTACAAGGCCACCATGAAGCTCGAGGACGCGGAGCGGCTGCGCGTGCGCGGCTACATCGTCATCCGCGCACTGGGGCGCACGCAGGTCTGGCGCCGAGCCAACTGAGCCCGGCCGGAAGAGCCCAGATCAATCGCCAGCTCGAGCTGACAAGAGCCCGCGAGCTGGCGATTACTCCACGCGGGGAGCAGGGAGGGTTTGGCCGCCCTGGTTGAGGATCAGGCTCGGCGCGGGGCCGTCGCCCTCCACGACGAACGTGATCTGGGCTTCCACCTCGGTCACGTAGAACTGCGTCTGGGACGAAGGCACCAGCTCGACCTGAGGCTGGCCGGTCGCCTCAGCGTAGAGCGTGGACCCGTCGCGCGAGACGGAGATGATGAACGACGGCTGGAGGGCATAGTCGCCTACGTAGCGGTCGAGCGTTTCCACCGGGACCTCGACCGTTTCCACGGTCGCATCGGCTCCGAGACGTTCCAGCACGCCGCGTGCATTGTCGTTTGCAGGGTTGAGTTCGAGGGACCGCTGGTAGCTGGCGATGCCGCGCTCCGTGTCGCCCGCCGCGAGGTAGGCTTCGCCGAGGCTGTCGTGCGGGTTGAACGCATCCGGGTAGGCCTCCACGTTCAGCTCGAAGATGCGCACGGCGGTCTCGATCTCCCCGCGCCCGAGGTAGGCATAGCCGAGTGCGTTCAGCTCGTCCTCGGCCATGCTGTAGCCCGAGGCATCGCCAGCGCGTAGGGAGCGGTAGAACGCAACGGCGGCATCCAGCCCCTCCGATTCGATTCGCTCGGCGACGGCGCGGCCCACAGGCTGGCGGGGCGGCGGAACGGGCTGGCCGTAGAGGAGGCCTGCGAGACTCCGCGCGTGGCTTCCGGCGCTGCCCTGCGTGTTGTCCAGCACCACCACCGTCCGGTCATCCTCCGGGAAGTGGATCAGCATGGTCGAGAAGCCGGGGATGCCTCCGCTGTGGGCGATGGCACGGACGCCGCCAGCGAACGGCAGCGTCGAGACGCCGAGGCCGTAGGCGTAGTCGTCGAGGACGGGCGTCGTCATCCGGGTGAGTGTCTCGGCGTTGTCGAACACCTCGCCGCCATGGAGCGCCTCGGTCCACGTGAACAGGTCTCGCGCCGTCGAAATCAGCATTCCCGCCGCATAGGGCACCGACGTATCGAGGTACGGCGCGTTCACGTAGTTGAGACCGGACGGCATGTAGCCGTGCGCCATCTGAGGGGCGATCTCTGGAAACGGGTCGTAGGTCGTCGCATCCAGCCCGAGCGGATCGAGAAGGACCTCCTGGAGAGCAGAGGCATAGCTCCGGCCGGTCACGGTCTCGATGATGACGCCGAGCAGGTAGTAGCCCGAGTTGCTGTACGCGAACTGGCTCCCCGGCTCAAAGTCGAGCGGCTCCTCGGCGAAGAACGCTAGGAAGTCTATCGGCTCGTAGTTCTGGCGCATGATCTCGTTCAGATCCGGCCGACTCGTGTGCTCGGGGACGCCTCCGGTGTGGCTGAGGAGATGGTGGAGGGTGACGTTTTCGGCTTGCGCGGCCGGGTAGTCCGGCAGGTAGGTCGAGATCGGCGCATCGAGGTCGAGTCGCCCAGCCTCCACGAGCCTGAGGACCAGCGCTGCGGTGAACTGCTTCGTGAGTGACGCGATCCGGAAGCGGGTCTCCGGCGTGTTCGGAATGTCCCACGTCATGTCCGCATGGCCGAACCCCTTCTCGTAGATCACCTCGCCCCCATCGGCCACCAGAACGGTCCCGTTGAACAGGCCGTAGTCGCTGGAGGCGGTCAGGTACGCGTCGATCTGCTCGGAGACCTCCTGCGCGTAGGTGAGAGGAGCAAGTGTGAGGGCAGCCAGGGCGAGGAGCGAGAGGACGAGGCGACGGGGCATCAGGAAGCGAATGGGGTGAGGGGGATGAGAGCTGCCTGCCCGCATGGGGGCGGGGGCGAGACCTACGGGACACGCATCAGGAAGATTCGTTGCTCGGCCGTCGGCCGCTCGATGTCTGATGCTGCGCGTCAGGGCAGCAGCGCTTCAGGGTGCTTCTTGACGTACGCGTCGAGAGACTTGGCAGCCTCGGCGGCGACCTTCGCCTTGAGCCACGGCGTCCAGCCGAGCAGCAGGCCCGGCGCGCCGAGAGCCTGTCGGCTCCATCGCCGAAAGTCGAACCGGTCGCGATGAGTGTAGAGGAGGCCGTCGCGGAAGGTGAACGCGGCGTCGATCTCATTGTGGACCTTCCGCCCGGTCTGCGAGAACGTGTAGTCGGCGGCCCAGTGGGCCGAGCCGGAGGTGTCATTGGCCTGCACGTTCGAGAACGTCAGCTCGAGGTCTTTGCCGCGATGGCAGAGCATGTGCCACATGGCGCCTGCGCGCGCGCCTCGAAGGTCGAAGGCCTCGTCCTGGAAGTGGACCTCCGGGTGGTAGCAGGCGCGCATGGCCTTGGCGTCGCGTTGAGCGAAGGCCTCGTAGAAGCGCGTGATGAGGTCGGCGTGAGGGTGGGACATGGGCACTCGAGCTGGCGTGGATCGAGTGTACGGCGAGAGTCCTTCAGGACGAGCGCCAGCTCGAGGCAGAGACCCTCAGCTTTGTTGACAAGCACAATCACTACCAATGCCGTCATTCCTGCGAAGGCAGGAATCCATGCAAGGGTGGATAAGGGCGAAATCGATCGAGCTGGAAACGGTTAGCTCGTAGGAGAGGCCGAACCCCTCACCCTGTTGGCTGGCGCCGACCTTCGGTTGGCTGGACGCCTTCGCTTCGCGGTCCTCTCCCGCTGGGAGAGGGGACGTGATCTGGAAAGCCTCGAGCTGGCGAATTCCTTCGTTCAAGGCCTTCCGTCCCCGCATCGGATTTGACAGATCGGCAACCAGGCCCTATTCTCGGCGCCCACGTTCAGAGAAACACCCCGTGCTCTCCCGCACCTCCATACTCGCCAACTCGACCGGCTCCGATCTCGGAAACCGGTTTGTGCAGCACATGGATGCACCAGAGTCCTGGGGTGGATCACCTCCGTAGGCCCCGACCGCGGCGCCCACCGGCTGAACCCACCTCCACAGGCGCGGAGGTGGGTTTTTTCATGCCCGGCCTCCGTGCGCAATCCCAATTCGTGATGATCAACGGAACGATCCTTCTCGAGCGCGGATGGCCGTCCGGTCCCCTCATCGGCCAGGCCCTCACGCTCGCCCATTCTCTCACCGCCAGCGGCCTCTCGGAGGCCGACGCACTGGCAACCCTCGCACAGATCCACGACGATCCGGCGTCCGTCCTCGACGGCCAGCCCGGCGTCGAGCTGGCGCAGGCGCTCCTGGAGCTGCGTCGCCAGCCCAAGCCTCCGGCCATCCGCGAGACGCCCCTCGACGTGCCCATCTGGGGCCGCGAGCTGATCGACGAGGCGGCCATCCGCCAGATGCACGACGCGATGCGGCTGCCCGTGACCGTCGCGGGTGCGCTCATGCCCGACGCACACGTCGGCTACGGCGTGCCGATTGGCGGCGTGGTGGCCCTCGAGAACGCCGTGGCGCCCTACATGGTCGGCGTGGACATCGCCTGCCGCATGATGCTCTCGGTCTACCCCGAGCGCGCGCTTCGCTACCTCGACAAGCCCAAGAAGCGCGATCGCCTCAAGCGCACCCTGCGTGAGGAGTCGCGCTTCGGCATTGGGGCGCGCTTCCTGCCTGGGGAGCGCCGCGAGCACGCGGTCCTCGATGACCCGGACTGGAACGCCACGCGCTTCCTGGCGGGCTTGAAGGACAAGGCGCATGTCCAGCTCGGCACGTCCGGCACCGGCAACCACTTCGTGGATGCGGGTCGCCTCACCGTGGACGCTACCGGTGCGGCAGCGCTCGGAATCGACGAAGGCACGTACTTCGCCATCCTCACGCACTCGGGCTCCCGAGGCGTGGGCGCCACCATTGCCAACCGCTACTCCAAGCTCGCGCGCGAGGAAACGCCGCTGCCCAAGCAGCTGCAGGCTCTCGCGTGGCTCGGCCTCGACACCGAGTTGGGCCAGGAGTACTGGACGAGCATGAGCCTTGCCGGTCGCTACGCCTCGGCGTGCCACCACACCCTCCACGACGCGCTGGCGGATGCCCTCGGGCTGGAGCCGGTCGCCGAGGTGGAGAACCACCACAACTTCGCCTGGATCGAGACACACGAGATCGACGGTGAGGATCGCGAGGTGGTGGTGCACCGCAAGGGCGCCACGCCTGCGGGCGACGGCGTGCTCGGCGTGGTGCCTGGCTCCCAGGGCCACCCGTCGTACGTGGTGCGCGGCCTCGGCGCGTCGGCGTCGCTCGCCAGCGCGAGCCACGGTGCGGGCCGCCAGATGGGCCGCAAGCAGGCGATCCGCTCCATCCCCAAGGCCAAGCGCGACACGTGGCTCAAGGAGCGCGGCGTCGAGCTGTTGGCTGGCGGCATGGACGAGGCGCCCCAGGCCTACAAGGACATCGACGAGGTGCTGGCGCTCCAGAGCGACCTCGCCGAGCCCATCGCGGCCTTCCAGCCCGAGATCGTACTGATGGCCTCCGATGGAAAGTCCGAAGGCTGATCCCCGTCGAGCTGGTGAACGGTGTCGCCAGCTCGACGGGGCCGCCTCGGCCCGACCCACCGTGCTCGCCAGCTGGCGAGACCCTGGAGCCGACGAAATCCCTGATCTCGTCAGCCCCTCCGTTTGATTTCCGTTTCCTCGTTCGGACTGACCGTCCGAACCCCTCCTGATTCATCATGCGTCGTCTCCACCTGCAGTCCAGATCCCTGTGCGCCTTCCCGCGCACTCCGACCTAGGACTCCAGACAGCGACTCTGATCGGAAGTACGCAATAGCTCTCAATCGTTGTCATTCCGAGCCGCAAGGCCGACGCAGTCAACTCGATTCGGAATCTCAGTTGAGCGAAACGTTTCGACGTCGGCCACGAGATCCTGAATCAAGTTCAGGATGACAAGGCTAAGAGCGAAGTGCGTGACTCCAAGCTGACTCGATAGCGCCGCGGCCCTCCCGGTCGCGGCATGAAACCTCCTGCCTGGAGTCCAGACCCCAACTGGACTCCACCATGCCCACAGATCTCTGCCCCGACAACGGGGCCCTCCGGGGAGGCCGAGGCGCCTCCCTCACCCGTCGGCGCGCACGCCGACGCCATCATCAACGCCGCGCCCGCCAGGCCCGCGCGCGCCGAGAGGCCGCGTCGCACCGGTGGCGGTATGCCTGGGTTCGCCAGCTCGACGTGGAGCTGGTGCCACTGGATCCGCCGCACTTCGCAGGCTACGTCCGGGAGTTCATCCCGGCGGTACCCGACACGCACCCCGACCATGCCGACCTGCTGCTGCTTCTGGACGCCGGGCTTCAACGCATCGCCTATGACCACATCCGTGCCTTTACGCATCCGACCATCGCTGGTCGGCGCCACAAGCGCGGCTCCACGCCTGTCCAAACCCTCCGCAGACTCTGCGAACGAGACTGGCTGAAGCTTCCGCTTCGTCTCCAAGACCTGTTCGACCCGATCCCCAGGTGGCACAGCTCTGGCCGTGTTGCGTACTGGCGCTACCGATTCCGGTATCCAGATCTGTATCGCCTCCGCGTGCGGCAGCTCTGGATCACCCACCGCGCCGTTCCGAGCGAGGCGGTACGCGAACAGCAGAGCGTTGCGGACCGCTACTGGTTCAAGGCACCGTACTACCGAGACCTCTACTATCAGGAGGACAACCGGTGGCGGTGGATCGACCGGGAGCTGGAGCGCGAACGCCGCCGCGCGCGCCGCGACATCGAAGGTGCGCTTGACGACCTGCCTGATGAGATGACTCGGCAGGCTCGGATTCGTGTGTAACCCTCCTCGCCAGCTCGACGCTTGCCTGTCGCGTTGAGCTGGTGTGTGTAGGGGCGCGGCGTACACGCGGCCGCAAGGCGGCCCGCCGTGCACGGAAGCGCTGGGAGTCGCACCTTTCAGCGTCACCCAACCCCGCGCCATGCAGACCAGCATCGAGATTGCCCAGAACGCCACGCTCAAGCCCATCCGCGAGATTCTGGACAGCCTCCAGATTTCGGAGGATCACGCCGAGTTCTACGGAACGCACACCGCCAAGATGAAGCTGGACCTCCTCGACGCGCTGGCGGACCGCCCCGACGGCAAGCTCATCCTCGTCACGGCCATGACGCCCACGCCGACGGGCGAGGGCAAGACGCTCACCACCGTCGGGCTGGGGCAGGCGCTCGGGAAGCTGGGCAAGAAGGGCATGATCGCCCTGCGCGAGCCGTCGCTGGGGCCGGTGTTCGGCATCAAGGGCGGCGCTGCCGGTGGCGGCTACGCCCAGGTCCTCCCGATGGACCGCATCAACCTCCACTTCAACGGTGACATCCATGCCATCGGGGCCGCGCACAACCTACTCGCGGCAATGGTGGACGCCCACATTCATCATGGCAATGAACTGGAGATCGACGTTCGCCAGCCCGTCTGGGGCCGCGCGCTCGACATGAACGACCGCGCTCTGCGTCAGGCGGTAATCGGGCTGGGCGGGCGCATCAACGGCGTGCCGCGCGAGTCGGGGTTCGTGATTACGGCGGCGTCCGAGATTATGGCGATCCTCGCGCTGGCGTCGTCGCGGTCGGATCTGAAGCGGCGGCTGGGCGAGATCATCGTGGGCTACCGGCGGGATTTCAGCGCCGTGCGGGCTGTTGAGCTGAAGGCGCCGGGGGCCATGACGGTCATTCTGAACGAGGCCATCCTGCCGAACCTCGTGCAGACGATGGAGCACACGCCCGCGCTCATCCATGCCGGGCCCTTCGCCAACATCGCCCACGGCACCAGCAGCGTGCTGGCGGCGCGGATCGCCCGCAAGCTGGCCGACTACGTGGTGACCGAGGCCGGGTTCGGGGCCGATCTCGGGGCCGAGAAGTTCTTCGACCTCGTCAACCGCTCGGCGGACCTGTGGCCGTCGGTGGTGGTGGTGGTCGCCACCTGCAAGGCCATCAAGTACCACGGCGGCGTGGCCCTCGCGGACCTCGGCGCAGAGAACATGGACGCCTTCGAGGTGGGGCTGGGCAACCTCGAGACGCACGTCCGCAACCTGCAGCAGTTCGGCAGCCCGGTGGTGGTCGCCGTCAACCGCTTCCCGTTCGACACGCCCAACGAGCTGGCGGCCATCGCCGAACGGTGCAACGAGCTTGGCGTCCCCTCGGTCGCCCATGAAGCGTTCGTACGCGGCGGAGAAGGGGCCGTCGAGCTGGCGGAACAGGTCGTCTCGCTGGCGGACTCCAACCCGAATCCCACGCCCCGGTATCTCTACGATCTCGACCAGCCCGTGGAGGATAAGATCCGGGCGGTGGCGACCCAGATCTACGGCGCCGATGACATCGCGCTCTCCTCGCAGGCGGCAAAGAAGCTGGCGCAGTTCGAATCCCTCGGCTATGGGAATCTGCCCATCTGCATCGCCAAGACGCAGTCTTCGCTCTCCGACGACTCCAAGGCGCGCGGCGTGCCGACCGGGTTTACGCTCACCGTGTCCGACATCGCGCTGTCGGCGGGAGCAGGCTTCCTCGTCGTGATCTGCGGCAACATGATGCTGATGCCGGGGCTCGGGAAGGTGCCCGCTGCTGTTCACATGGACGTGGATGACGATGGCACCATCACGGGTCTGTTCTAGAGGGCGCTTGTGTTCGGCACCGTCTCCCATCCTGTCATCCTGAGCGAGCGTAGCGAGTTATACCGAGCACTTCCAGTGGTAGCTCTCGGCGTTGAATCTGAGGGGCCGTCGCACCACAGATCCTTCGACTCCGGGCTGCGCCCTCCGCTCAGGATGACAGGATGGTCCCTGGTTCATTCAGCAAGCGAGGCATCGAGCTGGTGACATCCCACCTTCTGTTTCTCCCTAGTCCACTCGTCCCCCATGAAAGTCGTCTCTGCCTCTGAGGCTGTTTCTCACATCCAGTCTCGCCAGCGCGTATTCATCCACACGGCGGTCGCGGTGCCCCAGGCCCTTATCGCGGCCATGACGGCGCGGGCCTCGGAGCTTCGGGGTGTGGAGGTGTGTCATCTCCATACCGAGGGCGACGCCTCGTACGCCAGCCCGGAGTACCGCGACAGCTTCCACGTCAGCGCCTTCTTTATCGGGGCCAACATGCGAAAGGCCATCGCCAGCGGCGAGGCCGACTACATCCCGGTCTTTCTCAGCGAGGTCCCGGCGCTATTCAAGCAGAACATCCTTCCGCTCGATGTAGCGCTCGTCCAGGTGTCGATGCCGGATGCACACGGATTCTGCTCGCTGGGCGTGTCCGTCGATGCCGCGCAGGCCGCGGTCGAGACGGCGAGGCACGTGATCGTGGAGATGAACCCGAACATGCCACGCACGCACGGCGACGGGCGTCTCCACATCAGCGAGATCGACATCGCGGTGGAGGTGGACTACCCACTCCCAGAAATCCCCCGGCCGGTGCTCACCGACGTGGAACGTGCCATCGGGGCCAACTGCGCCGAACTGGTGGATGACGGCGCCACGCTCCAGATGGGCATCGGAGCCATCCCGGATGCCGCGCTGGCAGCGATGACAGGCCACAAGGACCTCGGCATCCACACCGAGATGTTCTCCGATGGCGTGATCGACTTGGTGGAGCGCGGCGTCATCACGGGTCGCCAGAAGACGGTGCATCCGGGCAAGCTGGTGGGCAGCTTCCTGATGGGCACCCGTGCCCTGTACGACTTCGTGGATGACAACCCGCAGGTGACGATGCTCGGCGCGGACTACGTCAACGATACGGCCGTCATCCGACGCAACCCGAAGGTGACCGCC
>JBCBZH010000140.1:0-11010 GCA_039815415.1 Bacteroidota bacterium
CCTCCGCGACGTGCTGGTGGACGGGAAGTTTGACCCGGCCGGCCTGACCAACGAAGTCAAAGCTTCGGGCCTGCGGGGACGCGGCGGTGCTGGGTTCTCGACAGGGCTGAAATGGAGCTTCATGCCGCCCGTAGACCCAGATAAGCCGCGCTACATCTGCTGCAACGGCGATGAGTCCGAGCCGGGCACCTTTAAGGACCGCCAGATCTTCGAGTACAACCCGCACCTGATGATCGAGGGGATCATGCTGGCGGGCTACGCGATGACTATCAAAGCGTGCTACCTCTACATCCGAGGCGAGTACTGGGACTACATCGAGCACGTCGAGAAGGCGGTCAACGAGGCGTACGCAAAGGGCTACATCGGCCAGAACATTCTGGGCACGGACTTCTCGATGGACCTGATCGTCCACACCGGGGCTGGGGCCTACATCTGCGGCGAGGAGACGAGCCTGATGAACTCCGTGGAAGGCCGCCGTGCGTACCCGCGCATCAAGCCGCCCTTCCCCGCGCAGGTCGGCGTCTTCGGCATGCCGACAACCATCAACAACGTCGAGACACTGGCCGACGTGCCGCTGATTGTCAACCGAGGCGCTGACTGGTTCGCGGGCATCGGGCCGGAGAAGCACCCAGGGCCGGTGCTCTATGGCATCTCAGGCCACGTCAACAAGCCTGGTGTCTACGAGTACCCGATGGGGATGCTCATCTCCGACTTGCTGGAGGTGGCCGGAGGTGCGCGCGGCGGCAAGAAGATCAAGGCCGTGATCCCGGGCGGCAGCTCCACGCCGCCGCTTCGGTGGGAGACCGCTGCGCAGGCGACCATGGACGCCGAGACCCTCCGCGAGGCCGGCAGCTCGATCGGTACCGCTGGGCTGGCGTTCCTCGATGAGGACGTGGACATGGTCTCGTGGACGCGCCGCATCGCCCACTTCTACCACCACGAGTCCTGCGGCCAGTGCACGCCCTGCCGCGACGGTACGGGTTGGATGGAGAAGCTGCTCACCCGCATCGACGAGGGCGAGGGCTACACCCGCGACCTCGACCTGCTGCTCGACCTCTGCGACCAGATGGAGGGCCGCACCGTCTGCGCGCTGGCGGATGCCGCCGCGTGGCCCGTCCGCTGGGGCATCAAGCGCTTCCGCGACGAGTTCGAGGCCAAGTGCAAACCCACGGCCTTCGCAGGCGCCGAACTGTCGGGTGACGGGGCCAACACCCCCGAGCCGGTCGACGGAGACAAGACCCTTACGCCCACGGGGACTCCATAACTTCCAATCGCCAGCTCGACGCGACCTTCCTCCAACGCTTCCGCCAGCCTGAGGCAGCCTTTCTACAACGCGCTGCCCGGTACAGACGCCCTGCGGGGCGTCTCTACGCTTTCCGCTTCTATGAAACGCCTTCTTTTCCTCATCCCCGCCCTCGCGCTGGCCGCCTGCGCCGACGCCCCCGAAACCGCCGAGGTTGTCATAGACACCGAGACCGCCAGCTGGAGCGCCGAGGTGGTTCTCGTCGGCGAGGCGCTGCCAGCAGGCGATGCACTGACCGCCGACGCGCTGGTGGCCCAGGCTGAGGACCTCAACGGTGAGACGGTGCTTGTGGAAGGCGAGATCGAGAAGGTCTGCCAGATGGCCGGCTGCTGGCTCACCTTCCTCACCGAGGACAACCAGTCGGTTCGCGTCGCCGTGCCACGCGATGAGGACGACAACTACATGTTCACCTTCCCGACGAATGCGTCTGGCCGGATGGCCCGCGTTGCGGGGACGTTCACGATGGAGGAGGAGTCGGTGGAAACCCTGCGGCACTACGCCGAGGACGAGGGCGCCTCCGAAGAAGAGGTGGCCGCCATCACGGAGCCCCGCCTTACGCTGGCCCTCGAGGCCTCCGGCGCCGAGCTGACGGGAGAGCCGGACCCGACAGAGCCCGAGGTGACCGACAACGCCTGACCGGACGCATGCGCATCTTTCCATCCCTTCCGACCTATCCAACCTCTTAAAGGGTGGAAGGAAAGGAGAGGACGGAGGGGCAACCATCTGAAGAACAAAGCCTACACCGACCGCACTCTTATGCCGCAGGTCACCATCGACGGGAAAACGTTCGAGTTCGAGCCGGGGGATAAGGTCCTCCAGTTCTGCCTCGACCACGGGACCGAGCTTCCACACTTCTGCTATCACCCAGCGCTGTCCGTTCCTGCGAACTGCCGCCAGTGCCTCGTCAAGGCCGGGACGCCCATGTTCGACCGGGCCACGAGAGAGCCGGTGCTGAACGAGGACGGGACCCAGAAGATCAACTACTTCCCCAAGCTGATGCCGAGCTGCGCGCTGGACATCACCGACGGGATGGTGGTCCACACGCAGGAAAGCGACATTGCCGTGGCAGAGTCCCAGGCCGACAACCTGGAGATCATGCTGGTGAACCACCCGCTGGACTGCCCCATCTGCGACCAGGCCGGCCAGTGCCCGCTCCAGATCCAGGCGTACAAGTACGGCCCTGAGGGCTCGCGCTTCGAGTTCCAGAAGGTCCACAAGCCCAAGCGCGTCCAGCTTGGGCCGAACGTGATCCTCGACGCTGAGCGCTGCATCAACTGCACCCGCTGCACCCGCTTCACCACCGAGGTGACGGAGAGCCACCAGCTCACCATCATTAACCGGGGCGACAAGAACCACCCCATGACGGCGCCGGGCGAGACGTTTGACGATCCGTACTCGATGAACGTGTGCGACATCTGCCCGGTGGGCGCGCTGACGGAGGACTACTTCCGCTTCAAGGCGCGCGTCTGGGAGATGTCCAAGACCCCGACCGTCTCCGACTTCGGCGGCAAGGGCCTCAACGTGGACGTGTGGGTGCGCAACAACGAGGTGCTCCGCATCACGAGCCGCGCCAACCTGGACGTCAACGAGTACTGGATTCCGGACGCCGCCCGCCTCGTCTACAGCACCTACAACGAGAACCGCGCAAGCGGACCTCAGCTCGAGGGCCGCCCCGCCACGTGGCAGGCCGCGACCGACCGTGCCGCCGAGCTGGTGACGGAGGCCGGGTCCGACATCCTGTTCGTCGGCTCGCCCTACGCGACCGTCGAGGACAACTACCTCCTCGGCCAGCTTGCCGAGGCCGTCGGGGCAGATACGCCGGTGTACCTCGACCGCCGCGAGGAGGGCTCGGGCGACGGTTGGCTGATCTCTGACGACCCCGCGCCCAACACGGCGGGCTGCGAGCGCCTCGGCTTCCGCGCCGTCGAGAAGGTGGTCTTCGAGAGCCTCGCCAGCTCGGCGAAGCTCGTCTACATCCTCCAGGACGACGTGGTGGCCGCAGGCCTAACCGATGCCGACGAGCTGGCGGCCACGCCGGTCATCCTCCACCCGACGCATACCACCAACGAGACGCTGCCCGTCGCCGACGTGGTGTTGCCGATTGCAATGTCCGTGGAGACCATCGGGACGTACGTGAACGAGGACGGACGCGCGCAGCTGCTGCGTCCGGCCAAGACGGTGCGCTCCATGAACCGCTCGCTGATGATGGCGCTGGGCACCGGCCAGGGCCGCACCGACGTTCACGGCACGCCGTTCGACAAGTGGCACGACGAGGACAACAAGGTGGACTGCCTCCCTGGCTGGGCCACGATTCCAGATCTCGCCAAGGGCCTCGATCTCGACGTCTCAGCCACCAGCCCGCGTGCACTCATGGACGAGATCGCCGAGCTGCCCGCCTTCGCCGGGGCCACCCACAAGGCGATGGGCGAGTTGGGCGTCGCTCTCGAAGATGCCGCCCAGCCTGCGTAACCCGACGCTCAACCTGTACCTTCCACCCATGTCATCCTGAGCGAAGGGCGCAGCCCGCAGTCGAAGGATCTCAGGAGTGCACGACGATCCGCCAGCTCGACTCCGGCGCAGTGCTCGGCTGAGATCCTTCGATTCCGCTTCGCTCCACTAAGGATGACACGATTGTGGCCTTTCTGCTAGGCCTGTTACCTCACCCACTCGCCAGCCCGCATGGACGGAGCCCTCGCGTTTCTCGCCGCCGCCTGGGAGGTCCTGGACCTGCCCATCGCGATTTTTATCCTGCTCAACGTCTTCCTCGTGACAGCGTCGCTGCTGGTCTACGCGGAGCGCGTGGTGTCGGCGTTTATCCAGGAGCGGACCGGGCCGAACCGTGTGGGGCCGCGTGGCATCCTGCAGCCGTTTGCGGACGTGTTCAAGCTCCTCTTCAAGGAGGACATCGTCCCGGCGCAGGGCAACCGCTTCATCCACAGCCTCGCGCCGACGATGATGGTGGTGATTGCCATGACGACGGGCTCGATGATCCCGTGGGCGCGGACGCCGGACGGCGGACCGCTGGCCGTGGCGGACATTGGCGTCGGGCTTCTGATGGTGCTCGCGATGACCTCCATTACGGTCTACGGCGTGACGCTCGCGGGCTGGTCGTCCAACTCGAAGTACTCGCTGCTTGGCGGCCTCCGGTCCTCGGCGCAGATGATCTCCTACGAGCTGGCGATGGGCGCGGCCGCGCTCTCGGTGGTGCTCTACTCCGGTAGCCTGAGCCTGTTCGAGATCGTCGAGAGCCAGAACCACCTCGGCAGCTTCGGGGGCTGGAACATCTTCCGCAACCCGGTCGGATTCATCGTGTTCAGCGTCTGTGCGCTGGCCGAGACCAACCGCGCACCGTTCGACCTCCCTGAGGCCGAGCAGGAGCTGGTCGGCGGCTATCACACTGAGTACTCCGGCATGAAGTTCGGGATGTTCTTCCTGGCCGAGTACGTCAACCTGTGGATCGCCAGCTTGCTGATCGTGACGCTCTTCCTGGGCGGCTACCTGATCCCGGGCGAGGTGTTCTTCGCCGATGCGATGTCGCCAGTCCTGCTGATGATCCTCCAGGTGGGCGTGTTCGTGGCGAAGGTGGCGTTCATCGCGTTCTGCTTCATCTGGATCCGCTGGACACTGCCGCGCTTCAAGTACAACCAGTTGATGAACCTCGGCTGGAAGACGCTGCTGCCGATCTCGATCGCCAACATCCTCGTGATCGCGCTGCTGGTGGCGTTGTGGCACTTCGGTGAGCCTCGTCTCCCGCAGGTGATCCAAGACTTCCTCGCGGCGACGAGCGGATAGCGCCAGCTCGAGGCAGACGGGCTTGGCATTCTCTAGCTGATCAGAGCGAACTGAAGGTCGGCGTCAGCTAAGACTCTCGCTGGCTCCGGCGCTGGGCCTCGTTTGAGCGCATTGCTGACACGCAACCAGATCCTTCGCGTGCGCTCAGGATGACGTTGACGGATAGGTCACGGACCTATCGAGGGAGATGGCTTACGAGCTGGCGAATCATCAGCTTGACCCCGACATCGGCGAAGCCAACTGGCGCTATCGGGCGACGGTGAACGTGAGCGTCTCCTCGCCGCCGGGCGCGACGCGGACGCGCAGCCGGTACGTGCCCGGAGGAAGGCGCTCTGGAATCGCCAGCTCGGTCTCGCCCTCGGGTAGCACGCCGTCCACGAGGACCTCGAGCTGGCGACCGAGGATATCGTAGACGGCTGCGTGAACCGGTGAGCTGCTAGGCAGGTTAAGCCGTGCGATGGCGCCAGCTCGAGACGGGTTCGGCGCCACCCTCGACAGGCGAAGTGCCTCGGTTGCCGGATCGACGGGCTGGCCCTCGACGCGGCGGGAGGTGAAGTAGCCCGCTGCGTGAGCCTGTTGAAGCGCTCCTGCCAGCCCGCGCATCACGATGATGGAATGGAGGTAATCCGTGCCCTGGCCGAAGGGCATGGCGAACAGAAGCGTCTGCGTGCTGTCCGGATTGAGAGTAAACGGGCCTGTGGAGCCCACCATCCGGCGATCCCCTGGTTGACTATCCGTACCGTCGCCTTCGGTATTTGTCTCACTCCAGAACGACTCCGTCACAGGATCGCCCGGATACATGAACAAAGTGGTTGGGCCGCCAGATTCGAACCCGAAGCCGCCTTCCATCCTTGGGCTGCCATCTCCCCATAGGCCCTGCATGAAGTTGTAATACTCATCTGCTGTTGCAGGGTCAGTTGTACCTGTTGGTCCACTGCTCACCCAGGTACCCGATGTTGTCATACCGAGAGTGTCCTCGTCCACAATCGGTCCTTTGAGGATCTGCATTCCCCATGCAGGCGGGACGCCGTAATTCGCATCTTCATTCGAGTCGTTGTAGACGAACACCATGTTGCGAAGCGTGTCTGTGCCGATGTAGTCGTCGCTCGCATCGCCTAGATCCGGATCAGCGAACAGCGAGGCGTACATCTGTTCAATGGGCTGATCGCCCCGGTTGGTGATCTCGTAGCGGAAGAACGTGGCCTCCCAGAGGCGAGAGGGAGTGCGCTTGCCGTAGTCAAACGCCAACACACGCACCTCCACACCGAGCGGACCATTCGAGTGATAAATGCCGTGATCATTCCCAGCGTCGTTCATCACCCACCATGCGGCCACGTCCCCGATCAGGTCCGGCTGATCGCCAGCTCGAAGGTCGTAATTGGTCGAGTCGCCATCGCCATCGATCACCGGCGCGCCGAGCGGGTGGGGCCAGTCCCGGAGGTCGTCCGTCAGCTCGCCGGTCTCGTAGTAGCGGCGGATGTCGTCTCGGGAGACGACATAGATGCGGTCGTACGTCGAGCAGTCGGTTGGCGGGCTGGCGGCATCCTCCAGCGGTCCCGGCCAGAAGTCCCATCTACCATAGCGAGCTGCAGCCACGCGCACACTATCGCCCACGGTTCCGCCAAGCCAGAGTCCGGCCGCAAACACGGGCGAGAGGCCACGTCCGAACGAGGTGGTGATCTGCTTAGGGATCAGGTATCCATCCCCTGCAGTGGTTTCGCCGCCAAAGAACAGACTACCGGTATTGAACATGCTGGCCTGGAGAATGGGCGTTTCCAGAACGCGCTGCGCGTTCCCCGTCTCGCAGGAGCCCCACGTCTGCGCACGAGCCAGCGGCCCGATCAGCAGAACGAGGAGCAGTCCGACGAGCTGGCGAGCTGTACGGTGCATGGGACTTCAGCAGGGAGCTTTACAGTACCCTCGGGGCGTTATGTCCGGCAAGGCGTTCCGTGCTCCCCCGTCGCCAGCTCGTTAATGGGATACCTCGAGCTGGCGACGACTCTACCGAATCGACGCCTCGACGTCACGCGCAGCTTCAGCCGCTCGACGGAGCGCCCGGCGCATGGCGCGCTGGATCTCTCGCTCCACCTCTTCCTGGGCCTCTTCTGCAGCCTCCCGCCAGCCCGATCCGGCTTGGTGCAGCACGCGGTCGATCTGCTCGCGGTTGTAGCCTCGATCCTCCAGCTCATCCACGAGGTCCTCGAGCCACTCGGCGCCCTCGGCCTCGAGGTCGTCCCAGTCGATCTCATCCCAGTCCGGGAGAGTCGGCATCTCTGGAGCAGGCTCGGGCTCCCAGTCCTCTGGGTCCCAGTCGTACTCCCACTCATTCTCGTCGTCCTCAGGATGCTCGTGCTCGGCCTCCTCGGGCTCTTCCGGCTCCGGGCGCGGGTCGGGTTGGCGGCGCTCATCCTCGGGCTGGCGAACGGATTCCGGCTCGGTCTCGGTCGTCTCCTCGCGCTCGAACAGGCCACCGGCCCAGGCGCGGAAGCGATCCCAGACCGACGGCGCATCGTCCTCCATCTCGATCTCCGGACGTGGGAACGCACGGTTGGTCGCGAGCAGTCCACGTCGCTGCGTCGTGCGCGCGAAGTCGCCGACGACGCGAAGCGCGTTGTGTCCGCCCTGGCCCCAGTAGGCCGACCGGAATGTGACGCGAGGATCGTCGAAGCCCACCCAGGCACCCATCACGAGGTCCGGGTGCATGAGCAGGAACCAGCCGTCGGCGCCATCCTGTGTGGTTCCAGTCTTGCCCGCGAGGTCGCCGCGCACGTTGAACCGGCGGCGCACGTCGGCACCAGTGCCGGTGTCCACCACGCCGCGCATCATGTCGAGGAGCTGCACGTCCAGCTCCGGGTCGTAGGCGCGCCGAGCGGGTGGAGCGAAGTGAGCGATGACGGTGCCGTCACGGTCTTCGATGTGCGTCACCCAGACGGGGGGGCGGTGGGTGCCGCCGTCGGCGATGGTGGCGTAGGCGCTCGCCATCTCGAGCAGCGATACCTCGCTGGTGCCGAGCGCGAGTGACGGGACGGCCTCGAGTTCACTGCGGACGCCGAAGCGGCGGGCCGTCCGCGCCAGGTCTTTCGCCCCGACCTCCTCAACGAGTTGGGCCGCGACCGTGTTGACCGACTTCGCCAGCCCGTCGCGGAGCGTCACGACGTCTCCTGAGGATTCGCCGTTGGCATTGACCGGCTGCCAGATCGTCTTGCCGTCCTGGATGGCGATGGGCTGGTCGACGAAGGCATCGTCGGGGTGGAAGCCTTCTTCGAGGGCGCGGGCGTAGAGGAACGGCTTGAAGGTGGAGCCGGGCTGGCGCCGCATCCGCGCGACGTGGTCGTAGGGCGCTCTGGCGTAATCCCGACTGCCCACCCAGGCACGGACCTGCCCCGTGGCCGGGTCCACAGCGGTGAACGCCAGCTCGAGGCGCATCTTGACGGCTCGGAGGGAGTCGCGGAAGGCTTCCTGATTGAGGAGGCGATCCACCGTGGCCTCAGGGTCCGCGCCGTTGGCGACGGCGCGCTGGTACGTGGCCGTCTCGCGAGTGAACGCCTCGGCGGTCGAGCGGCGGAGCGTCCAGAAGCGCTCGAAAGCCTCCGTACGGCGGGACGCCGTGACGTACGGTTCCGTCGTAGACCCGAGGCGGTCGGCCCGGGCACGGCCCCACTCCACGTCGGCCACCTTTTGCAAGGCATCGCCGAAGCGGCGGACGGACTCCGAGGCGGCCTGCTGCATCCGCCAGTCGAGCGTCGTGTGCACGGTCAGGCCGTCGCCGTAGACGCTATAGCCGTTGCGGTCGGCCCAGTCCTCCAACCACACGCGGACATGCTCGGTGAAGTGTGGTGCCTTGCTCGTTTGCAGGGCCTGCCGTTCAAACTGCAGCCCCAAGGGCCGCTCTTTCAGTCGGTCGTACTCTTCCTGCGAAAGCCGGTCGGTAACCACGAGCTGGTGAAGCACCACGTTGCGCCGCGCCAGCGCGCGCTCTGGGTGCCGCTTCGGGTTGTAGGACGACGTGCCTTTGAGCATCCCGACGAGCGTGGCGGCCTGCAGGCGGTCGAGCTGTTGGGCCGAGGTCGAGAAGTAGGTCCGCGCCGCCATCTCGATGCCGGTCGCGTTGTAGAGGAAGGGAACGGTGTTGAGGTAGATCTCGAGGATCTCGTCCTTCGTGTAGACGCGCTCGATCTTGATGGCCGTAACGGCCTCTTTGAGCTTTCGGTTGAGCGACCGTGCCCGCCCGATGCGGGTCGGGAAGAGGTTGCGGGCGAGCTGCTGCGTGAGCGTGGAGCCGCCCTGCGGATCGCCGAGAGCGGTCCGAGCAACGGCACCTCCAAGCCGGATCGGGTCCATCCCGAAGTGGGTGTAGAAGCGCCGATCCTCCGTCGCGAGGAGCGCATCCACCACGTGTGGAGAGATCTCATCGAGCGTCATCCAATCCCGGTTGCCGCGTGCGAGCGTCGTCAGCTCGACGCCGTCGGCGGAGACCAGCACGGACGGGTGGATCTCGCGGGCATGGCGGAGGTCCTGCACGCCCGGCGTGAACGGGATCAGCGCCACGCAGGTTAGCAGGATCGCCATCCCGAGGGCCGTTCCACTCACCAGCCCCAAGAACGCCAGGCTGCCGAACGCGGCACCCACGCGCTGGCGCTTCGGACGTTGTGCATCCCGGATGATGGCCCACAAACGCGCGAACACGCGGCGGATGCGGCTCCACACCCATCCCAATGCGCGGCCGATGCCACGGAAGACCGCCGCCAGCGCGCGGCGCCACCAGGGGAGAGCGGGAGAAGCCATACGGGTGAGAACGCGGTGGGGAGGGCGCGTCGGGTGAGGGCTCTACGGAGGCAGGCGGCCAGAGATACGCTGGCCTCTCTTGAAACCGTAGGGCGCCGCGTCAACGGCTCACGGGGCGTTCTCCGTATCCGAGTGCAGCGTGCGTTCGAACTGGCGTCGGACGCCAGCGCGCTGCCGAGTGGCGTCTACATCGTCCGGCTGGCGACAGCCGCCGGGGCGCCAGCGTAGCGCGTGATCGTCATGCGCTGATGGGTGAGCGCTAGCGAGCGGGCGGAGTCAGGCCGCCAACTCGTGCACAGGGGGCTCCGCAGGCGGCAGCGTCTCCGAGGCAAAGACGGGAAGCTGAAGGGTGACCGTCGTGCCCTCACCGGGGTGGCTGTCGATGGTCAGCACGCCGTTCATCATGTCCAGAAGGCGCTCCGCCACCGTGAGACCTACGCCCACGCCTTCATGTGTTCGGGCATCGCCTTCGGAGGCTTGCCGGAAGGGTTGGACAGCCTGCTCCACGAAATCGGGCACCATTCCAATCCCGGTATCTGAGACCAGAATGGACGTGTGGTTGCCGTCGGACCGGACGGACACGTGCACACTGCCCCGCTCGGTAAACCGGATGGCGTTGTCGATGATCGCGGCCACTACGCGGCGCAACGCTTCGGCATCGGCGCGGACCAGCGTCGCGGTCCCGGAGATCTTAAACGAGAGGCCCCGCTCAACAGCGGTGGGGAGGAACCGACTCGCGATCTCGCTGACAACGCCCTGCGCGTCGATGGGCTTCAGCTCGATATCCGTCTGGTTGCTTTCGATCCACGCGAGGTCGAGAACGCCATTGAGCGTGTTGAGCAGTCGCCGTCCGCCTCGGTCGATGGACTCAAGAAGGGGCTTGTGGTCTGGGTCTGCCTCGTCCGCCAGGATCTCCGTAAAGCCGAGAATAGCGGTCAGAGGCGTACGGAACTCGTGACTCATGTTGGCGAGCAGCACATCCTTGGCGCGGCTGGCAGCTTCGGCATGGGCCTGGGCGCGCTGGCGTTCTTCCAGCTCACGGCGCAGGTCCGTGTTGACGGTTTCGAGGCGGCCCATCAGGGAGTAGAGATGCCGTACCAAAGGGCCTTCGTACATCCAGGCGAGGGCGC
>JBCBZH010000348.1:0-3677 GCA_039815415.1 Bacteroidota bacterium
CATCAGGGAGTAGAGATGCCGTACCAGAGGGCCTTCGTACATCCAAGCCAGGGCGCCCACGCACGCGATGCAGCTGAACAGATTGACGGCCTTATGGACAGCAACGTGCGCGGGGGGGACGCTCGTCGGGAACACCATGCCCATCCCCAGGGCGATGTACAGCGCCAGAACGGCCACTAGGGACAACAGGGCGGATGCCCAGCCAGCCCGGGTGCCTCCCAGGAAAGCAGCGCCGAGGGGAAGGGCCGCCAGCCAGTAGACAGAGCCAGAGTTCAGTCCGTCATCGAACCAGGCAACACCGATGAGCCCGAGCTGGAGAACGGCGAAAAATGTAGAGCTGAGCGGACGGACCGGTGCGCCCCATCGAAGCAGGAAGGGAAACCCAAGCCCAACCCCGCTAAGGATCATCAGAAGCCCGATGACGACATAGGAGTTTCCGGGTTCGTGGTGCAGCGCGTGCAGAGCTGCGAATCCGCCTGTGTTGAGCGCCACGAGAAAGCACAGGACCACAAAGAGCCGGGCCCGGAGAAGATCCAGCCGATCCCGCTCCATGGGAGGGATGAACCACCGGATGGCCTTCGTGTACAGCCCACGCGGGTGCGGAGCAGCACGGGCTGAGGGAGGGGTGGCAGGGGGCGCGGGCATCGTGGGAGGGCACAGAGCCTCTCTGTTTTCGGTTGCCAGATCCGGTTCTTAACTGCAGGGCCACGGTCGAGCCCCCCAAGTTGTCATGCTAGGGGGACAGCAATCTGTCGCCAGCAGAAGAGGTCAGCCAGCTTCGAGCTCGGCCAGCCGCTCCTGGTACGGGGCGGCCTGGTCAGAGCGGTCTGTGGTCTCGTACAGCTCAATCAGGCGCCGGAGCGCTGCGCCTTCCGGTCCGCTGGCTTCGCGAATGGTGTCATAGCCGTTGACGAGATGGCGCTCCGCCTCGGCCAAGCGGCCCCGTCTCATGAGAAGACCTCCCAGGACGCTCTCCGTCACTCCGGTTCGCCAACTCTCGGTGCCAAGGCTGGCCCGTCGGATCGTCAACACGCGCCGGAGTATGGCTTCTCCCTCTCGTTCCCGCCCGACCTGCGCCATCTCGTGGCCGATGCCAGACATCGCCTCGGTCACGGCCTGGTGGTCTTCGGGCAGGGAACGGCGCATCACATCAACGGCCTCCTGGTAAGCAGCAATGGACGCCTCATGACGCTTCGCGATGCTGTGCGTAATGCCAATCTCGAGGAGCACGAACCCTACGTAGGGATGGTCGGGACCAAGACGCTCCCGGTCCAAAGCCAGAATCTCGGTGTAGGTCTCGAGGGCTTCGTCGGTGCGGCCAAGCGTGCGATACAGCCCGGCGAGATTGAACCGCGCGCTGGCGGTCTGGATGTGGTCCTCTCCGAGGGCGGCTTGCCGGATGCGATACGTCTCGGTCAGGAAGGCTTCGGCCTCATCCAGGCGGCCCTGGTCCTGAATGACAACGCCCATCATTTCTGTGGCCTCCGCGATGGCCGGGTGGTTGGAGGCAAGGGTTGCTCTTTGGAGATCGAGCGCATCGCGGATGTACGGCTCGGCATCAGCGGGGCGCCCCCGGTCTTGCTCCACGCGGGCCCTCTCAAGAAGGCCGCCAGCGCGTTGGAGGGAATCCTGGGAGAGGTCAGAGAGTGCACCGTCGAGCACGGAGACGGCATCATCCAGCGCGTTGGTTCGCCGCAGCGCCCCCCCGAGAGCGAGACGAGCGGCTGCAAGCTGGCGCGGGGCCGACGCCTCCGCCAGCTCGACGGCCTCCTGAAGAATCGGAACGGCCTCCGACGCGTCCTCTCCGAGCGAGAGAGCATGCCCGCGCTCCAAGAGCGTGCGGAGCACGCGGTCAGGGGTGCCATCGGTCCGTGCCAGCTCGACGGCCTCAGTCAGAATCGAGTCGGCGTCAGCGTACAGGCTGAGGCCAGTGAGGGCACTGCCGATCGCGGTCAGCACGTCCGCCTGGGTTCCGGGAGCCTCGACGAGGGTGGTGCGGGCGCGGTCGGCGCCGCGCTGCAAGAGGTCGCGGGCGCGGAGCGTGTCCGGGCGCTCCGTCGGGCTGGCGAAGGGGTCGGCGGCATCGAACAGGCCCGTGACGAACGCGGAGGTCGCCTCAGCACGGTCGCGCTCGGCCTGCGCGAGGTTGCGCTCCGCGGTGACGCGAGCCGTGTAGAAGGCCGTCCCGCCGATCAGAGCCACCAGCGCGAGAGCCGCCGCCGCCACGCCAGCGCGATGCCGGTCCACGAAGCGGCGAGCGCGGTAGCCAACCGAGGCGGGTTGAGCGCGGAGCGGGAGGTGCTCGCGGAGGCGCCGAAGGTCGTCGAGGAGAGCTTCCGCCGAGCCGTACCGCCGGTCGGGGTCGTTGTGGAGAGCGGTGCGGACCAGCACGCCGAGATCGCTCCTCAGGGATGCATCGACAGAGTCCGAGGGACGAGCGCCGGTCAACAGTTCATGGAGGACGACGCCGAGCGCGTATACATCCATGGCGGCCGTGGGGGGCTCGCCCCGGATCTGCTCGGGCGCGGCGTACTCGGGCGTGAGCACACGCATCTCGGGTCGGGTCAGGCCGTCCTCGCTGGTGTTGAGCAGGCGAGCGATGCCGAAGTCGAGCAGCTTCACGCGGGGGCCGTCGTCCGAATCCGTCACCAGCACGTTGGAGGGCTTGAGGTCGCGGTGGACCACCAGCCGCCGGTGGGCATAGGCCACGGCCTCGACGGCCTGCTCGAAGAGGGCCAGGCGGGTGGCCGGGTCGAGCTGGCGAGCCTCGGCGTAGTCGGTGAGGGGGCGGCCCTCCACCAACTCCATCGCGACGAAGGGGCGGCCGTCCTCGGCGGCTCCGGCATCCAGCAGTCGTGCGATGTTCGGGTGCTCCAGCCCGGCCAGGATCTGGCGCTCGGACCGGAAGCGGCGCAGCACCTCATCGGTGTCCATGCCGCGCTTGACAGCTTGAGGGCGACTTCCTTGTCGAAGGTGCCATCGGCGCGGGCGGCGCGGTAGACCGTGCCCATGCCGCCGCGCCCCAACTCGCCGGCGATCTGGTACGCGCCCACACGGGTGCCGTCTGGAAGGGCGGACTCCCGGTCGCGTTGGACCGCCTCAATGAGATCCGAAGCGAACGACGTCGCGCTCTCGCCCAGTTGTTGCTCCGCCGCCGCGTCGGCATCGAGCAGGGCCGTCACGGCGTGGTACAGCTCGGGGTCATCGCCGCACTCGGCGCGCAGCCAGGCGGTGCGCTCGTCAGCGGGACGCTGGAGGGCAGCGTCGAAGAGGGCGTCGGCTTCGGTCCAGCGGTCAGGAGCGAGAGACATGGCGGCGTAGGGGCGAGCTGGCGGGGTTCGTTGTCCGTTCCCTTCCTACGATGTCATCCTGAGCGAAGCGAAGGATCTCATAGCCGGATAGCACTTAGTCAAATAGGGCCAAACGCTAGGCTGTGAGGAGATCCTTCGCCGTGCTCAGGATGACGGGACTTTGAGGGTAGAGGAGAGGGCGAGAACAGAGTCGATCTAAGAAGCTCTACTCATTCACTCGCAGAATCGGGCGGCGGCGGATCAGGCGCCAGCTCGTCGGTGGCTGGGGCCTCGTCGTTCATGAGCTGGTAGAGGTAGGCACGGGCGCGACGCCAGTCGCGCTTGACGGTGGGCACCGAACGGCCCGTGGCCTCGGCGATCTCGTCG
>JBCBZH010000205.1:0-7962 GCA_039815415.1 Bacteroidota bacterium
CCTGGGAGCCATCGCGGGTACCCGACGGCATGGCTCGAGAGATCATCGGGAAGGTCGGGTGAAGTGGCGGCGAGTCCGAGCGGTTCGAGAATCGACTCGGTGACGTGGCGCTCGTAGGTCTGGCCGGTCACGGCCTCGATCACCTCGCCGAGCACGATCATGTCAAAGTCGCTATAGACCGACCGTGATCCTGGGCGGTAGCGTAGGGTGTCTGAGTGGATGAAACGGAACACGTCCTGTCGGTCCAGGATGCCCCGCGCATAGAACGGAAACCACGGGCGCTGCCCCGCGGTGTGCGAAAGGAGCTGGCGAACGGTGATGCGCTCGCCACCGAGAGGACGGAAGGACGGTACGTACGTTCGCACCGGAGCATCGAGGTCCACCCGGTTCTGCTCCACAAGCTGCATCATAGCCAGCGTGGTCCCGACCACCTTCGTGACCGAGGCTAGATCGTACGGCGTGTCTGGCGTCACTGCGCTCCCGCCGTACGAGAGCGAACCGTAGCCTTGCAACTGCGTCACCACGCCAGCTCGGCCAATGGCAACGGCAGCGCCCGGGAACACACGGTCGGCCACGGCTTGTCGCATGACGGCATCAACGCGCTGGCGAGCATCGTCCCGGAGTCCGGCGTCTAGGGTTGTCCCGAGGCGTGGGGCTTGCTGGGCGAGCTGGAGACCCTCCCCGGTGCCTCCAACCCCCGGAATGGGCACTGGGAGACGGCCGCGAAGCGGAATCTGGCCGAAGAGGGCATCGGCGACGGCTTCCTGCTCTGCTGGGCCGTCGCCGTAAGCGGCGATAAACGCTGCAGCACCGGGGAGGCTTTGGCCGACGTAAGGCGTGCCGAACAAGGCCAGCATGACGGGCCGCCGCTGCGCCATCACCTCTTGCGAAAATGCGAGATGGCGAGGCGGGAGCGCCACGTTGCCTTGTCCCGACCGAGCCCGGCGAAACGACGCCAGCACCACCACGTCAGCCTCTCGGACACGCTCGAGAGCGCTCACATAGAAGGCATCGGGGTCCCCGAGACTGAGGCGCAGCGAGAAGGTGCCACCTTGCTCAGGCGTGTGTGCCGCGATGGCCTCCACGAGTGGCTGTCCGGTCAGCGGGTCGAGCCCATCATCGAGGATGAGCGTGAGAACGCGACGTGGCGCATCCGGGCCGACGAGAGGCAGCAGGCGCTCGTCTTCGCGGAGCACCGTGACGGCATTCCGCGCGATGTGACGCCCGAGGGCTTCCGACCGCTGTAGTAGCTCGGGCTGTGGCGCGGCAACGTGCGCAGCTCGAGTCGCCCGCCGGACCTCTGGGGTCGAGAGCTGGGCATCCGCCACGGGGTCCTCAATCAGAGGCGGTTCTTCGACAACGTCGTCCAATCCCACCCACGCCTTGGCACGCAGGATGCGCATCACGGAGGCGTCGATGCGACGTTCGCTCAGGCGCCCAGATCGGACAGCCTCGGCAATGGCTGCAGCCGTGCCCGGCTCGTCTGCGGATAGCAGCAGTTGATCGGAGCCGGCTTCGAGCGCACGAATCGCGATCTCGCTAGGGGAGCCCGCTTGGCGGACGGCCTGCATCTTGAGCCCGTCCGTAACCACCAGGCCGTTGAAGCCCAACTCGTCGCGGAGCACGCCTGAGATAATGCGAGGCGAAAGCGTTGCGGGCGCCTGCGACCCTGGATCAAGGGCGGGAACCGCCAGGTGTCCGGTCATCACCGACATCACGCCGCTTTGAACGGCCTGCCGAAACGGCACCAGCTCGACGGCGTCGAGGCGCTGGCGATCCGCTGTGATGGTCGCCAGCTGGGTGTGCGTGTCGGCTGCTGTGTCGCCGTGCCCTGGGAAGTGCTTCACCGTCGCGATGACGCCGCCGTCCTGGAGACCACGAACCATTGCTGCAGTCAGGGCACCGACTGTTGTGGCGGTGGCTCCGAACGACCTCACATTGATGACCGGATTCGCCGGATTCACGTTGACGTCGGCGACGGGCGCATAACTCTGATGGACGCCAATGGCTCGTGCTTCTGCGGCGATAGCCTTACCCTGGAGGTACGCCAGCTCGGTGCTTCGTGTCGCGCCGAGCGCCATCGCTGGGGGAAACTTCGTGGCTCCGGTAAGCCGCATCCCGGCGCCGGTCTCCATGTCCTGCGTGATGAGGAGCGGAAGGGGCGAGCGCGTCTGGAGGGTTCGAATCGCCTCCGCTTGCCGTGCTGCATCGCCCGTCGAGAACACGACGCCGCCCACCTCGCCTTGCTCAACGCGCATGAGAAGGGCCTCCCATTCAGGGCTTGACAGGCCTTCCGCCGTGGCAGCGGCGCCACTCACGAAGAGCTGTCCGATTTTTTCCTCCAGCGTCAGTGTGTCCAGCACCATCGACGCCCACGCATTCGAGCCAGGCCACAGTTGCTCCTGTGAGGGAGGAGCTGGGGCAGACACAAGGCTCGGCGCAGACGAAGGCGACAGGACCGTCCAGACCGCAGCGAGGGCGACCGCGAACGAGGCGGTGAGCTTGATGAGCATAGAAACCGGCGAGCGGCGTTGAGTGCGGGACGCCATCAGGGAAGGTAGCCGGCCCCGGAGCCGTACAGCCTGAAAATCCCCTTGAAGCGCCTCCTGAAACCGAACGCAACAGGTCCCCTCAAACGGGTGCACCGGGGCAGATTCCGCTGTCCGAGCCCAGCTTCGGGAGCGGAGACTCCGTTGAGCTGCACGCTCTAGGAGTGCGATCTACATCGGTGCGCCTCCCATCGCCGTCACACCGAGCTGGCGACGTATCTGGAAAGCCCGCTACCGAGGACGGACGTTGGCAAAGCCACCATCTACAGACAGCGTCTGACCTGTCACCCAGCTGCTCCGCGAGGCGTCGAGCAGAAACACCAGCGCGTCGGTGAGGTCTTCCGGCTCCCCGATGCGCCCCAGCGGGTGCATCTGTGCCGACGCCTCCACAGCTTGCTCGCTGGCAACGAGCCGCCCGGCCAGCGGCGTCCGCACGAGGCCCGGCGCGACAGCGTTGACACGGATTCCCTTCGGCGCGTAGGTGGCGGCTGCGGCCTGCACCAGCCCGACGACTCCCGCCTTGGCTGCAGCTACAGCCTCGTGGTTAGCGAGGCCAAGCTTGGCCGCCACGCTTGCCATCAGCACGATCGAGCCTCCAGCAGGCTCTGTGTTCTTCTGCATGGCCTTGGCCGCAGAGCGAAGCGCATAGAACGCTGTGTGGAGGTTCAGTCGCAGGGTCTCCTCGAACGCCTCGGGGCTGAGAGCATGCGCTGGCTTGAGCGTAATGGATCCCACGAGGTTCACCAGCCCGTCGATGCGGCCATGGCTGCCTACAACAGACTGCACGAGGCTGTCGACCGCCTCGGGCTGGGTGGCGTCCAGCGTGAAGGCCTGGGCGCCGGTCTCTCCTGCCAGCGAGCTAAGGCGGTCGGCGTCTCGTGCGCCGAGGATGACGCGTGCGCCCTCCGCCGCAAGTCGTCGGGTCAAGGGAGCCCCGATGCCGCCGGTTCCACCGATCAGGATGTACACAGGAGAACGGTCAGGCATAGCAGGAGGGGTCAGGGGGACAGAATGGCGTCAATGATGTGAACGACGCCGTTGGACGTGTCGAGATCCGGAGTTTCGACAGTTGCCTGCGTTCCTGAGGCATCGGCGATGCGGATCCTGGCGCCATCGCTCTGGAGCGTGAGCTCGGCGCCGCTCACGGCGTCGATAGAGAGGCCGTCGATGATGTCAAGGGACAACATGCGTGTAGGCAGCACGTGACTCCGCAGCACGCCTGCGAGGCGGTCCGTGTCGGCGAGCAAGGCTGTCCGTTCCGCTTCCGGCAGCGCCGCAAAGGCGGCGTCACTCGGAGCGAAAAGGGTATAGGTGCGCTCAGGGTCGCGGAGCGTCTCCGCCAGCCCGCTGGTCTCCAACGCGCTGGCGAGCGTGCTCAGCTGCGAGCTGGTGCCAACGATGCCCACCACGCTGTCATCGGTGGTTGCAGGTGAGGACTCGGGTTCCGAAGGAGCAGGAGCGGGCTCTGGCTCCGGAGCGCACGCTGACAGGATGAGGGCGAGGAAAAGGAGAACGCGCATAGATCAATGCAAGAGAGAGGGGAAGTCGGTGCGCAAGGCGTGATACAGCGTCCGGAGTGGAAGGCCGATGACGTTGGTGTACTCGCCGTCGATTCGCGCCACCAGCAACGCACCGAGGTCGTCTTGGATTCCGTACGCCCCGGCTTTGTCGTAGGGCTGTGCAGCGGCGATGTACTGTGCAATCTCCTCGTCTGTGAGCTCGGCGAACGTGACCGAAGTGGCCGTATGGCGTGTGGTCTGGTGCCCGCCATACATCAGCGCAAGGCCGGTGTACACCGTGTGGGTTTTGCCGCTGAGGCGGCGCAGCATCGAGCTGGCGTGGTCGGCCCCGTCCGGTTTCCCGAGCACCGTGTCCTCGAGAACAACGACCGTGTCGGCGGCAAGAACGAGGGCATCGGAAGTGGAGATCGCCGTGGCTTTCTCGAGCGCAAGGTGCTCAACGGCCTCTCCAGGTGGCACGTCTTCCGGCCAGATCTCGGGGGTGTCGGCAGGTCGCACCTCAAACGCCAGCCCAATCTGTTCCAACAGCGCTTTCCGCCGAGGAGAACGAGACGCCAGGATCAGCGGAACACGAAGACGGAGCATGGCAGCGAGACGAGAGCCGCCAAGATCGCTCCGTCAGCGCGTGCGGCGCGGGGCCGGAGGCCGACCGAAGCGGGCGTGGCCGAGTACGCCCAGGTTGGCAACTAGCGCGAGGCCCAAACCAAACAGGCCAACCCAGTCACCCCAGCGCGAGTACAGCGTGCGCTTCTGGAGGATCGGGACATCGAGAGAGACCACCCCCTGGTCCCGCCAGTCCGCGACACGCTCCGTGGACCCATCCGGATGGATGAGCGCTGAAACGCCGCGTACCGACGAGAGAACAACCGCTCGGCGCGTTTCGATCGCCCGGAGGCGTGTGAACGCAAGGTGCTGGTAGATCCCTGGCGAGTGGCCCCACTGATCGGTCTTGGCAAGGACCACCAGAACGTCCGCTCCCGACACGGCATCCCGCGCGTAGTCACCGTACAGAGACTCAAACCCGACAACCGAGGCGATGCGTGTCCGGCCAAACGGGAAAGGGGTTTGCGATCGAGACAGGGCATCCCCGGCAGGTCCGTCGAACAGTGGGGATCGCTTCTGCTGGCTAACCGACGCCGGATCACGGCTGGGTGCCAGAAAGACCGCTGTCTGAACGGGCTCGGACTCGGCATTCTCGAGCGTTTCCGCACCGGCCAGGAGGCCAACGTTGAGTCGTTCCGTCCACCCGTCCAGTCGGTCCACGAGGTCGCGCTGGCGATCTCGACTTCCTAAGTGTGGCAAGGCGCCCTGAGGCCAGACCAGAAGTCCGGAAGGGGTGTCAGAGCGAGCTGAGGTTGTGAGCGAGACCGGCTGAGCGAGGCGAGACGAGTCGGGCAGGTAGGTCTGGCCTTGCCAGTGCCGCACCACCCCATTTGACAACTCGGCGAGATAGGCGACCCGGGATTTCGCGCCAGGGTCTGCCCACTCTCTCGGGTTCATATTGGGTTGCACCAGCCCGACCCGTAGGTACCCGGTGACAGCATCAAGCCCGGACACCCGGTGGACGCTGTAGGCCATCGGTAGCGCCAGAAGAAGCGAGAGCACAGCGACTGCGAAGCCGCGCACGCCCGGCCGGTCAGTGAGCACGAGAGCCATGCGCTCTAGCCAGCTCGTGGGCACGGACGCTGCCGAAGGCACCGCCGTGAAGACCGCCACGTTGAGTCCCAGGACCCAGGCTGACAGGAGCAACACGCCGCCGACGTCTGCCATCTGGTTGAACAGCGTAGCGGTCGCCTGCGTGTGGCCGAGCAGAAGCCAGGGGGCATGGACCGGCGAGTGGATCAGGAGATACTCGAACGCCAGCACATTCGCGGCGAGCATCGCCAGCCCGGCACCTAGGCCCCGGCGGGCCCGAACGACGGCAGCGCTGATGAATGCCGCGACGAATGGAAGAGGGATCAGGAAGAGCCCAAGGCCTCCACGGATGGCTTGACCTGTGTCCGGGTGGAACAACAGCCAGAACCCGGCGAGGCAGCTCGTCATCAGGAAGACGGCGTACAGCTCACGCGCATACGCCCACGAAGCCTCGCGACAGGCCCATCTGGATAGAATGGGCACCAGAGCGACCCACGCGATGGGATAGAAACCCATCGGGGTGAAGCTGAATGCGAGCAGCGCAGAGCCGATCAGGGACCAGCCGAACGTGCTAAAAAAGCGGGTCGAGGGGCGCGGACCCATGCAGGCGTGCGAAGCGGTGTGTCGCGGAGAGGGGAGACCGAGGGGATATCGGCTCGTTCGGAGCGGGGTTAACTCGCTGGAAGAGGCTGCAGGGTATCTTCGCGGCCCGATCCTTCTTTGCACCTCGCGCTCAGTGCCCGTCCTCACGATCTGTAACCATAAAGGCGGAACGGGAAAGACCACCTCGTCGATTCATTTAGCGGCCGCTTTTGGACATGCAGGGCGCCGTGTTCTGGTGGTTGACCTGGATCCTCAGGGGTTCCTCACCCGGATGGTGGGAGGACGCGAACCCGCGCCCGAGCATTCGGCGCTCGCGCTGGTAGACCCTCACGGCGATTTTCGCACGGTTCCCGTTCAGCACATGAGCGGATTCGATCTGGTCGGATCGTCGATGGCACTCACACGCGCGCTTCGCAAGCTCACCAAACCCACGGATGTGCTCTGGCTGCGAGAGACCGTCGCCGCTGGACACGACTACGATCTGATCCTGTTCGACACTGCGGCGGCGCTTTCCGTGTTCACGATGAACGCGCTGGTGGCAAGTGATCACGTCATTGTGCCAGTGACGCCGGAGTACCAGCCTGTGGTGGGGGCGGAGCAGACCTGGAATACGGCGGCACTCGTCAAGTCCAAGCTCAACCCGGTTCTACAGCCGCCCCGGATGCTGCTCACGCAGGTGGATGCTCGGCTGTCGCGCCATTCGAAGTACTCCGCGTACCTGCGAAGCAAGTACGGCACATCTGTGCTCGATACCGAAATCCGCACCAGCTCGTCGCTCGCTGTTGCCAGCCGGGACGGACGGACGGTGTTCGATGCGCGTGTATCAACACGAGGTGCCGAGGACTATGCCGCCGCGGCACGAGAGATCAGCGGGACGGTGTTCGGCGAAGACGTCCACACGGCGACGCCTCCGAATGCGCTCGTGGCCGCTCCAGATGAGCTGAAGGCCTCTCGTCCAGCGATGGAGGACGCCGACCCGGCGGTCGCGGCGGCCTTGCGGCGTGAGACAGCCCCACACGTCACGGACCTCGCGGGGACCCTCGGTACTAAAGCGACCCTGCCAGACCTTGATGCTCCGCCAGCCACTTCCGATGGAGATGGCTCGTCAACGCCCATTTCCTGGACCAGCCTGGATCAGTTCTAAGTCTCTATGTCAGACGCCTCCACCCAACGATTCTCGTCCCGCTGGGGCCTCATTCTCAGCGTTCTCGGAATCGCGGTAGGCACGGGCAACATCTGGCGGTTCCCCAGAATCGCGGCCGCCAATGCAGGGGATGATGGCGCGGGGGCATTCCTTGTGGCATGGGTGACCTTCCTGTTGCTCTGGAGCATTCCGTTGATTATCGCGGAGTACGCGCTCGGGCAGCGCGGACGGCAGGGCGTAGTTGGGACATTCGCACGGCTTGCTGGACCAAAATTCGCGTGGGCAGGCGCGTTCGTGGCGTTCGTGGCTGCGGTCATCATGTGCTACTACAGCGTCGTGGCGGGTTGGTGTGCCTACTACCTCGCCTCATCCACGTTTGCGGGTCTGCCGGTGTCCAGCGATTCGGCATTGGCCGGATGGGAGTCGTTTCAGTCGAGCGGATGGCCAGTTGCGCTTCACGGGATGATGATGGCGCTGGGCGTGGCAGCGTGCTGGCGGGGTGTCAAGAGCA
>JBCBZH010000091.1:0-14181 GCA_039815415.1 Bacteroidota bacterium
TCATCATCGCGCCCATCGCGCTGCAGTTCTTCGCCCAGTTCCAGGTCTCGGACGCCATCCTGAATGAGTTCGACATCTCGAAGTACTTCTCGATGTTGCTGACGTGGTCGTTCGGCGCTGGGCTGCTGTTCGAGCTTCCGGTGGTGGTGACGGTGCTGGCGAAGGTGGGCATCGTGACGCCGGCCATCCTGCGGGCGGGACGCAAGTACGCGCTGGTGGGAATCCTCATCGTGGCTGCGTTCCTGACACCGCCGGACCCGTGGAGTCAGATGCTGATGGCGATTCCGCTGCTCGGGCTCTACGAGCTGTCCATCGGGCTGGCGAGAGTGGTGGAGAAACGCCGCCTGCGCGCACTCGCGAAGTCCGAGGCTGAGGAGGCTGCCCGAAAGGCAAAGGAGGCCGCCAGCTCGACGTAGGGCGCGCTGAATCCGGATCCACACGAGAAGGCGCGACGACGCGGGTTCGTGCGTTGCATCTTGCCACGCCACCTGTCGTCCGCTCGAATGCGCCTCGCTCTGCTTCTCTTCCTCATCCTCGCCCCCCTCGCTGCGCCCCTCGCACAGGATGCCTCTGCGAGTGACCTGTTCGCCATCCGAAAGAACTTCGGCCTGTTCGCGGACATCTACGAGGCCCTCGCGAGCGAATACGTAGACCCCGTCGATGCCGAACGCCTGATGCGGACCGGCATCGCGTCCATGACGGACAACCTGGACCCTTACACGGTCTTCTTCGACGAGGCGACGACGGCAGCAGGACGCCTCACGCAGGCGGGCGATGTGGGCGGCACCGGCGTGATCGTTCAGGAGGTCGGCGGCCAGCTCGTCGTCGTGTCCGTCCTGGATGCGACGAGCGGGGAGACGCAGGGCGTGCGTCCGGGAGATGCCGTGGTGTCCGTCGGCGGCCGCTCCAGCGAGGGCCTCGGCTCACAGGCCGCGGCGAATATCCTCGAAGGCGAGCCGGGCTCGACGGTCGAGCTGGTGGTGACGCGCGAGGGCGAACCGGCGCCGCTGCGCTTCGTGCTGGTGCGCGCCGAGCCGCCGAGCGACGACGTGAGCTATGCCGGGTTCGTGCGACCGGGCGTGGGGTACGTGCGGCTGACTCAGTTCTTCGGACCGGCCTCGGCCCAGATCCGTGAGGCCGTTGAGCAGCTCCAGAGCGAGGGCGAGCTGACAGCGCTCCTGCTGGATCTGCGAGGCAACCCGGGCGGCCTTCTCGAGGAAGCGGTTCGGACGATGTCCATGTTCGTCCCGAGCGGCACTACCGTGGCGACCACCAATGGGCGCGCGCCGGGCATGGCGCACACGTACACCACGGACCGGAGCCCGCTCCTGCCAGACCTCCCGGTGGCCGTGCTGGTGGACAACGAGAGCGCCTCGGCCTCAGAGATCGTCGCTGGGGCCTTCCAAGACCTCGACCGGGGGCTGGTGGTCGGCGAGACGTCGTTCGGGAAAGGGCTCGTCCAGATCGTCCGCCCGATGCCCTATGGAACGGCGCTCAAGCTGACGGTCAGCCGCTACGCGACGCCCACAGGCCGCGAGATCCAGCGCCTCGACTACCATCAGGGCGAGCGCGCCGAGGCCGTTGCGGACGACCAGCGCAAGACGTTCCGCACCACCACGGGCCGGACCGTCCGCGATGGCGGGGGCATCGAGCCGGATGTGCCGGTGTCCCTGGGCATCGAGAGCGAGCTGGAGAAGGCGCTCGTCCGCACTGCAGCGTTCCTGCGCTTCGCCAACCGCTTTGCCGCAGACAACCGCACCCTGCCGGAGAACTTCCGAGCGGACGCAGCCCTCCTGGCCGACTTCCGCCGGTTCGTGGAACGCGAGGGCGTGGACTACCAGACCGATGCCGAACGGGCCCTCACCACCCTCGCCAGCGCGATGCAGACGGCGGGTTACGAGGGTGCCAGCGGTGAACGCACGGCTCTCGAACGCGCCATTGCCCGAGAGAAGGCGGAAGACTTCGAGCGCCATGCGACCCGACTGACGGTGCGGCTGCGCCAGGAGATCCTGGCCCGCTACGTGGACCAGGAGAATCAAACGGCAGCGGCGCTCGCCGACGATCCCGTGGTGCAAGCAGCCATCGACCAGGTGACGGACGCGAGGGCCTACGCACGCCTGCTCGGACGCTGATCGCCAGCTCGACGCCGCCGGACCTTCGGTTGGTGGGCCTCGAGTCGGGCGAGCGTACCTCATTCCTCCCTTCGAGGGAGGTGGGCGCGCAGCGCTAGGAGGGTGTCCTCAACGTGTCGGGCTGGTGAGACCGCGAAGCAAAGCCTGCCCCTGCGGAGGCCGGAGTCCATATGGCGTTCGAGCTTCGCGCCGCCGTTGCATGGATCCCCGCCTGCGCGGGGATGACTAGAAATAGTGGATTGGAGCTGAGAAACGACCTTTCGTGTGAACACCTACTCTTGTCAGCCTCAAAGGGGGCAGTGAGTAGAATCGCCCTGGGGCCTCGAACTGGAGACAGGCACAGGCGCGGAGAGGACCGGTACCTTCGGCGGTCCTCCCCGCTCGGTTCATGCTGTTCATCCTGATCCTCATCGGCGCCCTCGGCGGGTTCATGGCGGGGCTGATCGGGATCGGCGGCGGGGTCATCTTCGGACCGGCGCTGTTCTTCGTGTTTCAGGCCGCAGGCATCCAGGACCCGGTTCTGACGCCTCTCACCGTAGGCTCCAGCCTGCTCTGCACCTTCGCAGCCTCGGTGTCGGGTGCCGTCGCACAGCACCGGGCCAGGGCCATTGATGTCCCCACGGCGCTGGTGGCGGGCGGGCTGGCGGCGGTGGCTGTGGTGACCGTAGGGCGCCTGGTGACGACGCAGCCGTGGTACGATAACCAGGCGTTTCAGGCCCTCCTCGGCATCGTGCTGGTTGTGGTCGTGGTTCGGATGCTGACGACCCGGAGAAGCTCAGACAACAACACGCTCTCGACAGACGGAGCCCAGCGAGGCCCACTCCGCCTCGCAACCATTGGCGTGTCTGCGGGCTCGCTGGCCACGCTGGCCGGGGTAGGCGGAGGCGTTGTGCTGGTGCCCCTGTTCAATGCCCTCCTCAAGCTGCCGCTGAAGGTAGCCGCGGGGACCTCCACGGCCTCCATCGTCCTTATCACCGGGGCGGGCGTCATCACCTACGCTCTCCTCGGTCTGGGTGCGCCGGTGCCCGATGGCGCTCTAGGCTATGTGGGCTGGAAGGCCTCGCTCGCGCTCGCGCTTCCCGCCATCGTCACGGCCCGGATGGGCGTGAGTGCAGCCCACAGGCTCGACGTTCGAATCGTCCGGTACGTATTCGCCGCGCTGGCGGCTTTCGTCGCCGTCCGGTTGCTACTGAACGCGTTCGGATGAGCCTCGCCACCTCGATAGGGCTCCACAGAAACGCCCCGGCCACATGCAGCAGCCAGGGCGCGAGACGCAAAGGAGCGACTTCGTTCTTAGACGCTCCCGCCATCGACCAAGAACGTCACCTTACAGTGGACGCGGAAGTTGCCGTCGTCGTCGCCCGGCTCGTAGATAAAGTCCTCCACGTAGACGCTCTTGACGTTGCGGACCGACTGCGACACTTCGCGATAGGCATTCTTGACGGCGTCGTCGAAGCTGGTCTGGGAGATGGCGGAGACCTCGATGATTTTGGCGATAGCCATGAGAGCAGGGGAAGATGGTGAGGGAAGAAAAGAGGCCGGGTTTGCCCGGCGAACGTCCTACGGCGCCAACCGCTTCGGAGGTCCGGCGAGGTCTCCGCGCACGGCTGTTCGCCTGGAGCCTGAGTCGCGCTGAGGCCTCGCAGCAACGCCTCTACGGAGCGCACAAGACCCACCTGTTCGACGCGCTGGCGTTCGACGGCGACCGCCCTGTGATCGTGGAGATCGGAGCCGGAGCCGGGCCGAACGCGCCCTTCTTCCCGCCGGGCGCCCGCTGGGTGGCCGTCGAGCCCAACGTGCACTTCCACCCGCACCTGCGCCGGGCCGCCGACGCGTACAGCCTCGAGCTGACAATCCTCAACGGCACCGCAGAAACCCTTCAGCTCGAGGATGCCTCGGCGGATGTGGTCCTCAGCACGCTGGTCCTGTGCTCCGTAGACGATGTGCCGAGTGTCCTCGCTGAGGTCTACCGCGTGCTCAGACCGGGCAAGCCGTTCCTCTTCATCGAGCACGTCGGTGCCCCGCGCGGAACGTGGCTGCGGCGAATCCAGCGCCTCGTGCGCCGCCCGTGGGGCTGGGCCGCCGACGGATGCCGCCCGGATCAGGACACCGAAGCGGCCATCCGCGCGGCGGGCTTTGCCTCGGTACAGACCGACTCGTTTCGGGTGCCGATGGGCATCGCCAGCCCGCACATCCGGGGCGTGGCCGTCCGGTAGCACACGCCAGCTCGAGGGTCGAAAACCTCGCCCGCGCGGCACGGGTATGGAACGGACCTTTCCTGAGCATCCATGACCGCCGCGCTCGTCTTCCCCCATCAGCTCTTCGCCGAGCACCCGGCTCTCAAGGGTGCCGATCGCGTCGTGCTGGTAGAGGACGATCTCTTCTTTCGCGACACACAGTACCCCGCCCGGTTTCACAAGCTTCGTCTTGTTCTGCATCGGGCGTCCATGCGGTGCGCTGCAGATCGTTTTCGTAAGGCGGGGCACGAGGTCACGTATGTCGCGTGGTCCAGCCGGACATCGACAGCAGATCTCGTCGCCGAGCTGGCGGCCGACGGCATCACCACGCTGCGCGTCTGCGAGCCGACCGACTTCATCCTCGAGAAACGCCTCACCACGGCGGCAGAGCGTGCGGGCGTCGAGCTGGCGATGCTGGACACTCCGCTGTTCCTCAACACGCGCGCCGAGAACACAGACTATTTCGACGGTCGCCAGCGCGCACGGATGGCCGACTTCTACATCCACCAGCGCCGCCGCTTCGGCCTTCTGATCGACGATGATGGCGAGCCGGTCGGCGGCCAGTGGAGCTTCGATGCCGACAACCGGGAGAAGCTGAACGAGGAAGCGCTCGCAGAGGTGCCTCCGCTTCCGGAGGCCCCATCGTCAGAGTACGTGGGCGAGGCGCAAGCGTATGTGGAGGAGCACTTCCCGGACCACATCGGCGCCAGCGGGCCGCTCCCGTATCCCATCGACCCGGACGGCGCAGCGCGCTGGCTCGAGGCCTTTGTGGACGAGCGCCTCGACCGCTTCGGACCGTACGAAGACGCCATCGAGCCCGGCCAGTCCGCCCTTTACCACGCCGTGCTCACGCCGATGCTCAACATCGGGCTGGTGACGCCCCAGCAGGTTCTGGATGCTGTAATGGATCGTGCAGACGATATACGTCTTAACTCCCTGGAAGGCTTTGTTCGCCAGCTCGTCGGATGGCGTGAGTACATGCGGGCGCTCTACGACCTCCGGGGCGTCGAGCTGAGGACGAGCAACCTATGGGAGTTCGAGCGAGAGCTGCCCGACGCGTGGTACGATGGCACCACCGGCCTCGTCCCGGTAGACGACGTGATCCAGCGCGTGCTCCAAACGGGCTACGCCAACCACATCGAGCGGCTGATGGTGCTGGGCACGGCGCTCTTCCTGACGCGCGTCCACCCGCGCGCCGTCTACCGGTGGTTCATGGAGATGTTCATCGACGCCTACGACTGGGTGATGGTGCCCAACACGTACGGCATGAGTCAGCACGCGGCCGGGCCAGTCCTCACCACGAAGCCCTACTTCAACGGCTCCAACTACCTCCGCAAGATGAGCCACTACCCGCGCGGCGACTGGGAGGCGAAGTGGGACGGCCTGTTCTGGACGTTCGTTCGGGACTACCGCGAGGAGGTGGAGGGGTACCACCGCATCGGGATGCTGACGCGCCACCTGGACCGGATGGGCGAGACCAAGATGGCCGCACATGAGGAGGCCGCCCAGCGCTACCTCGACCGCATCTACGGCTGAACGGGCTGGCGCACCTCGGGAATCCAGAGGCCGTCGTCCGGCTCTTCGCCGAGATCGGGCACGCCGTTCAAGGCATCATTGAGGGCCTGCTGGACGTCACTGGCCGGATCACGCTCGCTGTGCCGACCGCGCAGCTGAGCCATCATGCCGTTCATGCGGATGCGCTTCATTCCGTCCAGTTTGCTCCCGAGACCGAACACCCAGGCATAGTACGAGGCGCCTGCAACGGCGAACGCCAGCCCGAGGCCGCCGGTGATCCAGGTGAGGGAATCGAGCATGAAGGGTCGAGCTGGCGAGCAGAAGGTATCGGCAGAACGTGTCGAGGCTGAACCTCGTGGAGCTGCTGCGCCGCTCATCCGCCCGCTCGACCGCTCATCCCAAATCGCTGTCACGGGGCGAACAAAGCCGTCATGTTGAGCCTGTCCAACCACCCCCTTCTCGCCATGACGTTCCCTTCCCTCTGCTGTTCGCGCCCTTCGCGCGCCGTGCTCATCGCCCTCATCGTCGCCATCGCCACAGCGGTGTACGCCCAACCTGCTGAGCGCCCGTTCACCGTGGAGGTGACCGGCTCTGGTCCCGACCTCGTGCTCATCCCTGGCCTCGCGGGGGGCGGCGTGGTGTGGAATGGGACCGTCGAGCGCCTCGCCAGCTCGCACACACTCCATGTGGTCACGCTGGCCGGATTCGGCGGCGTGGCACCCGTGGATGCCAGCACGCAGGATGGCTTCCTCGACGCCGTGCGCGACGAGCTGGCGGCCTATGTTACGTCTCTTGACAACCCCGCCATCGTGGCCGGGCACAGCCTCGGCGGCTGGACGGCCCTCCGCATCGGGCTGGCGGTGCCGGAATCGGTCGCCCAGGTTGTTGTGGTCGATGCGCTGCCGTTCCTGGCAGCGGCCCAGGATCCCACGATGACCGAAGCGCGCGCCGTTGAGATGGGCTCTGGCATGAAGCGCATGATGGCGCTCTCGACGCCCGAGCAGTTCCGCGTCCAGCAGGAGATGGCGCTCGCCTCCATGATTACCAACCCAGACACGGCGGCGGCCTACCTCGATGTCCACGCCAGCTCGGACCCAGCCACAGTCGCACAGGCCATGTATGACATGTTCACGACGGACCTCCGCGACGATATGGCTGACCTGACGGTCCCAACCCTCGTGCTGGCGGCGGGCGCGGGCTACGGCGGGATGGACGAGGCCGCCGTCCGTGCTCTCTACGAGGGCCAGTATGGCGAGGGTGTCCACGTCGAAATCGTCTCCGACTCCCGTCACTTCATCCAGCTCGACCAGCCCGACGCGCTGGCGGAGCACCTGCGCAGCGTCAGTGCCTCTGCCACACCATAGCCTCGAGATCGTCGTACGCTTCTGTTCGCCAGCTCGACGCTTGCCACAATGCGCCGTCTCCTCCTCTACTGGATCTGCCAGATCTCTGGCTGGACGCTCTACGCGCTCGTCAACATCGGGCTGGGGGCGGCCTACTCAGGCCTCACCTTCCAGAACGTCGGGCTGTCGCTGGCAACGAGTGGGCTAGGCATCGCAGGCACGCATGGTCTCCGAGATGTGGCCCTGACGCGCGGCTGGATGGTGCTTCCCATCTGGCCTCTTGCCGTACGCATGATCGGCGCCAGCCTTGTGACGGCGTTTGGGATGGCTATGATCGCTGTCGCTGTATTTCGGGTAATCGAGATTCCGACGCCGAGTTGGCTTTTGCTGTTCTTCGGGACGGCCTTCAACTGGACAGCACTCGTGCTCCTGTGGTCAGCCATCTACTCGGGCTTCCATCTCATGGAGCGCTGGCGGCAGGCCGAGCGCGACCGGGCCGAGGCGGATGCCGAGCGCTGGCGCCTGGAGGCCGTCGCCCGCGAGGCCGAGCTGCGGGCGCTCCAAGCTCAGGTGAACCCGCACTTCCTCTTCAACAGCCTCAACACCGTCCGAGCGCTCATCACCGAGAACCCGGACCAAGCGCGCAAGGCGGTCACGGACCTGGCCGACCTGCTCCGCTACGCGCTGGCGACCGAGCGTCGCGACACCGTCCCGCTCGGCGACGAGATCGAGACCGTGCGCCGCTACCTCGCCCTGGAGCGCCTCCGCTTCGAGCATCGCCTGGACGCCTCCGTAGAGGCCGACCCCGACGCGCTGGCGGCCCTCGTCCCTCCGATGGTCATCCAGACGCTCGTCGAGAACGCCATCAAGCACGGCATCGACCACCAGCCCGACGGCGGACCGGTTCGGGTTCGTGCTGCGGCCCGTGAGGGAACGGTGCGAGTGACCGTGGACAGCCCTGGGCGCCTGGACGCCAGCTCGAGGTCGAAAGACATGGGGCCTGAGGAGGCGCCCGAGGGAGGCGTCGGGCTGGCGAATGCGATGGAGCGCCTGCAGCGCCTCTGTGGCGACCACGCCTCGCTGACGCTCGCGCAAGCCACACCCGACATCGTCCGGGCGGAGGTTGCGATCCCGCTCCCTGAACCCGTTCTCACATGAGCCGACGCCTACGTGCTGTGCTGGTGGACGATGAGCGCCTCGCGCGCGTTGAGCTGCGGCGACTTCTCGCCGAGCACGACGACCTCGAGGTCATTGGTGAAGCCGAGGATGCGGCCTCGGCGCGTACACTGCTTGCCGACCTTGCCGCTGCCGGAACGCCGCCCGACGTGCTGTTTCTGGATGTCAAGATGCCCGGCGAGTCGGGGTTCGATCTGCTCGCCAGTCTGGAGACCGTTCCGTCTGCGGTCATCTTCGTGACGGCCTACGACGAGCACGCGCTGCGGGCCTTCGAGGTCTCGGCGCTCGACTACCTTGTCAAGCCCATCGCCCCTGACCGGCTGGACCGGGCGCTGGGCCGGCTCCCCCCTCCCCCTACCGAACCCGCTGAGGCAAACGACAGTGCGACGCGGCTGACGGCTGACGACCGCGTGTTCGTCAAGGATGGCGACCGAGTCCACTTCGTCCGCCTCGGCGACGTGCGGCTGTTCGAGTCCGAGGGCAACTACGTCCGGCTGCACCTCGCCGAGGAGGCACCACTGGTGCTGCGCTCGCTGAGTGCCCTCGAAGAACGCCTCGACCCCGACACGTTCTTCCGCGCCAGCCGGAAGCACCTGCTCAACCTGGAGCACGTCACCGACATCGAGGACTGGTTCAGTGGCAGCCTGCGTGCTGTTCTGGACGATGGCACGACGGTCGAAATGTCGCGGCGGCAGGCCCAGCGCTTCCGGGAACGAACAAGCCTGTAACTCGCCTCAGATCGAGGCCACGGCCCCCACGAACGCCGCCAGCTTGGTGGCATCGAGCTGGCGATGGGTGCGCACGCCGCTGCACACATCCACGCCGAAGGGGCGAACCATGCGGATGGCCTCGGCGACATTGCCCGCATTCAGTCCACCTGCTAGGAACACCGGGGCCGAGGCGCGCTCCACGATCTCGCGGCTGAGGTCCCAGTCGTGGACCTCCCCCGTGCCCCCAAGCGTCGGTGTGGACGCGTTCGGGTTGCCCGAGTCCAGAAGAAGGCCGTCCACATGCAGTGCCATCGCCAGCGCGTCGGCCACGTCGGCGCGGCTGCGAACATGGATCACCTGGACCCTCCGGATGCCCGGCAGAGCACGCTCGAGCTGGCGATGCGCATCTGGCGAGACGGCATCCACGAGTTGGAGAACCGAGGCGCCGGTCGCGCGCTGCTGTTCGGCGATGGCGTCGGCATCTGTTTGCGACGTGAGCAGCACCGAGGCGACCGGCGGCGGACTGGAAGCAGCAATCTCTGCGATGGTCTCGTCCGGGATGACACCCGGCCCGCTGGGCATGGCCGACACCAGCCCGAGCGCATCCGCTCCGGCCTGGATGGCCACCTGGGCTTCGTCCACAGACCCGATGCAGCAGATCTTGATGCGCGTGCGCCTCATTCAGGCACTGGAGACACCGCTGCACGAGGTCGAAGGCGCCGCCACCCCAGCGCTCCCCACAGCCCGAAGCCGATGGCGTTCAGCCACCCGTGGCGCGGCAGCATCCACACCACATCCGGCGACGCCAGCCCGAAGCGCCCGCCGACGTTGAACCAGAGCGCCAGGACCATCGCCACCACCAGCGACCCGGACGAAACTGCCAGCATCACACCTGTCCACCGATCCTCCACGCGTGGCGCCATCGCCAGCCCGACGGCTCCCAGCCCAATCGCGCTCAGTGTCAGAAGAACCACCCCCACTGTCTCGATGGCAGCCCCTCCTGCAGGTCCCCGGCTCACCGCAATCCCGATGGCGACAAGCGGTGTCCCGAGCACCACGCCCAGCCCAAAGGCCGTGAACCCGCGCCGCAGCGCCGGCCGGGCCTCGGCGACGAGCCGCCCGAGCAGCCCGGCCCAGACGGGCGCCACGAATGCCGCATAGTGGAAATGCACCGCCGTCAGCAGCACCACCAGCTCGCCATAGGGACCCGGGTCAATGCCTGCACGGGACAGAATGGCCCAGACGGCGCCCCCGGGAAGCAGTCCGAACCCGGCCGCCAGAACCACTTCGGCTACATCCCATCGGCGCTCAGCCCAGAGGCTATGCAGGCGCCCAAGCGCGTCCAGCGCGATGAGCAGGGTAACTCCTGTCCATGGGACGATGAGAAGCGCGGCCCCACGCCCCACCGGGAACAGGAACGAGCTGGCGAAGGCGAGGGCCGCAGGCGCCAGCCCGTAGGACGCCCACACGATGAACCGGCTCGGACGGGTGGAGGCCGCCGCATCCAGCAACAGCGGAACCAGCACCATGGGGGCAAGCAGAAGCAGATGCACTCCGAGTGCCATTGGCCCGGAGACGGACAACGGCACGAACAGCAGCCCCATCCATGCTAGCACGCCGATGAAGGCCGAACGCGTCAGACGGCGAGAGACGAAAGGATCGGGCACGGGAGGCGAGGCGTGGTGCGTTGTGGGACTGTGCTCTTCAGGGTACGCCGTTCCTCCGAACCCGATGCAGGCTCCTCAGTAAGCCCTCTATCTGGACCCTCTGGGCTCTCCTGAGAAACTGTATGCCCCTGGCGCCGTATGGGCGCATTGACCCCTGGAATGCTTATGTCTCTCACGTCTTTCGCCCAGCATGCCCTCCTGGCCGTTGCCCTGCTGATCGTTGGGTGCGACCGTGAGGCCCACTCCCAGCAGCCACCCCAGGAAGCTGACGCACCGCTTGCCATCGGCGCCGGAGCGCTGGAGCAGATTGAGGGCGAAATCGCATCCAGCCGCCGAACGGCCATCACGCGCGCCGTGGAAGCCGCCAGCCCGGCGGTGGTGTCCGTCAACGTGATCGAGGTCCGCAATGTCCGCGTGCGCGACCCCTTTGCAGGCTTCGACGCCCTCTTTGGGCGCCGTGCGCGCCCCGACCGTATCTATCAACAGGAGGTGCAAGCCGTCGGGTCGGGCTTCATTATCTCCCCAGATGGCTACATCGTCACCAACGACCATGTGGCTGGGAATGCCACCAAGATCACGATCGCGTTTGCTGACGGCACCCAGCTCCCAGCCACGCTTATCGGCAGTGACCCGGAGACAGATATCGCGCTGCTGAAGGTGGATCCTGAAGCCTCGCTTCCCTTCCTCGCGTTCGAGGAAAGTGGTGATCCCATCGTCGGCGAATGGGCCATCGCACTGGGGAACCCGTTTGGCCTGTTCGAGGCGGCCGACCCGAGCGTGACGGTCGGTGTCGTTAGCGCAGTGGGACGCGACTTCCCGATGCAGGGCGGGCGCACCTTCCGCGACATGATCCAGACCGACGCAGCCATCAACAGTGGCAACTCCGGTGGGCCGCTCGTCGACGCGCTGGGCCGAGTCATCGGGATGAACACGTTCATCTACTCGCGCTCGGGCGGATCGGTCGGGCTGGGGTTTGCCGTGCCCTCATGGCGCATCCAGCGTGTGGTGGCTGAGCTGCAGACCGACGGTGAGGTGGACCGCGACTTCTACACCGGCTTCGATGTGCGACCGGTAACGCCACGGATCGCACAGGCTCTGGGAATGCCCGAGGCTCGGGGCCTCATCGTGGCGTCCGTGGAGGACCGTAGCCCCGCGGCGAGCGCGGGCCTTGAACCCTACGACATTATCGTCCGCATCGAGGACGAACCGGTACCGGATGTCTCGGATGTGCGGAGCTACGTGCGCGACCGCCTGATTGACAACCGAATCGGCGACACCATCCGCCTGGGCGTCGTCCGAGACGGAACCACGTTGGACCTCGACCTCACGCTCCAGGCTGCCGGATAGTCCATCTCGCCAGCGATTCACGCCAGCCCGACACAGGTCTCCCGAGCTTGTGGGCCGCCTTCGCATCGCCAGCTCGATGGACGTCTCCCCTCGCCTTTCGCACGCTCCGACACGGCGTGCTGCGCCTGTCCCCTGCGTACTTCTTCTGGCGGCGGTCGTCGGGCTGACGGGCTGCCTGCCGGGAAGCGGACGCAGAAACGATCGCGCGCTGTCCCCTGCCGACTCAGCCTCCATCGCGCTGGCCGCGACCGTGCCGGTGGACACCCTCGAGCTGGCGTGGACGGCCCGAGCGCCTGTGGACGACCCGATGCCGCTCCCAACGTCGCTCGGCTGGATGGACGATGGGCACCTCGCCGTGGTGGAGACCCAGGTGGGCAGCATTCGTCTGTTCCGTGCGGACAGCACCTACCAGGGTCGCATCGACCTTCCGGAGGACTCGTATCCGTACTTCGCGGGTGCCGCCGGGGATGCGGTGGCCGTGCTGGCGCGCGGGACCGGAGAGGTTCTGTGGGCCGTACCTGGCGACGGCGTCGTCCAAGAGATTTCCGTTGGCGAGAAGGCATTGAACGCCTGGGCCTTGTCTCCATCCGGGCCGATGTCCGTCCGGTTCGGCGGCGGCACCTCCGACGATCCCGCCGAGATTCGCCAGCTCGATGCAGATGGAACGGTGATTCAGACGACCCCGCTTCCCAACGCCTGGCGCGCCTCAGGCTTTCTCCGGGCGTGGGGCGACACCACCGTCGCACTCTCCGGCTACCGGCCCGTCGTGGACCTGGCGAGGAATGGGCAAGCGGATACCCTTGCGCTCCAGGGCTTCGACTCGCCCCAGCTTCCGCGCAGCGCTCAGTTCATGCGCGGCGACGCCAACGAACCGCCGCTGTTGACCTCCAGCGCGGACGTGCTCGGCAACGATCTGTACGTCCTCAACCTGCGCGGGGACCACGTCCGGGTGGATGTCTATGGGCGCGATGGCGTGCTGCAACGCGTGCTCGTCAGCCCGAGTCCATGGCAGGTGCTGCAGCACGTCGCCCTGGACCTCTCCGTCCGTGTATCTCCTGATCCAGGCCAGCCCGAGGGCGCCCTCGAGCTGGCGGTGCTGATGCAGCGCTCGCGCGGGGTGATTCAGCAGGCCGACGCGTTCCTCGCGCTCTACCGATGGCGTCCTGATCCAGCCCCGTGATCGGACGTCTCTCCAGACGCATGCGGGTTCTCCTCGGCGGGCTAGCGCTCGGCGGGGGTCTCCTTTATGTCGTCAACACCTCTCGTCTCGCCAGCCCGATCGGCGACGAGTTGGTGCTTCTGGCCCATCGGGGCCTCGCGCAGGACTATGACCGCGAGGGCTTGACCAACGAGACCTGCACCGCTGAGCGCCTGCTCCCCACGGGACACGCCTACCTGGAGAACACGCTGCCCTCCATGCAGGCCGCTTTCGAGCTGGGGGCCGGTGTGGTCGAGTTCGACGTACACCGCACCCCCGACGACCGCTTCGCCGTCTTCCACGACTGGACGGTCGATTGCCGCACCGACGGCTCCGGCGTCACCCACGAGCTGGCGCTCGATAGCCTTCAACAGCTCGACATCGGCTACGGCTACACAGCGGATGGAGGCCAAACGTACCCGTTTCGCGGGCAGGGCGTTGGGATGATGCCGTCGCTGGACACCGTGCTCGCCACGTTCCCGGACCATCGGTTCCTGATCGACCTCAAGAGCAATGACCCGTCCGATGGCATGCTGCTGGCCGACCGCCTGGAGGCCCTATCGCCAACTCGACGGGGGCAGCTCATGGTCTACGGCGGAGGGCAGGCCGTCCGCGAGGTCCGCGACCGACTTCCCGATGTGCGCACCATCTGGCCTGCACGCCTGAAGCAATGCCTGACCCGCTACATCGGGCTCGGGTGGACGGACCACGCCCCGGCAGCGTGCGAGAACAGCGTGGTGATGGTCCCGGCCAATGTGGCGCCGTGGCTCTGGGGCTGGCCCAACGCGTTCTGGGGCGTGAGGCCCCCCGCCAACATCCAGGGGTTGGCGAAGGTGCGGCCCTCCAGCAGGCGCCA
>JBCBZH010000386.1:0-2706 GCA_039815415.1 Bacteroidota bacterium
GTAGGTGGCCTCACATTCACCTCTGCATTCATGTCCTCCTCCAAGATCGCGCTCGTCACGGGCGCCTCGTCCGGCATCGGACAGGCCACCGCCGAGCGGCTGCTCCGCGATGGCTACGTGGTCTATGGCGCCGCGCGCCGCGTCGAGAAGATGGCCGACCTTGATGCGCACGAACGTGGTCACGCTCTCCAACTTGATGTCACCGACGAGGCCTCATGCGAGGCTGCCGTCCAGACGATTCTCGATGCCCACGGTCGCGTCGACGTGCTCGTCAACAACGCGGGCTACGGGTCCTATGGCGCCGTCGAGGACGTGCCGCTCGATGAGGCACGTCGTCAGTTCGAGGTGAACCTGTTCGGGCTGGCGCGCATGACGCAGCTGGTGCTGCCCACGATGCGCGCGATGCGCTCGGGCACCATCGTCAACATCAGCTCGATCGGGGGCAAGATCTACACCCCGCTTGGCGCGTGGTACCACGCCACCAAGCACGCCGTGGAGGGCTTCTCGGATTCGCTGCGCCTCGAGCTGGCGGACTTCGGCATTCGTGTTGTCATCGTTGAGCCCGGCGCCATCGGGACCGAGTGGGACGGGATCGCTGTGGACAACATGATGAAGACGTCGGGCTCCGGGCCGTACGCGGCGTTTGCGGAAGCGACCAAGCGATTCATGGAAGACGGCTACGAGAGCGGCGGCTCCCCGCCGAGTGTCATCGCGGACGTGATCTCTGAGGCGGTCGCCAGCTCGAAGCCCAAGACGCGGTACGCGGCAGGCGAGAACGCGGCCTTTGCGCTGTGGGGCCGCCGGCTGCTCTCGGACCGCGCCTTCGATTCGATGATTCGCTCCCGCATGAAGTAGACCCCACAAGACCCATCTCTCGGATCGCTCTCTCCATCCTGCTATGCCTTTCGTTCGATCTCTTCTCGCAGGCGCTGCCACAGCAGCCGCTCTCACTGGCGGGGCCGTCGCCGCGCTGCGCCATCCCGTGTTCGGCGGCGCTCCCGAGGGGGAGCGCTTGGAGCGGATGCGCCGCTCTCCCCAGTGGCGCGACGGTTCGTTTCGCAACGCCCTGCCGTCGTTCTCGGGCGGATCGCCCGCATCCATCTGGGAGTGGTTCTTCGGCGACAAAGACCTTCGCCAGCCCGACGCGCCCGTGCCCATCGTCCGCCGCACGCGGGCCGAGTTCGAGGCCCCGCAAGACCTCCGCCTGACGTGGCTGGGGCACGGCACGACGCTCATCGAGATCGAAGCGCGTCGCTTTTTGATCGACCCCCTGTTCAGTCGCCACGCCTCGCCGGGGCCGATGTTTGGCGTCGCACGCTTCCACGACCCACCGCTTCCGCTGGGCGAGGTGCCAGATCTGGACGCCGTCGTCCTCACGCACGATCACTACGACCACCTCGACTGGAAGACCGTTCGCCAGCTTGCTCCAACCGTCTCGCGTTGGATCACGCCGCTCGGCGTGGGAGCACACCTGGAGCGCTGGGGTGTGGCGCCAGAGCGGATCACCGAACTCGACTGGTGGGAGCGGACCGACGTGTCTGGCATCGAGCTGGTGAGTACGCCCGCGCGGCACTTCTCAGGGCGTGGACTCACAAATCGCAACGGGACGCTCTGGTGTGGCTGGGCCTTCCTCGGAGCCGAGCGCCGGGTCTATGCCACAGGTGACGGTGGGATGCAACGAGCCTTTGCCGAGGTGGGGGAGCGGCTTGGACCGTTCGATGCTACGCTGGCCGAGACTGGGGCCTACAACGCGGACTGGGCTGACATCCACATGGGTCCTGAGCAAGCCGTTCAGGTGGTGCAGGAGGCGCAAGGCGGTCTGCTAATCCCGATCCACTGGGGCACGTTCAACCTCGCATTCCACGGATGGACCGAACCCGCCGAGCGGGTCTGGGTGGCCGCTCAGGCGGCGGGCATCGAGCTGGCGATTCCAAAGCCGGGCGAGAGCGTGGTGCCGAGCGTGCCGCCCGAGGTCACGCGCTGGTGGCCGGAGCAGCCTTGGATGACGGCCGAGGAGGCTCCTGTGGTGTCCTCAGGCGTGTGAGCGGACAGGACTTCTGGACAGGGGCTCGGCCGCCAGCTCGGAAGAAGCGCCGCCCGGAGACGAGGATTCCCCCCAGTTCTCTATCCTTCGTGAGATCAATCACGAAGCGACGTGCCGACCTTCTTAGCGTTCGACGGCGGCGGACGGGGCCAGCAGAAGCCTCCCGACGACGCGGGCGTGGCGGTCGAGACTCTCGTTGATTGGCTGCAGTGCCCAGATTGTGGCGCAGAGCTCGCCTACCAAGCCATTGAGCAGCTCGAGGCCGCAGCTGGAGACTGCGGGATTCTCCGCTGCCCGTGTGGCGTGTACCCGGTCCTAGATGGTGTGCCCATCCTGCGGCGTGGGCGTCTCGCGCATCGCACCATCTCGGATGCGCGCGTTGTGGCCGAGGGCGATGATGTGGCGGCGATCACCGTCGCCATCAAAGCGGGGCGGGGCTTGGGCGCGCTGGTGCGTGTGCTGTCGGCGCCCATCTGCCCATGGCCGCTCAACCGAACCGGGCTGGGGCGGCATCTAAGCATCCGCGAGCCGATGCGGTCGGCGGGCCTAGCGGTGCGGCGGCGGCGCATCCGGCGGATGCTGGAGCAGCGCAACGAGCTGGCGGCAGAGGACTGGATGGCGGCATTTACGTGGCATGCACCGGTCGCGGAGGATCCCTTCAA
>JBCBZH010000206.1:0-7957 GCA_039815415.1 Bacteroidota bacterium
CTTCGGTAAGCACTCAGGACAGCAGTGCAATGTCAGGAAGGCGGACAAGACCCCCGCCGAGTTCACGCTCTACCTGCGGCGACTGGAGGCTGTTCAGAGCGATTCAGTGCAGACGTAGGGCTCAACACTCTGGAACACTGAAATGCTCCACCGCTCGCTCTCTCCGGGCCCTAGCACTCCGGATTCCTCTGCCTCGCACGGGCAGCGGGCTCCTGGCCCCTGGCAGAGATCATAGCGCCCAACGGCCCGGCCTGTGTTAACCACCTCAACTTCAAGACGATGCAGCGCGGGTACAAACTCATCTGGCTCGCGATCCAGCACAACTACTTCCACCTTTGGCCCACATCCGGCCAAGGTGACAACGACAAGGAGCAGAAAAACGCGCATTCTGAGCGATTGGGGCTATTCAAGAAAGTCAGTAATGACTCCTCAGGGCTAGCGGTGTAGGGTGCGAGTGCACCTACGCCAGCTCAATGGTCGAGTCGTTTACTCTAGACGTCACTCCGGCCCTGCACCAAATCAGGATAGCGGAAGACGCTCACCTGCGTCTGCTTTCCAACATCCAGCGCACTGCCAAGCGCCTGGATGTGGAGACGGCGGATGTCGTTCGCACGATTGGAAGGAAGACCGCCGAGATCAATCGCAAGGCGCTGCGGGACGCAGAGCAAGATTACAAGCGCCTGATAGCGGCGACGAAGCGAGCCGCCCGAACGGCTTCGCAGGAGATCGCCGATCTGCGAAGGAAGGCGAGCGTGGGGCTCATGTCTCCAGCCAATGCCGAGCGGGAGGTGAAGAAGATCGAGCTGGTGCATGTCCGGCACGCGCGGCGAATCCAGTCGCTCGGCACGAGCACCAACCGCGAGCTGGCGAGGGCGACAGCGGAAAGTCTTCGGACGGTTGCTCGTGCTGCTGAGGGTTCCGTCACCCAGCAACGCCAGACGGCAGCTCGAACCGTCCGCGTCGTTAAAGATCAGCAGCGGCAAGCCGTTGCGGAGATCAAGCGGCTGCGGCGAAACGTGGGGGCCGGGGTGCTATCAGCCAGGGACGCACGGGCAGAAGTCGCCAAGATCGAGGCTCGATACCAGCGGTTCTTCTCGCGGGTCAGCTCGCTGAGTACGTCCAACTCTCGCCTCGTCCGCAGAACATTGGCAGAGAGCCTGAGACGGGTTCGGCTCGAAGCATCTAGGGCGGAAGGCCCGGTGTCCCGGCTGGATCGGCGCTTCTCGTCGATGAGTGTCAGCGTGCAGCGCCTTCGCCAGCTCGCAGGCGGCCTCTTGGTCGGCGGCGGGCTCGCATCGGCGGGACGTGTGGGGATAGATCTGGAGAGCCAGGGAGACGACTTGGCGGCCATCGTTGGCACGTCGGAGCGTGAGCTGGAACGCCTGAAGACGGTAGCGCGAGAGGCGGCACTGGAGACGGGTCGAAGCGCAACCGAGCAGGTCGAGAGCATGAAGCTTCTCGCATCCCAGCTCGAGCTGACGAACCGCGACCTGGGGCGGGTCGGTGAGGAGGTCGTCACGCTTGCCGTAGGCAGTCGGATTGACCTCGCCACGGCAGCCGACGCCGTCGCGGGGACGATGAACCAATTCGACCTTCAGGCCGAAGAGAGCACGCGGGTCGTAAACGTGCTGGCGGCGGGGAGCCGGGAGGGCGCCGCAGAGGTCGATGACCTAGCGGAGTCGATGAAAAACGCTGGCGCCACAGTGGCAGGCGCCGGGCTCTCGCTGGAGACAGGTGTTGCAGCACTCGAAGTGCTCGCTGCGAACACGATCAAGGGAGCCGAAGGGGGCACCAAGCTCCGGGGCGTCCTGCTCGCACTCCAGACTCGTGGCAAGGAGCTGGCCGCACTTGGGCTGAAGCCCGTCAACTTGGAGGGCGACGGGCTGGCGACCACGCTCGAGAATCTCCAGCCGCTGCTCGGAGACGCCAGCGCCATGGCGAAAATCTTCGGACGCGAGAACTTCAATGCGGCCCAGATTCTCATTCGCTCGGCAGGCGCCGTTCGTGCGATGGAGGCCGCGGTCACGGATACCTCGGCGGCGGAAGAGATGGCCGCAACGCAGACCGACAATCTGCGGGGCGACCTCCAGCGGCTTCGCACCACGGTCGAGGAACTCGCCTTCAACGGCTACGACGGCCTCAGCGGCTCGCTTCGCACCTCCGTCCAGGAGGCCACCATCTTTACGCGAGCGCTGGATGAGAATTGGGAGAGTGTGACCACCGGCGTCAAAGTGGTCGCACTGGCCGTGCTCGGCCTCAAGACGTTCAACGCGACCTCTGCGCTAGCCGTCACGAATACGGGCGCGATGACGGTCGCTGAAACTGCGCGGGCTCAGGCTCACAACATCGCCACCGCAGCAACGGCCCGCGCGACGGTGGCCTTCCGTGGGTTCTCCGCAGCCATCGCCAGCAACCCGCTTGGGCTTCTCGTGACGGTTCTTGCCACGGCAGGCGTCGCCATGCTCGCCTTCCGGGATGACGCGCGTGAGGCAACCCGCGAGATCCGAGAGCAGCGCCGAGAAATAGAGGAGCTGATAGCAGGTCTCCGTCAGCTCTCAGGAGAGCGCGCCTACGCCGGGCAGCAGGACCTAGAGGATCGGGCTCTCTCACTCCGCGCACAGGTATTCAACCTCGACGTTGAGCTTGCCTCGAAACGGAAAGCCCTTACTGACCTGCAGGCCTCTGGTATCAGCGGCCAGGCGTACGGCATGGAGTCAGCGCGTCTCAATCGAGAGATCGCCAGCCTAGTTGAGGAACGCGCAGGTGCTCAGGAAACGCTGAACCAAATTCTTGGTGCGGCAATGGACAACATGGACCGCAACGCTAGCTCGATTGGCTGGCGAATCGCCGAGGTAAGAGCCCAGATCGAGCGACTAGGGGATGAAGCAGCCGCAGCCCAAGGCTTGTTTGCGCAGCTTGAGCGGCTGGAAGCCGAGCGAGCGAGCATCCGTGGTACCGAGTTGCCAGCGGCGACACCACCGCCCGCCACTACAGCCACCAGCTCGTCGGGAGGCAGCGGCGACGCTTCTTCTCCTCCCAACATCTCCTCACTCCTAGTCAGTGACGCTGAACGCCGCTGGCAGACCCAAGCTCTAGTCCTTGAAGCCCGCCAGCTCGAGATCGAGCACATGGAGGAGAGCCACTACAAGACGCTCCTCCAGATCCAGTTGGCGTTCGACCGCTCGATGGTGGACGCCCGTAGGAAGTCCGCGCTGGAGCTAGCTCAGATTAACGACACCCTCAAGGAGCAGGGCGACGAGCTGACGACGGCGCAGAAGGACCAGCTCGAGGTCCGGCGCGAACAGATCGAAGAAGACCTCGCTGCGCGCAGGCAACTCATCGAGCGCGAGCGCGTGCTGGCGCTCGAACAGGCGGAGCGGGCGCGAAAGATCGTGGTAGACATCGCACCCCCAATCGCTAACTCCGGACGGCTTCGAGGCCAGGGACTTGATGAGGTTGGCGATGTGGAGGCTGTCCAGGCAAAGATGCACCTGGGTCTCCTAGCCTCGCTCGACCAGATCGCACGAGCCGAGGCCGCACTGAATGAGGCCTTCGCCTTCGAGGAGGCTGCCGACGGGCGCCAGCGCATCCAAGAGCTGCGCGACGAGCTGGCGCGCCTTCGGGTCGAGATGGAGGCCACACCTGCCTCCATCGGGCAGGCCACGCTCACCGCCCTCGGCACCGTAGCCGGAGCGGTCGAGGACCTTTACCGCCAAGCAGGCGAGCGCAACGTGGCGCTCTTTCGAGCCTACCAAGCCACCAGCGCGGCCCAGGCAGCGGTCTCCGCGTACACGGCAGCCGCCGAGATGCTCAAACCCTCCGTGGGTGGCCCGCCGCCGCTGAACTACATCAACGCCGGTCTGGTGGTCGCCGCTGGCCTGGCACGCATGTATGCGATCCTCGCCCAGTCGCCGGGCGGCTCCGCAGATGGCGGACGAGGCGGCACCCGAGGCTCCGCCCGAGCGAGCGTATCCGGCTCCCGGGCCAGTGGCGGCATCGTGCTCGGTGGCGAGCAGACGATCCGCGTCAACGAGAACGGGCCGGAGTACGTCATCTCGGCGGAGCCCACGCGCCGCTACCGCTCGGTGCTCGATGCCATCAACCGAGGCGAAGACCCCGCTGCGGCGGCCATCGCCCATATGGCGGCCGTGCAGCGCCCCGTCCGCCAGCTGGCTACCGACCGCGCCGCGCTCACCGGATCCACCACGCGCCCGGCCCTCGACGAGCTGGTGACATCGCTGGGCTCTTCCGCCAGCTCGCCAGACATCGCCCGTGAGGTCGCGGCTGCGGTCCATGGAGCCCTCTCGGGCCTCAGCCTGCGCACCGTCACGAGGGGCTCGGATCTGATCACGATGCTCGACAACACCGAGCGCGAGCGCAACCACTACCTCTAGAACCTTCCTCAAGGGATTCCCACGTGGCAGACCTCATCACCATCTGGCGCGGTCGCTCGGGTCGTCTCTGGCGGCTCCGCCTCTCCGGCGTGCCGCTGGTACCTGGGGGCGATCCCCAGGCCGAGGGCGAGGTCGTGGCCACGACTGACCTGGCGGTCCGTCCCAGGCTGCGCTACGGCGACGCAGCACGGCGCTACGGGGGCTCCGTCGTGGGCTCCGAGCTGACGATCCAGCTCAAAGACGCGGGCGGCTCGCTGCAGCCGCTGCTAGATGAGGCCGAGCTCGTGCAGCCCTCCGACGCCGACCCGATCCTGGTGACGTCGCCACCCATCCTCTACGACACACCCCACCCCTCGGTCACACTTGACTCCGGCATCGGCGACGCACTCTCCACCTATGGCTTCTCGGGCGACCTAGACGCAGAGCGGCCGGGCTACCGCTGGGAAGGCTACCTGGTCGAGCCGCCCCGCTCGGACGGCGACGAACGGGCCCGTCCGGCGCCCGTCGTGCGAGCGGTCTGCGGGCTGGCGGACTGGCGACGGAGCCTGATCGGCACCGAGCCCGGCCTCGTGCATCGCCTCCGGAATCTGTTCATCCTGCCCGGCTCGGGAGGACTGGGCGCCGCCATCGACGCGGTCCTGGACGGCCGCGCGACCAACCGCGAGACGGTCGCCAACGTGCTTGACGAGCTGGGCGTGCTCGCGACGGAAGCCCGGAAGCGAAGCGAGGCAGCTGAGGATCTGCTGGAGTCGATCTCACACCGCCTCTGGCGGCCGTTCGACCGTCGCGACCAGCCGACGGCGTTCCCCGGGCTCGTTGACCCCGACCCCGCCCAGTGGCGCATCTACCCCCGCTGGGCCCCGCCGCTCTCGCTCGTTGCGGGCGACCCTCAGGCAGCTGGTGCCGAGCCGGAATCCGCCACCTCGGCGGGCACGATGCTCTTCGGAGCCTCTGAACGACCCCTCCGGGCGGACGTGCCCGCCGAGGTGCGCGTTGAGATCCCGACGGCTGAGCCGACGTACGTGCGCTCTGGTACGACCGACGTACCTGCGATCAGCTTCTCCGGCTCCGAGGTCATCCCGGGCGTCGATGGGCTGCTCCCGAACGGAGACATGCGCCACGCGCGGCCCATACCGGAGATCGGACCGGTCGGTTTCGAGGTCGGTGGTGGCATCGGGATGGCGATCGCAGGTGGAGAGCGCGTGGCCGAACTCAACAACGGATCGGGTCCGGGGTGGCTCTGGCGCGAGGCGTGGCTTGCCGACCCTTCAGCGGGCGCTGGCTGGAAGCCCAGCCGGGCCGCCCGAAGACGCGCCGAGCAGCGGGCAAATGCGGCGCAGCGCCAAGGCCTATCGCCGTCTGGCCTGCTCGTTCAACAAGGCACCGTCAAGGCGTCGCTTCGTCTGCGCGCCTCCAACGGTGGCCAGATCCGGATGCGCCTCTTTCTGCGCTCCGTCAGTGGCACCTGGTACGCCGGTGCTCCGGGCGGAGGCTGGACGGCGCTCGCGGCCGCGCCCATACCTGGCGACGCCAGCCCGTCAGCGGAGGCCGCGGGCACGTTCGTCGCCGTTTCCGCTGGCGAGTCGGCCTATGGGATTCTCCCGGACGACCCGATCCCGATGGCAGGCACGGTGTATGTCGAGGTGCGTGCAGCCGTCGGCTCGCCATGGATCCACGAGATGGCGTGCCTGATCTCGCTCAACGACGCCTCCGGCACCAACGCTCCCACCGCAGACGGCGGCGACTACACACCGGTGGACGACACTACGCTCTCGGAGCGTCTCTACGGACGCGGCGACGCCGTCGAGCTGCCGCCCGTCCCTTCGGCCTACGTAACGGCCAAGACGGAGGACCTCAACCCGGCACTCGCCGTCGCCTTCGACGCCGGCATCGAGGCCGATCACATCGAGAGCGCCACGACCGGTCTCGACTATCCAGACTTGGGCCGCTACGCGCTCTCGACAGCTGTTGCCATGCGGGGCACTGCGTCCGCGCCTCCGCGCATCGAGGAGCGCCCGGCCTTCGGGCTGGTAAGCCCCGACCACCTGGTCACGCTCGACGGCCGCCGCTATGTCGTGCAAGCCTGCGACATCGACCTGCGCGACGAGGTCACCGAGCAGCTCTTGCTCTACCAGGTGCCGGTCTGGAGCGACGAGGCATGGGACTGGACACCTCAACTGACCTAGCCATGGCCACACCGTCCTACCTCTTTGACCTGCCCCGCATCGATGACGTGGTGCGCCGCCCGCGGAGTCAGGGCGCCTACGACCGCGTGATCGTGTACGACAGCGTCGCCGAGCGAGCCGTGAACGGGCTGGTGTATGGGGATTCGAGCGCGTTTGAGAGGAGGGAGAGGAGCTTCTTCGAGGTCCGCGGCTTAGATGGAGGCGGACGGATGCTCCGCTTCGAACGACCTACGCTGGGCGCCCTTGTGACGCATCCTCGGGACCGTCGCATCGTCGAGCGATGGGTCATGCTCGGCACGCCACTGCGGGCACTGCTGATCTCGAATCGCTGGGGAGACCATGTCGTCTGGGACGCGCCCGTGCGCGCAGACAGCGTCGAGGCCGATTCGGATGGGGTCTCAGGATTGGCGGTCACACTCCAGCAACCCGGAGCAGGGACCGAGGACCCCATTCGAGAGGGCGGCACCATCCGACGCTCATCGGACCTGCTCGCAGGCGTGCTCGATGGCCTCGTGCTCGATGGGCTGAGCGATGACCCGTCGAACGCGTTGGGCTTGGCACATGGCTTCTCGGCGAGACTGGGAAAAACGGAGGTCCACACAGGCGAGCAACGTCTTGCGGGCAGCGACGGCGCCGAGGTGTACGTCGAGACCTCGCGCGTGCTTCCAGCGCCAGGTCTCACGGTGGCAGCGGAGGTGTTTCTGAGCGGCCCCCTCGGGGCCATCCTCGACTCCTCGTTTGATGCGGACGACATCCGGGCTGAACTCGCGGCGCTGACCGCCGACGGGGTTGTGATCGCCAGCTCGACGGCGACGCCGCTGGATACCGCCCCCGCCCCAGCGGTTCCTGAACTCACACTTCCACCTTCGACATGGTCCGTGCGCATCCGCGTGCTAGTGACCGGTCGAGGACTGGAGACAGACGTGGCTGTGTCTTCGGTCCGTCTGCTCACTGTCACTCCCCGACTGGACGTAGCGGCCCTTGGCCTGATCTACGACGAGGACGGGGCCAATCTCTTCGACTTCGACGACGCCGTACTGATCGGCTGATCCCATGTTCTTCCGCAACCGCCTGTTTCGGACACTCGCTGCTGTTTCTCTTCTCGTGCTCGCCACTGCGGCCAGCTTTGCGCAGACGCCTCAGCGGCGGGTCGGCGACCTCAACTCCCCCACCGCTGGCGTGCCTCAACGCATCGTCTACGATGCGTCAGGGCGCTTTGCCCGAGAGACGCCCACTGAGATCCGCGCGGAGTGGTTTGGGGCGGCTGGTGACTCTGTTTCCGATGACACAGCCGCTCTCCGAGCCGCCATTGCCTACGCGGGGCCTCTCCGGCGCCCGGTCCTCCTCACACCCGGTGCACGCTACCGCGTCACAGGC
>JBCBZH010000211.1:0-7837 GCA_039815415.1 Bacteroidota bacterium
CTGCCAGCAAGGCATTCACCTCTGCGCGCACCTCTGGCGTCGGGCAGACGCGGTCTAGGAATGCCGGGCGGTCGGGCTCGGGCTGGTCGAGGGCGTCGAGGAACAGATCGGTGACGCGGATGTGCGTGTCGGAGTCCATTGCAGGTCGAGGCATACACGGGCAGGCATCACCCAACCGAGATCCAGGGCCGAATCCGATCATCGCGCGCCCGGTTTTTTCGCCGCGAGCTGGCGACCAAAGAAAAAGTTGGATGCCCATGATGAGATCCGGGACGAAATCCCGGTTGGGGAGCAGATCCACACCCGAGACCATGCCTCGCCAGCTCGTTGCCCTCGTTTGCTTCTTCGCCGCCTCAGTGGCCGCCCAGCCCTCCGGCGTACTCGTTCACGACTCGGGCGGCAATGCCTTTCGGGGAGGCGTGGCAGTGTCAAATCCCACAAGCACAGCGCCCAACACAGTCGCCATCACGCCCACGCTGAACGGCGATACAGGCGTGTTCACGGACTCCCTGGAAGGGCGACCTGTGCGCGGAGCGAAGGCAGACTTCGCAACCCTCAGCCCGACGGGCCGGGTTGCCTTCCACGCCAACTGGCTCGACTGGGGCGACGGCGTGAACCGGACCTTGATCTATGCACAGAATCGGGACGGAACCAACCGTACCCGTCTAACGGACACGACGGCAGCGTCGCGCGGGCAGACGCCTCGCGATGATGTCCAAGACCGGCAGCCTGCCATCTCGCCGGATGGACAGATCGTGGCGTTTCTCTCCACTCGGTTCCGGGATACGGATGCAAATGGGACACCGCTACGAGGGAAGCAGAATGTGTTCTTGGTTCCATCGACTGGAGGCACCATGCAGCAGATCACGCAGGCCGAGACCGATACACTTACCTCGAACGGTTCTGTCGCGACTTGCTCTGGCATTGATCAGGTTGCGTGGAGCCCCGATGGGACACGCTTGGCCTACATCGGGACTCGTGCTGCACGGGACGCGTCGGGGAATCCCTACGGGGCAGGATGCGAGTCCCAGATCGGGACCATGAAGCCTGACGGGACCGACATCCAGGTCCTCCGGGGCAGCCGCACGGGCACCACGTACAGCCCCGGTCCCTTGGTACTCCGCTGGACGGCTGGCGGAATCCTCTACCATGATGGCCGAACGAATGCCCTCGAGATCATGGACTCCAACGGGGGAGAGATCCGTCGAGTGCCGTTTCAATCCACCATCGATGACGTCACGGTGCGCCTCGACCACGGGTGGGCGCTCTCGCCAGATGGGCAGTTCATCGCGACGACTGCTCTCACCACCTCCGGTGCGTATCCGGTCATCTTTGACCTCAACCTGGAGATCGTGGATCGCCTGACCGGGGTTCCGTCCTCAGGTACGCGGCCGATGGACTGGGTCGATGCCCCGCCAGTTCCTGCCGCGGATCGCATCGAGCTGGCGAGTCCGCCCTCGTTGCTCTGGGACGGCATTCAGGCCTCTCTGGTGCCCACGATCTATGATGCCAGCGGCAACGTGATCGTCGTTGGGGCCTGGCACTGGTCACATTCGCTCACCAACGGCTTCTCGAACCGGATCGACCGGATGGCTGGGGTCATCCACGGGACCGTGTTCAACCAGCTCGACGTGGAGGTGTGTGCGAGCAATGGCGGCCTCGAGGCCTGTACAGGGCTCAGCAACGTCCACACGCCCATCGTCACGGCGGAAACCATCGAGGCGACCGCGGAGGAGGACGGGCGCAAGCCGGGGCGGATTCGCCTTCAGCGATTCGGCAATCCGGTACCGGACGTCAATGCACAGATCAGCTTCTCGGGGACGGCCGCACGCTTCCGAGACTACACCGCGAGCGATCCAGGCCCGTTGCTCCGCCTCGCCTCAGGCGACACGCTGACCACCGTAGACCTGGACATCATCCCCGTGGACGATGGCGTGGACGAGGGTGATGAGCGGGTGCGTGTCCGGGTGGAGTGTCCTCAAGGGAGCAACTGCGTGCTCGGCAGCAACTCGATCTTTCGCGATGTCACCATCGTGTCCAACGGGGCGGGGGCAGGCCTTGGCATTGCCAGCGCTCGCCCGCGGACGGCGCAGGCGGGCGGGCTGGTGACGCTCACACTCGCAGGCCAGGGATTTGGACCGGACGCCACAGTCTCGCTCTCCGGCCCGGCTGCCATTGAGGCGAGCGCGGTCTTTGTGCGGAGCGAAGGAACCGTCCTGGCGGCGCAGTTCAACCTTCGCGAGGCGCCGACTGGCACCTACGGGCTGGCGGTCTCCAGTGGAGGCGACGAAGCGATGCTCGCCAGCGCGCTGCGGGTTATCGACGATGGGGAGGCCGAGACCTGGGCGACCATGATCCCCAACTTCCACGTCGGCGGGTTTCCCTCTCGCCAGCGCGTCGTCTATGGCAACCGAGGAGAGGCCGATGCGTACATGGTGCCGCTGTTCGTAGCCGTGGGGACCGATGCGAGCATCGAGATGCGGACCGACGTGGTCTTGCCGCCGGGGCTTTCGCCCGAGATGCAGGCGGCATTCGAGCCGTACCTGCACCCGGACAGTCTGTTCACGCTTGTCGAGCAATGCGTCCCGGAGCCGGGGCCCATCGGTGGCGCCGTGGCTCGGCGAACCGCTGGCACAGATGGGTGCTTCGATTCGTTCGAGATGCGCGTGGCGATGTTCGTGATTCCGGTCATCCCGGCGGGGTCGTCCGGCTCGCTCGAGTTCTCGATCACGGTCGGGGGGCCTCCGGGCCCGCTTCCGATGGCGGTCTCCATCGGCTCGATCGGCTTGCCCGACGTGCTAGCTGCGGTCACCGGCCATGCCGCGCCTGAGTGCGCTACCTCCGGGGCAACGTCCTCAGCCATGCGACGTGACACGGGAGAAAACCCAACGGCCGCTCAGATCGGAAGCGCCTGCCTCGCCTGCATTCTCGCTATCGGCGGTGTGGCGCTGGAGTTCGTACCCGGCGCGGGGTGTATCGAGGCTGGGCTTCTAGCCGTGGCGGGGATCACCAACAACCTGCTGGGCGCGGGGCTGTCGGGCTTCGATGACATGTCTGTGGCGATGGGCGGAGCAGGCTCCATCGCCGGTGGCCTGGGCGCGATGGCGGAGTGCGCAGGGAGCTTTTTCCCGCCCGCTAAGCTGGCGGCCACGGCTGCCGAGGCCATCTCGCTGGTCGCCAAGGTGGCCTCAACCGGCATAGGGTCCGCAGGTGCCATCGGGAGCTGCGTCGATTGCGGCAAGAAGCTCTTCTGGGAGTACTACTACTCGTTCTGGGCGCGCTCGTTCGATCCCAACATCAAGGTGGGGCCACCCGGCGTAGGGGAGAACGCGTACGTCCGCTCTCTGGCGTCGGCCTCCTACGTCATTCAGTTCGAGAACTTGGAGGATGCCACCGCGTCAGCTCGTGAGGTGACCATCGTCGATACGCTCGATACCTCGAGGTACGATCTCTCGACCTTCCAGCTCGGGCCGATCTCCATTCCCGACACCACCGTAACGCCGCCGCCTGGCCTCCAGTCCTGGACGACGTACGTGGACCGACGCCCCGCCCAGCCGTCGATGCTCCGTTTCGACGCGCATCTGGACGTGGAGACAGGCATTGCGCGCTGGGTGATCTCGGATCTCGACCCGGTCACCTTCGGATACCGCGATGATGCCGGGGCGGGCTTCTTACCGCCCAACGTGAACGCGCCCGAAGGGGAGGGCGCCGTCAGCTTCCTGATCGAACCCCTTGAGGGACTCGGAAACGGCACCGTGATCGCCAACCGCGCTTCCATCCGGTTCGACCGAGAGGAGTGGATCCTGACGCCCACCTGGGCCAACACGCTCGACTTCATGGCTCCCACCAGCTCGGTGACGACCGTCAGCGCGAACACTGCGGCAAGCGACACCTCCTACACTGTGACCGTGTCGGCGTCGGATGGAGGCTCCGGCATCCAGCGGACGGCGCTCTACGCGTCGGTCGATGACGGCCCGTTCGAGCTGGTGACGATTTCGGATCTGGGCTCCGACGGCGACGTGCCGTTTGAGGCGGAGCGAGGCCGGAGCTACGGCTTCTTCGCGCTGGCGGTGGACTGGACCGGCAACGAGGAGGCTCTCAAGACCGAGGCTGAGGCCACGCTGAGTGGCCCCGTTGCCAACGAGGGCGACATGTCGCTGCCGAAGGTCGTCGAGCAGGCGTCGCCCTACCCGAACCCCACCAACTCAGGCGCCGTGGTGCAGTTTGGCCTGCCATCGGCCACGCGTGCAGAGGTTCGCGTGTTTGACATGCGAGGCCGCGAGGTGGCGCAGCTCGTTGATGAGCGTCGCGAGGCCGGGTGGCACCGCGAGCGGTTCGACGCCAGCGCGCTGGCGCCTGGCGTGTACGTTGTCCGCCTGATGGCCGATGGAACAGTGGACACCCAGACGCTCACCATCGTTCGCTGAGATCGCCAGCTCGCCGTTCTCGTCTGCCCCTCACGGATCGACCCACGCCGTGAGGGGCCGATGCGTTCGAGTCAGGAGTCCGCCAACGCCCGGTGCAGCCACGCCCGCGCGGCCGTCCAGTCGCGTGAGATCGTGGGCTCGGACACCTCCAGCACCTCGGCAATCTCCGGGATCGTCAGCCCGACGAAGTAGCGTAGCTCCACGACCGCCGCACGGCGGGGATCGACGGCCTCGAGCTGGTGGAGTGACTCGTGCAGCGCCACGATGTCGTCCGCCTGGTCATCGGGGACGTGCATCCACGATTCATTGAGCTGGAGATCACTGCTCGCCCCGCCACGCTTGTCGGCGTTCCGAGCGCGGGCGGCATCCACGAGCACGTCGCGCATGGCGCGGGCGGCGACGCGGAAGAAGTGACCGCGGTCGGCCCAGCCGTCATCGCGGCGGGACAGCTTCTCGTACGCCTCGTGGACGAGGGCCGTGGTGTTGAGGGTTTCCGGCTGGCCGTGGCGTCGGCGCTGGTGGTGCGCCAACTCGCGTAGCTCTCCGTACACCAGCCGGACAAGGCTCTCGTGTGCGCCGGGTTCGCCCGCTCGCGCGTCGTGGATGAGCTGGGTGATGTCGGTGGGCATTCCTCGAGTTCGGGAACCCGAAGGATAGGGTACTTCAGCCACACCGCGACATCCAGACACGGTTCGAGCTGGCGATCAGGCGCGGGCGAGCGGCACCTGGAGCTGGTGGGGACGGTTCTCGGGTTTGTCGAACGGCGTGCCGTCTACGTGCTTTGCGCCGAAGAACAGCATCCCGTCACGCATGTACAGCAGGTCGTAGTCAGTCACGATCTGGTCCTTGACCATGTTAAAGAGAGGGAAGGGCTTTCCGAGGATGCTCTGCTTCACGCCGGCCTCGAAGGGCGGGACGCCCTCAGCGGGCATCGCGTTGAGCATCTCTGCGGCCTGCTCATTCAGGGGCGTCACGTCGAAGCCGGTATCGAGGACATAGTCGACCGAAAAGGCGCCGTCGGCGATGGGGTGGGGGCCATGCCAGTTGAGGTGGCCGCGGAAGATGAACTCGAAGAGCGGCATCTGGCCGTAGTTGTCGCCGAACATGGTGATGACGCCGGAGAACGTGTCGTCGTCGCCGTATGTGAACGTGCGCGTCAGGGTTGTCGGTTCGATCTGGCCCGTGCCGAGGCGGTCCTCGGTTGGCCTCAGCTCGACGGAGAGGCTTTCCCAGGTGCCGATGATGGCGTCTTTGAGATCGGGGAGGGTGCGAGGAGTGTCCATGAGACGTGTCGGTGTGTGTGGTCACAAGCTGGACGCGTAGTATGTTGAGATCAACTAGTTTGCATCTCGTTACCTAGTCTCTAATTCGTGACCAATGGCTGAAATCAATCCTTCGGTCGATTCTCCCGATGCTGTGCTGCCCTCGTGCCCGGTGACCTACTGCCTCCAGGTGCTTGGAGGCAAGTGGAAGCCGGTGATTCTCTACCTGCTCACGCAAGAGGTCAACCGTTTCGGTCAGATGCGCCGCGCCATCCTCGGCATCAGCAAGCAGATGCTCACCAAGCAGCTGCGCGAGTTGGAAGCCGATGGGGTGATCCACCGCGAGGTGTTCGCCGAAGTCCCTCCGCGCGTGGAGTACTCGCTGACCGAGAAAGGAGAGAGCCTGCTCCCGATTGTCGCTGCCATGAAGGCGTGGGGCGAGCCGCACGTCGCCAGCGCGTAGGGAGGGGCCTTCGGCAGGCCCGCCAGCTCGTGGCTTCGACACAGCATCGTAGGGACACAGCGCTACACCAACCCTCACCCCGTCGCAAGATCTAACGCCCTCGAGCTGGCGACCTCAGCCCACCGCCAGCCCGACGCGCTCGGCCGCGGACAGGCCTACCGGCTCGGACTTGCCCCGCAGCGCCGCCTTGCCCAGGTCCGTGATTGAGACCTCTTCCGAGAGCTGCATTCGGCTCGCCAGCTCGCTGGAGACCAGAAGCCGGTACCCGCGCGGACGGCACTCCCCCTCGATGCGAGCTGCCGTGTTGACGACGTCGCCCGAGTGAACGATGTCGCGCTTGAGATCGCCCACCTCGGCGGTGACCACCCAGCCACCGTGGACGCCGGCCTTGAAGCGGGGGACATCGCCGTAGCGCGTGCGGTACCGCTCAGCGCGCTGCGCCACCCGGTCCTCCACGAGGAAGTAGAACCGGAGCGGAGCGGCGGTCTCCACCGCCTGTTTCATCGGCCACGAGACCATCACCTCGTCGCCCACGTACTGCACGATGCGGCCGCCGGTCGCCAGTACCGGCTCGGCCACGTCGGCGAAGAAGTCGTTCTTGAAGTCGGTGAACTCGAGCGGCCCAAGGCGTTCGGCCCAAGCGGTCGAATCGCTCAGGTCCAGGAAGGCGAAGGCGCGCTCCTCGCGGCGCGGGCGGCGGTAGGTGCCGAGAAACAGGGCAATGAGCGTGGACGGTCCCAGCACGCGTCGGAGCTGGAGCAAGAGGTTGATGACGAAACTCGACGCGAGGAGAAACAGGACGAATCGGCGAAGCATCCCAGTGTCGAGAAAGGCTCTAAACGAAGGGTCCGTCGCCAGCTGGCGGGGGGTGAGCCCAACGGTGATGTAGCCCAGGGTCGAGACAATGGCGATCATCACGAGCTGGACGGCGACAGCGTAAGAGAGCGTCCGAAGTAGCAGGGCGCCCCAAAGAGGAAGACGCCGCATCGGGCGTGGAAGTACGGTCGTCTCGAGCCATGCGGAGATCAATCCCACAAGCGTTCCTACGAGCAGGGAGCGTCCCAGAACCTCCCGCAAGCCGCCAACCTCAAGACCATCTTGGACGGCAGTCCAGGCCAATCCAGACACGTTGGCAGCGAGGAAAGCTGCCACAGACCAACACACAATGAGAAAGGGGGCAAGCCGGGCGGCCTGTCTCAGGTGCCCCGTTCTCATGCTGCCTCCTGGGCGTCGAACTGGCGAACCCAGTCGATGGCCGCGTTGCGGGCCGCTGCTGGGAAGACGCTCACCTCGACGCCGTCCACTGGCTCCCCAATGTCACGTAGCAGCGTTCGGCGCGGATAGGAGCCACTCACGAACGCCACCCGTTCCACGTCCTCACGGGCCGCCAGCTCGGCGAATCCACGCCGGACCCGGTCGGCGAACTCGCGTTCGGTGTCGCCCCACATCCAGCCCATTTCTACGTAGAGGCCGAGTGGGGCTTGTGGGCGCGCTGCATCGAGCAGCGCGCGTAGCGCCTCACCGTCCGCCGCCGCATCCGCCGCCGAGCCATCCACACGGATGGCAATCACATTGTGTGCTGGTGGATCGAGGACATCGAGCATGGAATCAGGGCACTACTGCGCTGGAACGGGCTGGGGCACCAGTACGCCATCGGCCGCACCGTCCCCGTCAACCGCCAGCCC
>JBCBZH010000351.1:0-3644 GCA_039815415.1 Bacteroidota bacterium
CGGAGCGGTGCACGAACACGCCCTCCACGGTGATGAACTCCAGATCCGGCGTGACAGGCGCGAGGTACGTCAGCGCGAGCTGTGTTGTCGAGCTGGGAGGTGCCACGAGGTAGCTCAAAGGGCCGATCACGTTGTCTACGGCCATCGCTAGCGCGCCGCCCTGCATCAGGCCCATCGGGTTCTGCCAGCGCTTAAGGACTGGAATGCGGACCGTCATGCGGGCACCGAGGTTCGTTTCGGCATCGCCCGGCTGGTAGTCGATCACCTCGGTTTCCATCGTGGTGAACGAGGGCGGCGGAATCGCCAGCCCGGAGGCGCCGAGCGCCGACATAGACTCGCGGATCTGGTCGAGTGAGGTCAGGCTAGGGACGGACATATGGTGCAAGCCGAGGTGTGGGCTTCCAGCGCTGCCGGGGTGAATTGGTTCCACCCTTGCCAAAGGACGGGGTGTCAGGTAGGATGAGGCGTTGTCGTGGCCTTTTCTGGACCTGTGATTCGACTCAGCGCGCTGGTGGCATCTGTGAGTTTCGTGTCTGCATGCACCATGCTCTGGGCGCCGGTGGATCTGATCCGCTTGCAGACGGAGGACCGAGCGTACGTCGCGGACGTGACCGAGCAGTCGCTGGAGTTCCAGCTGTCGTTCCGCTACATCAATCAGTCTGGGTTGACCGCATACCTCCACGGCTGTTATCCGCCCCAACCGCCCGCCATCGACAAGCGGGTCGATGGCGACTGGGTCCCGGTGTACGATCCCATCGTGCTGGCGTGTCTGTCTCCACCAGCAGAAGTGGGGCCTCAGACCACGCTCCACGAGCAGGTGCGTGTGGTTGCAGGCTTTCCTGGGAGCGACATCGGGCCCGAGTGGGGCACAGAGGAGATCGCGGGGACCTACCGGCTTCGCTGGCGCGTGGAAGAGCGCGGGCAGCACCTCACCGTCTTCTCCAACCCCTTTACGCTCTCCGTGCGGGACGCCCGATGAACGGGCTCAGGAGGCCTCGAGCTGGTCGTGGATTGCGGCGAGAAGTCGCCGCACGCGGAGGCGGTTGACGCCGAGGTCGCTCTCGCCGACGCGGCTGGAACTCCGAGCATGGAGCACGCTCTGGCCGGCTGCGCCCGAGACAACGGCAATCCGCAGATCGTCGGAAAAGGGGCCTGTCTTGAAGACCGCAGTCAGCCCATCCTCTGTGTCCGCGACACGGTCAGGCGTTCCAGTAAACCAATGGCTGGAGGCCTCGATAGCCGTGCGTGCGGCCTCCCGGACCTGATCGGGAGAGGCCGAATAGACGCGACGGACCCGGTAGCAGTTGGGCGCGTCTCCACACACGGGAAGCGGGCCATCGAAGCGGGGCTCCTCTGGGGTGGAGCCGAGGGTGTAGCTGGCGACGATACCCGCTGTACCGAGGATAGCCAGCCCGATGCCGAAGACGACGGGCTTCTTCACTACAGAGAGGCCGATTGCGTGGCCGCTTCGAACTCCCGGGACTCGTTGTACTTCGAGGGGCACTTGACGAGGATGTGCTCGGCCTGGAAGACATCGCCGACCATCTGGCCGTCCACGACCACCTTCTCGGCATCCTCGAAGTTGGCGGGCTTGGGGTTGGGGTACACCACCTGCCTTACGACGCCCTCCTCATCGGCCATCGTGAATGAGAAGAGGTTGCGATCTGGGTCATAGCGCATGGGCGGGGAGTCCACCCACATCCCAACGACGTGGGCACGTCGCTGGCTCTCCGAGGCTTCCGTGAACGTCTCGTAGCCTGCGACTTGCTCGCCAAAGCTGGCGACCACGAAGTAGCCGAACACGGCGACAAACACGACTCCGATGACAGTTTTGAGGGTCATGGCATTGGGGGGAGGAGCCTTAAACGGTCGAGCGGGTGTGGGGCTCCCGGGTCTCCATCGAGTCCAGGGACCGCTCCAGCCGGCTCAGGCGGCGCTCGGTGCGGATGAGGAGGAGCAGAATCCCGGCCCAAACGATAAGCACGATCGCCAGCACGACCGGGAGCCGGTCTTCGGCGAGCATCGTGCGTTCGATGCCCTGGGGCTGCTGTTCGGTGATGGCCTGCGCTGCAGGCGCGTCCAGAACGGCGATGGTGGTGTCGGCCTGCATCAGGAAACGATAGCGGTGGGAGCCGGGGACGCGTTGGCGTGGGCCTCTGCGCGCAATTCAACGACGCGAGACCGGACACGGAGGCGATACATCCACGTGCCGAGCATCAGGAACCCTATAGCCGAGGCATAGAACACCCAGCGCATCTCAGGAGCAATGTCCATCTGGCTGAACGCCGGGTTGCCCTCCGCGCCGGGGTGGAGGCTCTCTTCCCGGCGAGGAAGCACGTAGGTCAGGAACGGCATGGTGGCCGTTGCGAACAACGCGTAAACCGCGCTCAATCGTCCGCGCTGGCGCGGATCGTCGAGGGAGCCCCGGAGGAGGAAGTACGCGCCGCCGATCAGAAGCTGGACGGCCACCATCGTCTGGCGAGGGTCGCCGTTCCACCAGATCGTCGTGCCGGTGTACCACGTGAACCGGGACCAGACGATTCCGGTCAGCATCGCGACGATGCCCGCGCCTGTAGAAACCAGCCAGGCTTGCTCCGCGCGCACGTCGGCGAGCTGGCGACCCGTGGCGAGGTACCGGAGCGAGTGAAACGCGCCCACCAGCGCGAAGGCGTACAGCACAAACCACATCGGAACGTGGAAGTACAGGTTGCGTGCGGAGTGCTCGAGAATGGGAAGGTTCGAGATCGGGCCCAGGATGCCGAGGCACAGCGCCACCGTTACCCAGATGGCCGTGACGATCCCGAAGAGTCGGGACGGCCAGCTCGAGGGCGAAAGGCGGAGGGCGTCGCGGTCCATGCGAAGGCAAACAAACGGATCGGAAGGTGCCTCCGTTTCCGCGATGAGGGGGTGAAAAGGGGAGAAATGCGGATCGAGGTCTTCGATAAACCGCGCAGTCACGCCACCTCAGCACCTCGGAGAGCCCAAAGGCTCAAACGGGTGTGCCGTGGCACCTCGTCGCTGCCAGGATCTGTGTCTACTCCCGCCAGACGTAGTCGAACAGCAAGAACGACGACGAGATCAGAAGCCCGGCGTACGCACCCATCAGGATCAGGTCCCCCTGAGCTGCGGACCAAGCTCCCTCGGCAGGTCCGGAGGCGATCTGGGTGAGAGCGACGGCCGGGATCAACACGGGGACGACCACTGGAAACGTCAGGACCGGAAGCAGAGGGCCTGTACCTCGAGCCCGCGCGATGAGGGCCGAGAGCAGGGTGGTGCCCGCCGCCAGCCCGACGGCACCCAGAGTTAGTGTGGCCGCCAGAACCCCAGGCACGGGGAGCGGAACCGGGACGAGCACGCGGAAGCCTAGAGCTGCCAGCGCGCACACCGCGCTCATCAGGACGACGTTGAACGCCAGCTTGCCCGCATAGACCTGGCTGGGGCGGAGGGCGAGGTGCAACAGCAGCGTCGTCCCTCGCTCTTCCTCTACGATGAAGGACCGCCCCAGTCCAATGGCCGCGGCGAAGACGATGACCACCCAGAGCAGGGCGGCTGCGACCGGGACCTCCACGAACCCTCGGCCCATCGCGATCCGAATCAGCAAGAGCGACGCGGCAACGAACAACGCCAGCGCGCCGAGCGCGACG
>JBCBZH010000209.1:0-7912 GCA_039815415.1 Bacteroidota bacterium
CAAGGACGGCGCCATGCGGATCCCGTGCCCGGTGCGGCACGGGCCTCTAGTAGGAGTCAGGCGTCCCTGCATGGTGCAGGGAACGGCCTGTTTCCCCCTCTCCATGTCGCTCTTCCCCGTACTGATCGGCTTCGCAGCCAGCCTCCTTGGCGCGCTGGTGCTTGTGCCCATTGTCCGCCAGCTCGCGCATCGGATCGGGTGGGTGGATTCCCCGGACGGAGATCGCAAGGTGCATCGGGCTCCGATTCCCAGTGTGGGCGGACTCGGAATCGTGGGAGGTGTACTGGTGGGGCTCGCCGCTGTGATCGCTTGGGGCGATCTGGGTTTTGCATCGGTGACGGCGTTTCTGCCCTCCTCGCGCTGGCTGTTCGGGGCCCTCCTCATCGCCGCCATCGGGTTCATTGACGACCGTGTGGACCTGAATCACTGGACGCGTCTGGTGGCTCAATTGGGCGTTACCGCGCTGGTGTTCTCAGACGGAGCCCGGATCACTCTGCTGGATGGGGTTCTTGGCGAGGGCACCCTCGCACTGGCAGCGTCCTTTCTGCTGACGGCCATCTGGATGGTGGGCATGATGAATGCCGTCAACCTGATCGACGGCCTCGACGGGCTGGCGGCGGGTACGGTAGCGATTGCGTTCATCGGGCTGACGGGTGTCCACGCCCTGAGTGGGGCCATGCCATCGATTCTGATGATGGCCGTCATTCTCGGGGCGGTGATCGGATTCCTGCGGTACAACTGCTGTCCTGCCTCCGTCTTCATGGGCGATAGTGGAAGCCTGTTCCTGGGGTTCTCCCTGGCCGCATACGGGTTGTACGGGACGGCACATGCCAATCCTGTTCTTGACCTGGTGATTCCGGTGGTCGTGATGGGCCTGCCCGTCCTCGATACCGGTGTGTCCATCCTACGCCGCCTTGTGACTCGGCGCCCGTTGTTCGCCCCGGACAAGGACCACATCCATCATCGTCTCGCTACGCAGATGTCGCCAGCTCGAGCCGTGCGCGTGCTCTGGGGGCTGAGCCTGTTCCTGACACTGGGTGGTCTCGCGATGGCTGCGCTCCCCGTGTGGGCAGCGGTGCTGGTGTTCTTTGTAGGGACCGGCGTCGTGTACGACCTGCTCTGGCGCGTGGGCTACCTCCCGTCGCCCGCGTCGGTCGGGCAGCGGCTTCGCCGTCGGCGTCGGCTCGAACAAGTTCGTTCGGAGCGGATGCGCCGCGTCAACACAGGGAATGCCCCAGACTTGCCACCGCGTGCCGGTCGCGTCGGTGAGCGGTACCACCCACTCTCCGGACCGGAGCGATAGCTCGTCTCGAGCGGGTATCCGTCAGCTCATCTGGATGCTGTCCGTAGGCCTCAGCGCGAGGAGCGCGTCGGCAGTGTCCTCGAGGCGATCCCGCCAGGCCAGTTGGTTCAACCAATGCGGTGGGATGCCAGACGCGCCGTAGAGGGCTCCGGCCACCTGACCCGCGATGGCCGCCGTCGTGTCCGCGTCATCGCCGAGGTTGGCCGCACGCAGGACCGCATCCGCGAAGGACGCTGTGGTGGCGACGGCCCAGAGCGCGGCTTCCAGGCTCTCGACCACGTAGCCGCTGCCTCGGACGTGCTCGGCAGAGTTGCCCCGGTACGTCGAGCTGGCAACGGTCGCCAGCGCGTCGGTGGCGCGAAGCCCCTCAACGGGCGCAAGGGTAGCGTCCCGGTCAGCACCTCCGAGGGCGCGGAGGAGGATCTCGGCCAGCAGGCGGCACGCATCGATGGCTTCTGGGGCGCCGTGCGTCGTACGGCTGCTTGCAGCCGCAGCGGCCACCGTGGCCTTCGGGTCCGGGGCGTACGCCAGCACGACGGGCGCCAGGCGCATGATGGAGCCATTCCCTGCGGTGTGAGGGTGCGTCGGACCTGCATCGGGAGTGCCTGTGTCCAGGTACCTCTGAAGGGCATCCCGGACCGTATTCCCAATGTCAAAGCAGTGTCCGGTGCAGCTCGTCTCGCCGTGTCTCCACCAACGGACGTAGCGCTCGAGCTGGTCGACAGGGTCGTGGCCGGTACAGGCGAGCAGGCTCTCCGCCAGCGCGAGGGCCATCGCGGTGTCGTCGGTCCACTGGCCAGACTCGAGGGCGAATGGTCCGCCGCCAACCATATCGGTGATGGGCTCAAAGGTGCCGCGCGGTTTGAACTCCAGCGTGGTCCCGACTGCATCGCCGGTCGCCAGCCCGAGAAGCGCGCCGCGCGCGCGGTCCGGATCCATCATGCGTCGGCCGACTCAAGCTCTGCAGTTTCGGCGGGCATCGGGCTGAGGGGTGTCGGAGCCTCGATGGGGAGGCAGACCTCGAAGGCGGTACAGCCAGGCTCGCTCTTGAGGCGGATGGTGCCCTCGTGTTGAGAGACGATTCGTTGCGCGATGTCGAGCCCGAGTCCGGTGCCCGAGCCCGGCGCTTTGGTGGTGTAGAACGGCTCAAAGATGCGCTCGGCGATGTCCTCGGGGATGCCCGGACCGTTGTCCTCGATGGTGACACACACCAGCGCGCCTTCCTGGCGGGTAGATAGGCGAACACGTCCGCCCTCATCGATGGCGTCGATGGCGTTGTCGAGGAGGTTGGTCCACACCTGGTTGATCTCGCCGGGGTAGGCGCAGACTTCCGGCAGGTCCTCCGCGTAGTCCTGCTCCACACGGACCGATTTCTTCTTGATCGAGTGTCCGAGCATCACAAGGGTCTGGTCAAGCCCTTTGTGGAGGTCGAGCCGCTGGCGCTCCGGGGCCTGATCCATGTGCGTGTAGCTCTTGATGGAGGCGACGAGATCGGAGATCCGTCCAGCCGCGCCTTCGATTTCGCCAAGGAGTCGGTCCGCCGCCATGCCCTTCTCAATCCACAGGATGACATCCGCCAGGGAGTCCTCATCCACGTGCTGAGCCATGTGGTCCAGCTCCTTCGCGCCAACGCCTTCATCGGCCAGTACCTCGGCGACGATGTAGGCATACGGGACCTCGTGGTCCTCAAGCCAGTCCACCAGCTCGTCCTCACGGTCGGAGCGGTCGAGGGTGGAGAGGGTTCCGGGCGTGGGTGCCGTGCAGGCCATCAGGGCGCCGCGTGCAGCCTCCACCTGATCGGGCGTCAGCCCGTGGGCGGTGAGCCGCTTGACGAGCTGGGGCATCATTTCCATCCGCTCACGCAGATCCGAGACCGACCGCCGAATGGCAGCGGCCGGATTGTTCAACTCGTGCGCCAGCCCGGCCGAGAGCTTTCCGAGAGACATCATCTTCTCGCGCTGCTGGGCCGAGCGTGAGGACTCCCGGACGCGGTCGGTCATGCGCGCGACGAGGCGCTTGCCCACCTCTGGCATCCGCGTAATCATTTCCATGAAATGCCGCTTGTGGATTCGCGCGATCCGTAACGGGCTCGCCGTAATGCCTTCGCCTGCGAAGGTCTCCATCCGCGAGAATGGAAGCAGTCCGCTGATCGCGCCTTTCTCCACCATCCCGAAGAGCATGCGCTGCCCTTGGTTGAAGGTAAAGATCTGGAAGCTGCCCTCGAAGACAACGAACATCTCGTTGGCCTCATCTCCTCGGTGAAAGGGCCGTTCGTTCTCACCAGCGATGAACTCCTCGCTGACGGAGGCGAGCCACTCGAGGTCCTCCTCGGGCTGGTCGTGGAAGACGTCGATGTCTAAAAAGTCGGCGGCGGTAATCATGGCAACAGAGGTGACGTGAGGCTAGAACGCAGCGGCTGGAGTGGGGCTCCCGGTACAGGGGACGATGGGCCGTGAACAGTGTTTGTGGTCGCTCGCCAGCTCGACGTTCAGGTTCCGAGCGAGCGTTTCAGTTCCCGTATCCCATCTGCCACACAATTGGGACACCTTGAACCCACCTCAGAAATACCCTCCCGGCTGCGATGCCGTTGTTTGCATCGACACCTCTGACCCACCTCTCCATGCGACTCTTCGCAGCTCTCGCAGCCCTTCTCCTTTTGGCTCCTCTCTCCGTTGCCCAGCCGGGCGGCGACCCGGTCGAGCGCCTCGCGCAGGCCCTTGAGCTGTCGGACGACCAGGCCGACCTGGTCGCCGAGCTGCTCGATCCCCAGGACCCCGGCTCGTCCTGGACGCTTGCCGCGGAACTGCTCCCAACGCTCAGCGACGATCAACGAGAAACCTTGTTCACCCCGCCGCAGGCGCGGCAGCGCCGCCAGGGTGCCCGGCGGGGAGGCCAGCGCATGGGGCAGGGGCGCCGCGCCACTCGCCAGCCCGATCCGGCCCGTCAGGCCGTGACGCGCGCCGCTCGCAATGCGGCCCTCGAGCTGACGGACGAGCAAGTTGAACAGCTCGATGCCTACGAGGCGGCACAGAGAGAGGCCGGGCTGGCAGGCCTCCGCGATGAGGCTGCTCGGGCCCAGGCCCGCGCCGATCTGGACGCCATCCTGTCCGACGATCAGATGGAAATCTTCGAGGCCCGCCGGGCAATCCAGCGGATGATGCGGCGGGGGCTCCGTCGTGGCGCGCGGGGGATCTAATGAGCCACGCTTCCTCCATGTCTCGCCGTCTCGGGCTGACGCTGGTGCTGCTCATGGCGGCCGTGCCGGTTCAGGCCCAAACCGACTACGCCGTTGCAGGCCGTGTCCTCGATGCTGAGACGGGCGATGGCCTTGGGCTGGCGTCCGTCGCTGTGTGGCGGGTTTCGGCGCGTCAGGGCGTCGAGCCCTCGCTGACAACGGGCGCGGTGACCCAGCCTGACGGCACCTTCCGCGTGCCGGGCCTGACGCGTGGCCGCTACTACGTGGTCATCAGCTTCGTGGGCTACGAGTCCGTGACCGTCGACAGCCTGCGCCTGCGCCCCAACACACCCATTGCCGACCTCGGCACGGTCTCGTTGCTTCCAGACGCCAGCTCGTTGGGCGAGGTGAGCGTGGGGGCCGAGCGGGAGCGCGTCGAGATCCAGATCGACCGCAATGTGTACCGCGTCGCGGACGACCCTCTGGTCCAGGGCGGGTCGATGTCGGATGCGCTCGAAACGGTGCCATCGGTGGAGGTGGACGTGGATGGCAACGTCTCGCTTCGGGGCGTCTCCAACGTCGCCATTCTGATTGACGGGCGGCCAGCGCCGGTCTCCCGCGAGTTCCTCGGCGTGTATCTCCAGAGCTTGCCTGCGGCGACCATCGAGCAGATCGAGGTCATTCCCAACCCCTCGGCGAAGTACGAGCCGGACGGGATGGGAGGCGTCATCAACATCGTCTTGAAGGACGAGGCCGAGCTGGGGCTCAACGGAGCCCTCACGCTGGGCGGGGATACCCAGATGGGCGCCAACACGACGGGCCTGCTCTCCCTTGGGCGCGGCCCCCTCAACTTGACGGCGACCATCGGGCTGCGCAGAAACGAGCGGGACCGGGCGGGCGATCGCTTCCGCATCAATCGGGCATTCGATCCCATCACGCAGCTCGATCAGGACGACCTGAACCGCAGCACACGGTCCTCTGCGCTGGTGGGTCTCAACGCCGATTACCGGCTGAACGCCAAGACGCGCATCACCAGCTCGGCACAGCTCAGTGCGCGCGGCAGCGATCAGGATGAAGAGAGCCTGACGCTTCTGCTGGATGCTGCCGGGGCGCCGGGGCTGAACACGCTCAGCACCACCGATGGCGCGAGTGCTGGATGGAGCGGCGACCTCCGGCTGGGCGTGATCCACGATTTTGAAGGCGTCAGCGAAGAGGGCGAGGCACCCCGCAGGCGACGGGGGCGCGGCGATCGAGGTGGGGGTGGACGTGGAGGCCGAGGCGGCGGACGTGGCTTCGGCGGAGGCGGCACGGTGTCGCTCGGCAGTCACTCTCTGGCTGCGGACATCCGCGTCAACGCATCCGACAATGAGGGCGACGACCTCATCCGTGAACAGCTGGCTGGCGCCGGAGACCTGCTGCGTCTCCAGCAGACGACTGACACGTCCGACCGAACCAACCTCTCGGCGCAGATCGACTATGCCCGACCCGTGGGCGAGACGCGCATCGAAACCGGGTACCGGGGCACGGTGCAGCGGAGCACCAGCGTATTCGCTTCGGAGACCTCGATGGATGGGACCACGTTCACGCCGGACGTCGAGCTGGCGAACACGTCCACGTTCGATGAGCAGGTCCACGCGGCGTATCTCCAGCTCGCTCGCCAGCTCGGGCCTCTGGGCGTCCAGGCCGGGGTGAGAGGGGAGATCGTCCGCACCACGTTCGACGTGAGCCAGGGCTCGTTCGGCAAGGACTACGAGAGCCTGTTTCCGAGCGCGTCGCTCGCGTACGAGCTGGGGGAGCGGACCGTCCTGAGGACGAGCTACAGCCGCCGCATCTCGCGGCCTCGGTCTCGCACGCTGAATCCGTTCCCGTCGGTTCGGGACCCGCTCAACGTCAGTGTGGGCAATCCGGATCTGCGACCGGAGTACACCGACTCCGTGGAGCTGAGTGCTGTGCGCCTGACCCCGTGGGGCACCGTGTCCGTGACGCCGTACATGCGCCGGACCACCGACGTGGTGCGTCGCCTCCAGACGCTCCGCGACGATGGCGTGACCGTCAGCACGTTCGAGAACTTTGACACCGCGACCTCGTCCGGGCTCGAAGCGGTGGTGTCCTATCAGGGCGAGTCGATGCGTGGGTTCGCCAGCCTGGAAGGCTTCCGGGTCATCACCGACGGCACCAGTGTGGACACAGATCTCGAGAACGATGCCTTCGGATGGGGCGGCCGGGCCAACACCACCTTCCAGCTGGGCGACCGCCTGGGTGTAGGCCGGACCGATCTCCAGATCAGCGCTCGCTACCGGGCTCCGATGGATACCGAGCAGGGTCGGATTGGGGCGCGTGCCTTTGTCGATCTGGCGCTCCGGCAGCGCTTGTTCAACGACCGCGCGAATCTGACGATTCGGGCACGGGACCCCTTCGGCTGGGCCACGTTCGATTCCCTCACAGATACGCCCAGGCTGTTCCAGACCCTCGAGCGCGACCTCGCGCGTCGCCAGCTCGCCCTGACCTTTACGTACACGTTCGGAGAGTCGGCAGAGACGCGGTTGCGCCGCCAGCGCGGCGGGCAAGGCGCCGGGGCAGGTGGAGACGATGGTGGCGATTTTGAGGGACTGGATTACTAGAGCCGCGTGACGTTGCCTGCCTCGGCAGCGTCCTACAGTCGGTTTTGTGATCTCCACCCGAATGGCAGCGCCGGTTCGTTGTCTCGTCTCTCCACGTTGTCTCTGATGCGCGTTCTCCTACCTGCCGTGCTGCTTCTCGCTGCCTGCGCCAGCCCGTTGCCGACCATTGCGAGTGGCTCAGCGCCCAGCCCGATGGCTGTAGACGGCGATGCGCGAGAGTGGGAGGGCGCCCTCCGACCGGTTCCTGAGGAGGCGGGCCTGAGCATGGGCCTTCGCAACGATGCCGACGCGCTCTACCTCGTAGTGGTGGCCGGAGACGATTGGCAGGGGCGACGGATTGCTGCTCGCGGGCTGACCGTCTGGCTCAATGCGTCGGGAACGAAGGACAAGAGCTACGGCCTGTCGTTTCCCGTTGGACTGGGAAGCGACGGGGAGCGGGGTGGTGCCCGCCCCGGAACGCAGCCGGGGGTGTACCAGCCGGGAGGCCGTGTCGGTGAGCCTCTCGACCCTGAGGGCCTGCGTCAGCGCCTCCGCGATGGGTTTCTGATGTCGCTGGATCGCCTCGAGATCACACGGGAGGGCGAGAGCCAGTCCGTAGCGGTTGGAGGCGCGGAGGGCGTCCAGACCGCCGCTGCGTGGACGGATGCCGGCCTGACGGTCGAGATGCGTGTGCCTCTGCACGACGGGCCCTATGCGGTGGGCGCCGTGCCGGGGACGCCTCTGGGATTGGGCGTCGAGCTGGCGGAGGTGCGTCGGCGCAGTGGCCCTCGTCAGATCGGCGGGGTGCCAGCCGGCGCGCAGGGAGGCTTCGGG
>JBCBZH010000049.1:0-19401 GCA_039815415.1 Bacteroidota bacterium
CCCTCGAGCCCGGGCCGATGGGTGGCACACGGGTGGCGCTCTACTACCCTGTTCCCCCCCACCTCCTCGACTCCAGCCATGTCCGCTGACCCCGTCCGCCTCGTCGTTGCCGACGACCACCCCGTCTTCCGAGCGGGCATTCGCGCCGCCCTGGAGAAAGGCGACCAGATCACCGTTGTGGCCGAGGCCAAAGACGGCGCCGAAGCCCTCAAGGCTGTCCGCGAGCACCAGCCCGACGTGCTCCTACTCGACATGAACATGCCGGGCATGGGTGGCCCAGAGGTCGCCGCCGAGCTGGCGAACGATCCCGAGGCGCCGCGCATCCTCGCCCTCAGCGCGTTCAACGATTCCGCCACCATCCACGGACTCTTGGACGCGGGTGCGGCAGGCTACATCACCAAAGACCAGCACCCGACCGCCGTGCGTGAGGCTGTGCTGGCGGTGCATCGGGGCGAGGGACGGTGGTTCGTCCCCATCCCCCGCAAGCCCGAGATGCTCTCGCCGCTGACGGGCCGCGAGCACGAGGTGCTGGTGCTGATGGCGCGAGGGCTGGACAACGCTGAGATCGGAGAGCGACTGCGGATTGCAGAGAACACCGTCCGCAACCACCTCGCGGCGGTCTACTCCAAGCTCGACGTCAGCTCGGCGCGCGAGGCGGTCGCGTGGGCGTGGGAGAACGGCATCGTGAAGGCCCAGTAGGGGGGATCTAGTGCAGATTCATCAGCTCGAGGCTGCAGACGGATCAGGGCGCCATTGAGCTGGCGATTGAGATTGGCAGATGGGTTGTCCCTTTGCTCTCATGTCCAAGCGCACTGTGACGCGCCTTGCTCTTGTGATTGCTGCTCTGGCCGCTTTGCTGGCGGCGCTTCCTGCGCTGGCACAGCCACTCCGGACATCGGCTTACCTAGAGAGCGGCGGAGCTGGGGTGCTCTACGGCGTCGGGATCAAGCAGGAACTGGCGCAGACGCCCGGCGCAGATCTCCGTGTTCGACTGGGCGCGTCCGCGTTTCCGGTGCTGTTCGCTCGCGGAACGGTCGGGACGCTCTCCGGTCAGCTCGCAGCGTCTTTTCGTCTGGATGGCACGCGGTACGGGGTTGAATCCTCACTTGGGGTGACCGCCTTGTGGGCCCGTGGCTTCGCGTTCGCACTCAATCCTCCGGTCGATACGCTCGCCCCGGCGCCGACCGTCGGGCTGGCGCTTCGGGTGGTGCCAGCTCGAGAGAAGCGCCTCGGAGGGCGAGCTGGCGTGACCGCTATCCTGTCTCGGAATCGGTGGGGCGCGGTCGTGGTGCCCACCCTCGGCGCGACGTGAACCCTCATATCTCCTTGACGCCAGCCCGACGAACCGCCCTCGCACTGGGGCGTAGTTTCCCCGTTCATCCTCTGCCCGCCATGCCAGGACAGTTCGTTAACAACGCCACTCCCGACGAGCGCACGCTCAACTTCTGGGAGAAGCTCTACCTGCCGGAGATCTTCAAGGGACTCGGCTACTCGGCGTCCAAGATGTCGCTCGACACGTACTCCGTGGAGTACCCCGAGGAGCAATGGTATCCGCCAGACTCTTACCGTGGCCGTCCTGTGCTGGTGGAGGAAGCCGGGCGTCCGCGCTGCGTAGCCTGCGGCCTCTGCGCCCGCTCGTGTCCGCCGCTCGCCATCTCGATGCAGGCCCATGAGGTGGATGACGACGTCAAGGAGCGAGAGCCTGAGCAGTTCGAAATCAACATGCTCCGCTGCATCTACTGCGGCTTCTGTGAGGAGGTCTGTCCCGAGGAAGCCATCGTGATGTCCAAGGAGTACGACCTCACCTTCCAGCACCGCGACGAAGCCATTTTCGGCCTCGACCGCCTACTCGTTCCCAAAGAGCGGCTCGTGGACCGGCTCAACTTCCTCGAAGAGCGGCGCAACCGCCAGCCCGCGGGCGACTGGCAGCACAAGCGCGAGAACAACGTCCACACGCTTCGCAACCGGCTGGACTACGTCGCTGACTGAGGGGGTGGGGTTTAGGGATTGGTCTGACTCTCCCCAACCCCCAATGCCCACCCCGCAAGACCTATGGTTGATCTCGACCGCTACGCTGAGCCGTCCCGAACACCCGAGGTGCTGGCCGCTCGTCGCGCGGCGCTCCTCGACCAGTTGGGCTGGCTCACCGATGAGGCTGCTGCGCTGGTACCGTTGCTCGCAGCGCTCCCCGCCTGGGCCGTAGATCAGTCGCCAACACCCGACCAGCCGACGGCCAAAGAGGTCTTCGCCGGGCTCGCAGCGCTCGACCGCGATGTCTACCCCGGCTGGCTCCACCAGCTCGAGCCCGACACCCTCCCCGAACTGGCGATTCCCTCGCCGCTGCCGGGAACGGAGGGCGCGAACGACCGTGACCTCGATCACCTGCTGGCCGGCATCCAGGCAGCGCGCACCGATCTGGTTGCGCTGATTGCCTCCGTTGAGGTGGACGGGTGGGGGCGGAAGGCGCAGTTCAACGGTACCGAGACGGATCTCTACGGGCTGGCGCTCGCCATTGTCCAGCACGACGCCGACCGACTCAAGGACCTGGCCTACCGGCTCCACGAGGCGGACTTGCGGCCCCCGAAGGCCTGATGCGCCGGGCGCTGATCGCCCTGGCGATTGGAGGGGGAATCATCGCTCTTGGCCTCACGTGGGTTGCTGGCTCTGTCCTTGTGGCTCCTGCCAACCGCTCCGTGGCGATACCGGAGGACATGCCCGTCGAAGCGGCCTCTATCGCATCTGCATCTGGCGAGCTGGCGACGTGGGTTCTGCCGTCTGATTCAGCGCGGGGCGTGATTGTGCTGATGCACGGCGTCCGTGCGGATCGGAGTAGTCAAGTGGATCGGATGCGCTTGTTCCATGAGGCCGGTTACCACGTTGTCGCGTTCGATTTTCAGTCGTCAGGAGAAAGCCCTGGTGAGTCCATTACGTTCGGATGGCGCGAACGCGACGATGCCATTGCGGCTGTACAGTTTGCTCGCGAGCGTTTCCCAGGTGTACCGCTTGCGATTGTCGGGCAATCGATGGGCGGGGCAGCGGCGATTCTCGCCGGCCGCCAGCTCAATGCTGATGTACTGGTTGTAGAGGCGGTTTATGCCAGCGTAGAGCGTGCGACACGGAATCGACTCGAGATGCGTCTTGGGCGCCTTGGGGAAGCCTTGACGCCATTGCTCACAGCGCAGTTGGGGCCGCGACTGGGTGTGTCAGCTGATAGCCTTCGTCCAGCCGTTTCAGTCACCCGTATTCAAGCACCGCTGTTCGTTCTGGTCGGTAGCCAAGACGCTCACGCTCATCCAGAAGAGGCACAAGCGATCTACGATGCGGCTCCGAATCCCAAAGTCCTGTGGGTCGTGGAGGGGGCTGTCCACCAAGATCTCTATCGGTTTTCCCCAGAGGCCTATCGACAGCGCGTCCTTGAATTTCTGGGCGAGCATCTTCCTGTGTCCGAGTGATTTCCCTCGAGCTGGCGAATCCGCAGGGGGCTCGTGGACCTGAGATCCACATGATGTTTGTGAGAGAGCCCCGAGAACTACGGCCAGAAGTCTAGCTTGGACACGGGTGCCACACCGAAGGCACCCTCATGTGCGTTCTTACAGTTCTCCTGTTTGATTCCGAATGGCGAAGAAGGGCCGCTCTAAAACCGGCGCCGCATTCGACGACCTCTCCACAGCCTTCCGGCATGGTCAGTTTGCGCCGCTCTACTTCTTCTACGGCGACGAAGGCTTTCTGATCGACGAGCTTCAGCGGCTCGCCGTAGAGAATGCCCTTCAGCCTCACGAGCGCGACTTCAACCTGGATGTCGTGTTCGGACCAGAGGCCACGGCTCCGCAGGTCCTTGCACAGTGCGCACAGTTCCCCATGATGGCCGAGCGGCGCCTCGTCATCGTGCGTGGGTTCGAGAAGCTCGAGGACAACCGGATGTTCCAGAGCTATGCCGCCAGCCCGAACCCCAACGCGGTCGTGCTGCTGCTCTGCAACAGCAAGCCCAACACGTCTGCGCATCCCTATCGGGCGCTGAAAGAGCGTGCCACCTGGGCGGAGTTTCCCACGCTCAAGGACCGCGAGCTTCCGGGGTGGATCGAGAAACGGTTTCGATCGCGCAAGGTGGACACTGAGAGTGGCGCCGCACATCTCCTGGCCGAGCTGGCGGGGCCGGATCTCCGCACCCTTTCCAATGAGGTTGACAAGCTGGTGACCTATGTGGGAGACCGCAGGCGAGTCGAGCGCGACGACATTGTTCGGGCTGCAGGCCACAGCCGGGACATCAACCCATTCGAGCTGCAGAACGCGCTCGCAAGCGGCGACCAAACTCGGGCTCTCACAATCGCAGATGAGTTGCTGGTCCAGGCTTCCAACCGACGAGGCGAAGCGCTGAAGCTGGTGGGGCTGCTCTCTGCGTACATCCTGAAGCTGTGGAAGCTGACAGGGTGGCTGAATCAGAATGCGACAGATGCCGAGTTGGCGAGACAAATTGGCGTGCCTCCGTTCTACCTCCGCGATTATGTCAGGTCCGCTCGCGCATTCGGACCAGCGTCCCTGAGGCAAGCCTTCGAAGCTCTGATCGCAGCGGATGTGGAGCTCAAAGGTGGCTCTCATCGCGACGAGCGCTTGATTTTGGCCCTCGCGCTCCGACGCATGGTCGCACCTCGCAACACCCCAGTTCCGATGTGAATCCCCGTTTCTTTTCAAACATCTGTTCGAACAACCTTGTCGGGCACGGTCCTTGACAATGCATGGTTGCCTGGCGTCCCTGCCGCCTCGTCAGGTACCCCTCTCTCAATCAGTCGGCGCTCATTCTCTTCCATTCCATGCCCGCCCTCAAAAAGCAGACGTTCGCAAAGACCACCGCTCGTCCCGTGACCCCGGCGAGCACGAATCACGGAGTGCTGTCTGCGATGAACGACGAAGACCTGATGTCCCAATTCCAGATGGGCACGGTCGAGGCGTTTGACATTCTTGTCAGCCGCTACCACGATCCGCTGACGAACTACATCTATCGCTTCCTCGGCGATATGAAGGAGTGTGAGGATCTCCTGCAGGAGACCTTCCTTCGCGTCTACCGCAACCGGCACAGCTACCGCCGGATTGCGAAGTTCTCAACTTGGCTCTACACCATTGCAGGCAACCTCGCGCGGAGCGAGTACCGCAAGCGCAAGCGCCGCCGTCTCTACAGCCTCCAGTCGGTCAACCGGGATGACGAGGAGTACGAGGTCGAGATTCCAGACGAGACTTTCCTGCCGGACAAGCACGCAGCCTCCACGATCCAGGACAAGTACATCCAGGAGGCGCTGGCTCAGATCCCTGAGGAGTTCCGCGAGGTCGTGGTGCTGCGCGACGTGCAGCAGCTCGCCTATGAGGAGATCGCAGACATCACTGGGCTCCCGATGGGCACAGTCAAGAGCCGCATCAACCGAGGCCGTACCAAGCTGCAAGGCATCCTGAAAGAGGTCTACACGCCGGACGAGGCGTAGGACGCCAGCTCGACGATTCTCGTTTTCAGCGGCGGCTTTCTTCGGAGAGCCGCCGCGTTGCTTTGCGGGGCCGCTGTGAAGGCGGCATGGGTGCCTTGCACCGGGCTGCCGAGTCGGGCTACCTTCGTCGCCCTGCTGGTGAATGCATCTGTGACGCCAGCTCGTAGGGCCTTTAGCTCAGGGGTTTAGAGCGCTCGCCTCACACGCGAGAGGTCGATGGTTCAAATCCATCAAGGCCCACGGCGTACGCCTCCTGTTCCGTTGCAGAATGGGAGGCGTTTGTTGCTTTATCGGCCGTCTGGAAACGGTATGTAGGGCGATATGTGGTTTATGATGTGCGGCGAGTATGTTGAAAAGCGAGCCGGCATCGCATTCCCGAATACGTCTTCCTGAGTTGGCTGGGCTCGTTGTCCGTAGGTCAACTGTACAGGTTGCGTGCTTTGGCACGCACGAGCGCCCCGTCTCCCATCCACCGGTGGGGTCTCACTGGTGAGGAGGCGGGGCGCTACGTGATGCCACAAGGGCACGAGGCGCTTATCGATGGGCATGTCGAGAGGTTTAGGCGCGCCATGCATCGTGCGACCGTAGGGGCTATCCGGTTCGTTTCGATAGATGAACCGAGAGAACAGGGTGCCGCCGGGAGGACTCGAACCTCCGACCTCCGGATTCGTAGACCGGCGCTCTTATCCGACTGAACTACGGCGGCAGAGACACGCCATCCGGGTAGATGGCGCAGAGCCAGCAACGCGCTGGCGAGTGAAAGGGCGACTGGTGGGGATCGAACCCACGGCCTCCGGAGCCACATTCCGGTGCTCTATCCGACTGAGCTACAGCCGCCGTCTGTACTGAAATCCGTGGGGAAGGAGGGCGTCGACCCTGCTCCGCACGAGGCACCGGGCCTACAATCCGGCCCAGCTCTCCAGCTCTGGCGCTCCCCCGAATCCACATGGGAGGGCGCGGACGACGTGACTACGCGCGTCGATGTCGGCCCTGTCCCATACCGGATGTCCGGCTGGCTCTGGGATATCGCAGGGAGGGGCGAAGGGGCATGAGAACTCTGGAGAGCGCCAAAGAAACGAAGCGTGTGCTGGGGCGACTCAAGAAAACCGGTCGAACGGTTCGCCAGCTCGCCTGAATGGTCGGGAATCGCCTCTCAGTGGGTCCAGCGAGCTGGCGGCGCATGCCAGCTCTCGCCAGCTCGGCGACGCTCAGTGGGGCGGCGTTCGGGACTGGCACCGCTTTTGGGTATGCAGGAGAGCAAAGACGGGTTCACCGCCTCGGTCCGTTCATGTCCTGAGATCGGAATCCCACGAAGACGATTCGAGCGCTTGTCGTGTCTCATTCCAAAACGCGACCTTCCCTGTTCTGGCACCGCCGACGCCGTCATCGCGTTGGGCGGTCTGCATCGTCCGACGACCCGTCGGGCGCTTCCTCCCATGCGCCTCCCTCTCCGATGAGCCTCGCGTCTCGCGCCGTGTATCCGTCGCAATCCGCCCCTCTTCGCCAACACCTCGAAAGCCTTCTTCGTGAGGCCCAGCCTCCAGATCTTGACGGCGGCACGCTCATCGGGCTGATCGTCCCCGATTCCAATCGCCTCTCAGGTGGCCCGGCTGCGGCAGAGGCGTATGCGCTGCTGCGCGACGTTGAGCTGGATACGGCCATTGTCGTTTCTCCCAGCCACAGCGGGGAGTTTGGGCGCCTCTCGGTCTGCAAGGTAGATACCTACCAGACGCCCCTCGGCGATATCGACATCAACGACCATCTGCGCAACGAGCTGTGCGATGAGGACGACGACATCTTCTTGGATGACACCGGCCACTATCACACAGAGGGCGCAGATGTTCAGCTCCCATTCCTCCAGAGCATCCTCGGCGAGGACTTCAACACGGTACCGATCGTAATGGGCGAAGAGAGCCCCGTATTCTGCCGTGAACTCGGGCGTGCGGTAGGTGAGGTTCTGTATGGAAAGCGGGCCATCATGGTGGGCACCGCGGATGTCATTGAGGGAGAGGAGGCACCTCTTGAGAGGCTTCGTGCTGCTATCGAGTCCTTCAATGTGAGCGAGCTGTTTCACCTCATGGGCAGCGAGGCCGTCACGATGGAAGGAATGGGCGCCATCGCCACGGAGATGCTCGCCTCACAAGAGCGCGGAGCGACACACGCCCGAGTGCTGGCTCTCGCGGGTCCCGAAGACGGTTCGCCGGGTCCCATCGCCTGCGCGTTCTGGCGCGCCTGATTCCCGACACCTTGAGGCTCATGGAGGAGGTTTTCGCATCCGCATTCAAGAACTCGCGCCCCGGTGTCGCCATCGTGGGCGCGGGGGCTGTGGGGCGTGCCCTCGGGCTGCGTCTAGCGGAGAGCGGGTACCCGATTCTCGGCATCATCAGCCGAACCCTTGCACCGGCGGAGACCCTGGCACGGGCGGTCGGGGCTCCGCTGGCCTCCGACCGATTGAGTGACCTCCCAGCAGAGGCCGCATTCGTTCTTCTCTGCGTCAGCGACGATCAGATCGCAGACGTGGCCGAGACGCTTACAGGGGCTCGCCGCTCGTGGAAGGACACGGTGGTGGCCCACACGTCCGGTGCGCTGGCAGCCTCCGTGCTAGATCCGCTCGCAGATGAAGGCGCTAGCGTGCTCTCGTTCCACCCGCTCCAGACCCTCGCCCCCGATGCGTCCGCCAGCTCGCTCGTGGGCGTGCACGCCGGGCTTGAGGGAGATCCGCGAGGGGTCGCGGCAGGCATTGAGCTGGCGGTCCGGCTCGGGATGCGCTACCTCGTGCTCTCGCCCGACGCCAAAGCGCGCTATCACCTCGCAGCAACGATGGCGTCCAACTTCGTGGTGACGCTGCTGGGCATGGTGCAGGAGGTGCTCTCGTCGCTGGACATCGACCGAGACGAGGCGATGGCTCTCCTCGCGCCGCTGCTTCAGGGCACGCTCGACAACCTGAAGGCGTCGTCGCCGGAAGAAGCCATCACCGGCCCCGTCGTGCGCGGCGATCTCGCCACGCTTCGCCAGCATGGGCTGGCGCTCCGCGAGCATCTGCCGCACCTGGTCCCGGCGTACGCGGCGCTGTCGGTCGAGACCGTCCGGCTGGCGGTTCGCAGCGGCCGCCTCGAGTCCGACCAGGCCGAGAAGGTTCTGGACCTCATGCAGCGCATGGTGACCGTTCCGTTGCCAGAGCGCGACGGTGAGCGCCCCCCGGTCCCGACGCTTCGCCATCCCGTGGGTTCGTGAGTCCACGGAGAAGGCGCGGCATAGACCTTGTGAGGGCACGGAGCGTGGTTGAGGGCGATCTTAACACCGTACACCAGCTCGTAGGCGTTCCTCGTTGATGGGCTGATCGTGACTGTTTCACCTGCGCAGATGAGGCCTTCGGCGAACTCTGCGTCTGTATGACACACCCCACCATACTGGCTGGCCCCGTTACCGGGGAAGCCGTTCAGGCACTGACCGTGTGGAGTGCCGACCGTGGCTCGGAAGCGGCCTTTCAGGCGCTTCTGGCCGCATCCGCATCTGCTGTGCGCTCTGCACGAACGGCCGTGGCTGACGTGCAACACGCGTCGCTATCGCTGGCACAGGCTCGTGCAGCTGAGGCGATCTCAGAGGAAATGGAGATCACGGCTCAGGCTCTCGAGTTGGGCCTGAGTGAGCAGGGCGCGTGTTTGCTCGACGCAAAGCCTGGCCCTGTCGCTGCGCTCCGCGCACAGCTCCCTACGTTGGCATCCTGGCGTGGCCGCCGTCCCCGAAGCCCAGAGGCACGTCCGACATGGTTGAATGCGACATCCAACGCCATCCGCACGCTTGGCGAGACCGCCGAGCACATCGACGCGCTGGCGGACAACCAGCCTGAGCCCTCTCCGTCTCGCCAGCTCGGCCGGGATATCGCCGCGCGGCTGCGGCATCACCGAAACGCGTTGATGGCGGAGGTCGCCCGCCTGGTGGACTGACTGGCCGCTAGCCAGTGCGCGAATCTTCGGACAGGAGATGCGCGATGCGTGGTTCGCGAGGCCTCTTCGGGGTACCCTCACGCATCCACGTATCACGCATCCGGAATGACCGAGCACGAACAGATCCGCCGCGACCACCTCGCCGCCCTTCGCGATGCGGGCATCGAGCCATACCCGGCCGAGGCATGGCCCGTTACCCATCGTGCTGCGCGCATCCTCGAGGCCTTCGACGACGCGCGTCACCAGCCCGATGAGGAGGGCAACCCGGCGCCAGAGCCCATGACCGTGACGGTCGCAGGCCGCATGATGACCAAGCGGGTGATGGGGAAGGCTTCGTTCTTCCACCTCGCCGATGAATCCGGCAGCATCCAGATCTACGTCAAGCGAGACAACCTCCAGGCGCCGGAAGACGGCGCAGAGGGCTTCTACAACACCGTGTTCAAGAAGCTGCTGGATACGGGAGACTGGCTCGGGATCACCGGCACCGTCTTCCGTACACGCATGGGGGAGGTTTCCATCGAGGCCGACGAGCTGGTGCTGCTGGCCAAGAGCCTGAAGCCGCTTCCGGTGGAGAAGACGGTGACGGACGAGGAAACCGGAGAGACGCGCACCTTCAACGAGGTCACCGACCCTGAATTCCGCTACCGCCAGCGCTACGCCGACCTCGCGCTCCACCCGGACGTGCGGACGGTCTTCAAGCAGCGCGCCCGGATGCTTCGCACTATCCGCGACCTGCTCGACGGCGAGGGCTACGTGGAGGTGGAGACGCCCGCGCTCCAGCCGCTCTACGGCGGCGCGGCCGCTCGTCCGTTCACAACGCACCACAACGCGCTGGACATGCCGCTCTTCCTCCGCATCGCGGACGAGCTGTACCTGAAGCGCCTGCTCGTGGGCGGCTTCGAGGGCGTCTACGAGATCGCCAAGGACTTCCGCAACGAGGGACTCTCGCGGTTTCACAACCCGGAGTTCACCATGCTCGAGCTGTACGTCGCCTTCCGCGACTACGACTGGATGATGGGTCTCGTGGAGCGGATGCTGGAGCGGGTCGCTGTGGACTTGCACGGCACATCGGAGGTGACCTGGGGCGAGCACACGCTCTCGTTCAAGGCACCCTTTGCGCGCATTCCCATCTTCGAGGCCATCGAAGACAAGACGGGCCATGCCCTGCGTGGCAAGAGCCGCGATGAGGTGGCTGACATCGCTCGCCAGCTCGGCCTGGAAGTGGACGCGTCGATGGGCCTCGGCAAGCTGATCGACGAGGTGTTCGGAGAGTTCGTGGAGCCCCACCTCATCCAGCCAACCTTCATCACGGACTACCCCGTGGAGCTGTCGCCCCTGGCGAAGCGGCACCGCTCCGAGGAGGGTCTCGTGGAGCGCTTCGAGCTGATCGCAGGCGGCAAGGAGCTGTGCAACGCCTTCTCGGAGCTGAACGACCCGCTCGACCAGCGCGCGCGCTTCGAGTCTCAAGTCGAGCTGGCGACCGCGGGCGACGATGAGGCGGTCAACACCGTGGACGAGGACTACCTCCGGGCGCTCGAGTACGGGATGCCTCCGGCGGCGGGCCTCGGCGTGGGCATCGACCGGCTGGCGATGGTGATGACCAACCAGCCCCACATCAAGGACGTGCTCCTGTTCCCTCTGCTGCGCCCGGAGGAGGTAACACTCGGATATGCTGAATCAACCACCGTAGGGCATTCACTAAACGTTGGTTCATCGGCAGATACGGTGCCGAGCAAGGGGCAAGGGTAGAGTGTCATCCTGAACGAAGTGAAGGATCTCAACGCCAAGGCAGCACGAAACCACCGCCGATTGGGACATGAGACCTCGCGTTGAGATCCTTCGTCGCTCTGCTCCTCAGGATGACAAGTGAGGGACATGAGCCGAAAGAGCTACTGGGTCTACATCCTCGCCAGCCGGACGCGGGTGCTCTACATCGGCGTGACCAATAACCTCGAGCGTCGCGTGGCAGAGCATCGAGCGGGGGAGGGTGGTGTCTTCACCAAGCGCTACCGGGTTCGCCAACTCGTGTACGTTGAGGAGTACCCGGACGTGAACGACGCCATCACACGAGAGAAGGAGCTAAAGGGCTGGACCCGCGCAAAGAAGGTGGCGCTGATCGAGGGGGCCAATGCGACCTGGCGGGATCTCAGCGCACCACTGTGATGCGCGCGGTCCGGGTCTCGTCGCCAGCTCGAAGCCGAATGACGTACACACCGGGCGCCAGCGCGCGGGCGTCCAGCGTGGCGGTGTGGCTCCCCTCGAGCTGGCGGAGCGTCGTCCGCTCGAGCACGCGGCGCCCCAAAACGTCCACCATCGTCAGCTCGACGGGACCCGAGCGCGCGAGCGTGTAGGGAATGGTCAACGAGCTGGCGGTGGGGTTGGGGTAGGGCGCGCCGAGTCTCAGGTCGCCTGCCTGGGGCGACGCCTCCTCCGACACCGGGGGCGGGTCCGTCGTGTAGATGCGGATCACCGTGCCGGTGGCCGGAAGCATGGGCGCGTCCGACGATGAGCCGAACACCTGGCGCTGGATCGGCCGTGTGCCCGTTGTGTAGGCGTTGGCCTCGGCAGAGGAGGCCCCATCGATGTAGCACTGATCCGGCGCGGCGATCACCAGGGGATCGAACTGTGCCTCGAAGTCGGCATAGCTCGTCGTCGGGTAGTAGGCATAGACGCGGTCAGACGCGACGTAGCCCTCAATGGGAGCCGGGTCGATCTCTGCCGGGTCGAAGGCACAGGTGCCGCCGTTGTCAGCGAAGAAGACCGGGATGAGCTGTACGTCGTCTGCGGGGTCGTTGGCCTCCCCGGGTGTCACCGTCCCGATGTCCCAGATCTCGAAGGGCACCCGGAGGACTCCATGCTCCTGGAAGCGCCAGTAGCCGAGGCTGCCGGTGTCGGTGAAGCGGATCTCGAAGTCGTTCGGGGCATACTGGCCGATGACGGACTGGGAACCGGTGCCTTGCTCCGAGAGGTAGTAGTCGCCCGTGGAGTTGAAGGAGTCGTAAACGAGGTTGCCGGCGACTTCGTCGCATCCGTCGCGGCTCTGGGCGGTCTCGGCGCAGGGATCGGTGCCGTCAGGCCCAGAGACCTCTACAAAGGCGTAGGAGCCATCTGACAAGGAGAGCAGGCCGCCCTGGTAGGCGCGGAGCGAACGAGGGGTTGAGCGGAGGCCAAGGGCCCCGCTGGCGAGGGCATTGACCGCCCAGTACACGGACCGCGTGCCTGGAGTTGGGGTGAGTCCGCCGGGCTGAAGAACGATCGATGTGTCTGCTACGAGGCGATGGCCTGTGGTCAGGTCATCGGGCTGAGGGCCCCAGCGGATCTCGTAGGCCTCCGCGCCCGCGACGGCATCCCACGCAAACCGGACGGTGTCTGCCTGAACGAGGTCCGCGCCGTCGTCGGGAGATCTCAGCACAGGGGCTGCGAGCCGCCGGGGAGCCGGGCCGCGCTGGAAGAGTTCTCCGGCGTCGTAGGCGGCCTGGACGCCATCGCTCACGGCTCGGATCTGCGTGATCGAGTCGAGGTTGTCGGACCCGAATGCAAACACGATCGCCAGATCGACGGTCTCCGCCTCGCCCGGCGCGAGGTCCCCGAACGATGCCGTTGCGACGAGTCGGCGGTCTCCTTGTGGGTTGTCTGTGCCGTTGCCGTCCACATTCACCTCGCTCCAGAATGACTGCGTGGGTGGGTCTCCGGGAAACATGAATGTTGTCGTGGGAGCCCCGGTTTGCTCGAAGCCATAGTTCAGCTCGTAGTACGGTGTCCCGTTGCCCCAGAGACCCTGCATGTAGAAGTAGTATTCCTCGGGTGTGCCGGGATCATTCGTTCCACTCGGGCCGCCGCCAAGGAATGTGCTCGTCGCCACCAACTCGTGGTTGAGAATGTCGTAGCCCACCGCAGGCGGCGGCGACCCATAGGCGGCGTCCTCGTTGGAGTCGTTGTAAACGAAGGCCATGTTGCGGAGCGTGTCGGTGCCCACATAGTCGTCTCCCGCATCGCCGAGGTCCGGGTCTGTGAAAAAGCTCCACCGCGCGTTCTCGATGGTATTCGGGCTTCGATTGACGATGCGGAAGCGGTAGAATGTGGCGTCCTGGGCGCCCGGCAGCGCATCCTCTACGGTCACGAAGGCCGTTGCCTGGACCTCCACGCCCAGCGGTGTTCCCGGGTTGTGGTCGTTGCCGGCGTCGTTCATCACCCAGAAGGCCATCTGGCTACCGAGCAATTCGGGCCGCTCGCCCGCCGCCAAGTCGATAACCTGCTCCCGGCTCGTGATCGCCACCGGCTCGCCGTCGGCGTCCACCGTCGGCGCCCCCAGCCCGACCGGCCACTCCGCTAGGTCTCGAGCTGGCGACTCGCCTTTGTCAACCGCCTCAAGGTCGAATGCATTCACGACCCAGATGCGGTCGTAGGCCGAGCAGTCCGCCGGATTCGGCAGCGTGCCGTCGTCGTTGAGCGGGCCGGGCCAGAAGTCGTAGCCGCCGTAGCGTGCCGCCGCGACGCGGATCTCCCCGTTGACGGTGCCGCTGAGCCAGATGCCTGCTGCGAACAGAGGCGAGTTGCCCGAGATCTTGGGGACGAGGTATCCGTCGCCAGACGTGGTGGAGCCGCCGAAGAAGAGGTTGCCGTTGGTGAAGAGGCTGGCCTGGACGTTGCTGGCATCCAGGAAGCGCTCCGCGGTGCCAGGCGTGCAGGAGCCGGGCGTCTGGGCGAGAGCGGGGGCGGCCAGCATCGCGCTGGCGAGGAGAACCAAGAGGCGCATACGCAGGGCGTGGGTGCAGGCTCAACGTAGGCCGCCAGCTCGTTCCAAACGGCGGAAAGACAGCCAGTGGTCGAAAGAGAGTCCCGAGTGGTCGTACACCGGGCCTCAGTGGAGCGATGCCCTCTCTAGCTCGACGCGTTACCGTAAACGCTCATCTTCCGTCTCGGAGGTGCTCACCCGATTCTGTCACCACTCAGCTTGGCCCATTCCGACTCGTCATCCTGAGCTTGTCGAAGGATCTGGCCGCGCGCTGGCATCACATACCTCGCGTGCGTTGAGACGACCCCCACACTGTGTTGGGTCATGCGGCGCCGAAGATCGAGGCGCGTAGAATGTCATAGGCACCGATGGAGAGATCATGAGGCCAGATCCCTCCCTGCGCTCGGGATGACATGTTCGGCGTGGGTGTCGCCCGAAGAAGGTTGCGCGGATCGAGGCCGCCAGCTCGAGCTGGCGGGACCTGAGCGGGCAGCAGGCGTAGACGGCGCTGCGGGTCGCCAACTCGGCGATCCGGCTCACCCACACCCCACCCGCGTGCGCGAATCGAACGGCGAACCCCAGGTCGGCTACCTCGAGCTGCTGCGTACCAACGCCAATGTGCGTCGGATCTGGGGCGGCGCCATCGTCTCCAACTTCGGCGACTGGTTCAACACGCTGGCGCTCTACCGCGTGGTTCTGGATCTCTCGGGCTCCGAGATGGCGCTCGGGGCCGTGTTTCTGACCAAGCTGCTGCCGCTCGCGCTGGCGTCGCCGCTGGCGGGCGTCATCGTGGACCGCGTCAACCGCAAGCGCCTGATGATCGGCAGTGACCTGGTGCGGGCGGTCATCGTGCTCGGCTTTCTGTTCATCGACGACGCGAGCGATCTGTGGCTGCTCTACGTGCTGGCGGCGGCTCAGATCGTCGTCAGCTCGGTGTTCATCCCCGCCAAGAATGCCGTGCTGCCCAACATTGCCTCGCCGCGCGAGCTGTTGACAGCCAACGCGCTGCTCTCCGCCACCTGGTCGGTGATGCTGGCCGTTGGCGCCGCCGCGGGTGGCTTCGCCGTGGATGCCTTCGGCGTCGAGGCCGTGTTCATCTTCGATGCCGGGACCTACCTCCTTAGCGCGGTCATTCTGGCACGGCTGACGGTGCCGCCCCGCGTGCCGGAGGCGGCCACCGGAAGTGTCGTTGGGGCCGCCGCGCGGCAGATCGCAGCGGGGTGGCGCTACCTCCAACGGCGCCCGGAGGTGGGCCGGATGGCATTTGCCAAGGCCACCTGGGGACTCGGTGGGGGCGGCCTCGTGCTGGCCCTCACGCTCGTCGGCGATCAGCTCTTTCCAGGGGGCAGCACGGCGGGCATTGGCATTCTGTTCGCAGCGCGTGGGGCTGGGACCGGGCTCGGGCCGATTCTCGGACGGGCCCTCTTCCGTGACGAACGGCAGTGGCCGGTGGTGCTCGGCGTCTGTGTGATGCTGAGCGGTCTCGGCTACGTGGCCATCGCGTTGTTGTCGAGCTGGGCCGCTCTAGTGGTCGGGCTGGTGGTGATGGCCCACGCGGCAAGCGGCGCCAACTGGGTGTTCTCCACCACGCTTCTCCAGCAGCGCGCAGAGGACACCTACCGGGGCCGCGTCTTCGCCACCGACTGGCTGATGGTGACCATCGTGGAGAGCGTGTCCATTCTGGTCGCCAGCGCGTTGCTGGAGCGCGGCATGGCTCTCGAGTGGGTGATTCTGGGGCTTGCAGGGACGCAGGTCGTGTCTGGCCTCATCTGGATGATGACGGTGGTTCCAGCAGAGCGCCGACGTGAAGCCCTGGCTTGACGGCTGGAAAGGGGCCGCCCCCAACCGTCGATTCCGGGAAGACAAGGCTGCGGCTCATGACATCCGAGTGGCCCCCATGGTGAACGTCAAGGCTATAGACAAGCCGGAGGGGGCCGATATCGAGGAGAACTCGCCCCACCACCTTCCGTGTCGAACGGCGCCGACCTTTTCGGAACCGATGAGCCTTTGCCTGCCCTGATGGCGGCTCTCGAGCAGAGCCCCATCGGGGTGGTCCTGCTGGATGAGCACGGCGCGGTGACGTTCGAGAATGGCCGGTTCCGCCAGTCCGTGGGCGAAGGTGCCGACGAGAGCTGGGCCGAACGCCGAGTGGACACGCTGCCGGGGCTGGCCGGGCCGATCCGCGAGGCCACACGCCGCTTGGTGGCTCGAGGCATCGGGTTTCAGGAAATCGAGGGCACCTTCGAGCGGGCCGATGGGTCCCGGTGTCACCTGCTGGTGTCCGGCACGCCCATCCGCCGAGCTGGCGAAGAGCCATCGTCGTTTGTACTGACAGCGCTGGACGTGACGCCGTGGCGCGAAGGGTCCGACGTCCAGGGATTCCAGGCCCGCATCGAGGCTGCAGAAAGCTCATTGCGGAATGCGGCGCTCTCGGCTCACAACACACTTGCGCTCCTCGAAGCAGGCGTCCGGAGTCTGGCCGAGGCGCTCGATGCTACGCGCGCCGACGCGCTGGTGAGCGTCGAGGATGGGCTCGAGGACGCCAGCTCGACCTTCGTCCGTTGTGCCTCGTGGCCGACGGCATCGGTCACGGAGGCCATCGACCTTCATACTGACGACTGGCCTGCGCTCAAGGCCGGACGCCCGGTGGTGGTGACACGTGGCGAACCCTCCGGCGATGCGCTCCTCAGCGCTCTCAGCGCGCCCCATGCCCTCCTGATTCCGTTCGACGGTGCGGCTCGAGGTGTCTTTCTGTTGGCCCGGTACCATCGTGCGTGGACGCCCGCGGAGCGAGCCGCAGCTGGTCGCCTCGCGGCCTTGTTCAGCACGCTCTGGGCCTGGGCGGAGGCGGAAGCTCGGTTCAGCCGGACAGTCGCGGACCTGGACGATGCACTCTTCACCATCGGGACGAGGGCAGACGGGCGCCGCGACTACATCTTCATCACGCCACAGGCCGAGGCGGTCACAGGTCTCGATCCCGATGCCCTGCTGTCCGGCGATGCCGACTGGGCTGACCTCGTCCACCCGGACGATCAGGCAGCGTTTACAGCGCACGACGAGGCACTTCGGGCAGGCGTTCCGAGCCACGTCGATGTCCGTCTCCAGCTCGGCGGTGGCGAGACGGTCTGGGTCCGTGAGCGTGCCACGCCCAGTCTGGATGCTGCAGGCCGCCCGGTTTCTGGCGGCATCCTGACCGACATCAGTGCCCAGAAGGAGGCCGAGGCCATGCTGGACCGTGCGCGGCGCATCGCCGAGCGGGCTGCACAGACGCGCATGGCGTTTCTACGCATGATGAGTCACGAGCTGCGGACGCCCCTCGGCGCCATCCGGGGCTTCGCGGAGCTGCTGGAAGACGAGATTCAGAGCTTGGACGCTCCGCCTGAGGCCGACGAGTTCGCCTCCACCATTCGCGAGAGCGCCACCCGCGCCCTCGAGCTGGTGTCCAACCTGCTTGATCTGTCGCGCCTCGAGACCGAAGCACTCGATCTCCGTGCTATCCCGGTGGATGTTCGTGCTGTGGCTGAGGGCGTCACTGCCCGTCGCCAGCTCGAGGCGGAGACCCAAAGCCTCACCTTCAACGCCGATCTCGGGTCGCAGTCCGTGACCGTGATGGGGGACCCAGCACGGCTGGAGCAGGTGATCGATCAACTCGTCTCGAATGCCATCAAGTTCACGCCGGAGGGGCGCGTCTCGGTGGGGCTCCGTGCGGCCGAGGGGACTGTCGAGCTGGCGGTAACCGACACAGGCGTCGGGATCGCGGATGACTTTCTAGATGGCCTGTTCGAGCCGTTCGCGCAGGAGGACCACCGGGTCAACCGTGACTTTGGAGGCTCTGGCCTCGGGCTGGCGATTGCCTCTCGTCTCGCGCGCCAGATGAACGGCCGTCTGGTGGTGGAGAGCGAGAAGGGCGTGGGGTCCACGTTCACGCTGGTGTTGCCAGTTGCGGGGGAACCAACCCCAAGCCGTTGAGCTGGACGGGCTCAGCGCTCGAGCTGGCGGCGAGCGTTCTCCTGCGCCTGAGCCACATTCCGCAGCCACCCGTCTAGGCCCGTGCGCTTGATGGGGCTTTTGCGGAAGCGCTCGCGGAAGGCGTCGAGATCCAACTCGGCCCAGCTCGCCAGCTCGGTGTCGGTGACGCCCTCGCGAGGAAGGAAGCGCGCATCGCGGGTGGGGCGGGCAAACTTGTTCCAGGGGCACACATCCTGGCAGATATCGCAGCCGAAGATCCATGTGCCGAAGTCTTTCGCCAGCTCGGCCGGGAAGGCGTCGCCTCGGTGCTCGATGGTCCAGTACGAGATGCAGCGCTCGCCGTCGATCTGGTAGGGCTGGTCGAGGGCGCCGGTGGGGCAGGCGTCGAGGCATCGGGTGCAGGAGCCGCAATGGTCCGTGGTGAAGGGCGCGTCGGGCTGCAGGGGCACATCCACGATCAGCTCGCCGAGGAACACGAACGAACCGTGCGAGCGGGTGAGGAGGTTGGTGTTCTTGCCCTGCCAGCCGAGGCCCGCGCGCTGGGCCCACGCCTTGTCCATGACAGGCGCCGAGTCTACAAACGCACGTCCGCCCGCACCGCCGGTCTGTCGGTCGAGCCAGTCGAACAACTCGGCCAGTTTCTCCTTCATGACGTGGTGGTAGTCATCCCCCCAGGCATAGCGGCTGACGGCTCCAGTGCTCGAGCGGGCGCCTCCGCCAGGGTTCAGGTGCGCCGGTTGGTGGTAGCTGTGGATCACCGAAACCACGCTCTGCGCCCCCGGCACCAGCTCGCGCGGATCGATGCGCTTGTCGAAGTGATTCTCCATCCAGCCCATCGTGCCGTGGCGTCCGTCGGCGAGCCAGGTCTCCAGGCGCCGGGCCTCTTCATCCAGCCGCTCAGCCTTGGCAATCCCACACGCATCGAAGCCGATGCGTAGGGCTTCGGCCTTAAGGTCCGCAGCGAGTCGGGCCGGTCGGTAGGTCAGTGGATCGGTGGGTCAGTGGCGTGGTCGCTCGCCAGCTCGAGGGCACGCCCGGTGCTCCGAGCAGCGCCGCCGTCCCATGCGACGGGGAGGGAGCAAGATCCGAACGGATTCATCCCATCGAGCTGGGGCTGTGGAGAAATCGCGCCCCGATGTGGGCAACTCGCCCTGCAGCGGCTTGACGCCCCGAGCTGGCGGGCCATCTTCGACTCACCGACTCACCGACTCACCGACTCACCGACTCACCGACTCACCGACTCACCGACTCACCGACTCACCGACTCACCGACTCACCG
>JBCBZH010000319.1:0-4288 GCA_039815415.1 Bacteroidota bacterium
CCTCCTCCAGCACGCCGAGAACCCGGTGGGGACGCCCTTCACGGGGGACTACGCGTTTCCGGACACAACGGCAAGGGTCGGTCTACGTTTGCCAGGACTACACCTGTCAGGCGCCGACAGTACGGCCGGATGAGGCCGCGCGGCTTCTTCAGGAAGCTGTGGAGTAGGGTCCGCTGCAGCAACAATCGCGTGGGGTAGAAGTGATACCGCTTTCCATTCACTGAGGATCATCGTGCGGCTACTTCTTGCTCTCGCGTTCATTGGTTTTGCTGGGTGTGCGACGGCACCGGCATCGCTACAAGCCACGACCGAAACGCCCCTGTTGATCTCTGCGGAAGCGCTCGTCCAACGGCTCGGTGAGGACAACCTCGTCGTGATTCACGTGGTGCGAGATGCGGACACGTTCGACGACGGGCACATTCCAGGCGCGCGCCTCTTGTCGTTCTCAGCTATCGCTACCGAGCGCAATGGGGCTCCGAACGTACTTCCTGACCTCGAGGCGGTTCAGTCATCGTTCGAGGCCATCGGAGTGTCGGATGATTCCCATGTGGTTCTCTACGGCGACATGGGCGGGTTAGCGGCGGCGCGAGCGCTCTATGCTCTCGATGAGATAGGGCATCCCACCACATCTGTGCTCGATGGCGGCCTCGAGGCCTGGCGACGAGCTGGCGGGGACGTCTCCACGGACGCGGTGGAGATCGTGGAGCGTGGAGCGATGACCTTCCGCCCCCGGCTCACGGTCACGGCTCGCGCGGAGGAGATGTTCGAACTCCTCGGCTACGCAGAAGCTGGTGGGGCGGTGATTGTCGACGCCCGACCCTACGCTCACTACACCGGGGAGACACCAGGGGGAGGCGTCGAGCGTCCCGGTCACATTCCGCCCGCCGTGTCGCTGTACTGGCAGGAGGACCTCCAGCCCGACGGCACGCTGCGCCCCCTCGCCGAATTGCAGGAGCGGTACGCAGCGGCGGGAGCAACGCCCGGCACATCGGTCGTGGCCTACTGCCGGACCGGGGTTCAGGCCTCGCATACCTACCTCGTCGCCCGCCTTCTGGGGTTGAACCCACGTCTATACGACGGATCCTACTTCGAGTGGAGCAACCAGACCGACTACCCGGTCGAGGCCGGACCATGACGCCGATGGACTGTCGCCAGCGCGAGAGCAGCAACTCAGTAGGCGTCTCCCACTGACGATGCGTGCCTTCGACTCGGTTCGCAAGGCGTGGTCGTCACCGTGGGGCGTGCGTGCTCGACGGGTGGCCTACTGGGGAACGCTCGCCGTGCTGATCGTGCTCGTCGTGCGCCGGTACGTGCCGGACTACGACCTCCCGGATCTCGGCCCGGCTCCAGCGTTTGCCTATGCCACGCTCGACGGGGGCGAGATCGAGCTGGCGGATGTGGCGGGGCAGGTGGTGGTGCTCAACGTGTGGGCGACGTGGTGCGCGCCGTGCGTGATCGAGACGCCGGGATTCGTGGACCTGCAGGCGGAGCTCGCGGGCGATGTCCAGTTCCTCGGCCTGTCGGTGGATGACAACCCAGAGGCGGTCCAGCGCTTCGTGGAACGCTACAATGTGGACTACCCGATTCTCGTCGGCGCCAACCGGGCAGGGCCTCCGCCCTCGGCAGCGGTCTTGCCAACCACCTACGTGATCGACCGGCAGGGGCGCGTCCGCCTCCGGCATGAGGGGATCCTGCTCGAACCTGCCCTCCGCCCCGTGCTTCGGGCGCTCCGTCGCGAAGGGTCATAGCAAACGCCCGCCCACAGTGCGTGGACGGGCGTCAGAATCGAGCTGGCGAAGGGCCTAGCGGGCGTGGAGGGAGACCTCGCCGCTGCCGGTGCTCACCTCGATGCGGGAGCCGCCGTTGCCGAGCGTTCCGCGGGTCGAGCTGCGCGTCGAGCGGCCATCGAAGGAGAAGTCCCGGTCGATGTCCACGTCGCGGCTGTCGATCGCCAGCTCGGCGCCCGCGTTGCGGGGGAGCGTGATGTCGACCTCGCCGCTGCCTGTGCTGACATCGAGGTCGTGGCCGGCGTCCATCGAGACAACCACGTCGCCGGAGCCGGTGTCGATAGAGGAGCGTCCGGCGAGGTAGCCGACCGTGACTTCGCCGGAGCCGGTGTCAATGCGGACGGACGAGCCATCGAGGCGCTCGGCCTCCACATCCCCGGAGCCGGTGTCGATGCGGATCTCGCCACCGTTCACGGAGCCGATGCGGACCTCACCCGAGCCGGTGTCGACGTTCAGGTCGCCCGCGAGGCGGTCCAGGCGCACGTCGCCGGAGCCCACGTCGATGCTGGCATCGAAGCGCTCGGGGATGCGGACGGTGGTCGTGAAGCTGGCGCGATAGCTGCGGTTCCGTTGCCAGTTGCCGCGCTGGCGGTTGGGCTTCGTGCGAACGGTCAGGCGTCCGTTCTCGTGGAAGACCTGATACTCGCGGCGCTCGAACACCTCCTGCGCGTCACGCCCGGTGCCTTCGATGATGACTTCTGCGGTGTTGCCCCGGACGGTCTCGATGATGATGTCGTCGGTGCCGAGATTCAGGTCCAGCATCTCGCCATCGCGAACGTCGAAGCTTTCCTGCAGGAAGATGGTGGACTCCGTTTTTACCGAGCTGGCGACGAGTGCAATCCGCTCGAACTGGCGCTCCACCCGCTCCTCATGCTCGTGGACGTCTACATGCTCGTGCTGGTCGATGTGAACGAAGCGGTCTTCGTCGGCGTGGACGAGGTGATTCGCGTGGCTGAACGTTGCCGTGGCGAGAACCAGAACTAGCGCTCCGATGACGACAAGAGCGATGCGTTGAAAGACAGAGCGTGGAGTCATGGCCATGACGAGGCGGAAAGCGGTTGAGCGAGAAGCGTCCGAGGTACTATCAACGGCAGCAGGCACCCAGAGGTTACATGATCGAGCGAGTGAATGCTAATTTTTTCGCACGGCCGACTTTGGAGGTTGCTCCAGCGCTGCTCGGGAAGCTCCTCATCCACGACCATTCCGAGGCCGGGCGCCTCGCGGGGCGCATCGTGGAAACCGAAGCCTACACCGCCACCGATCCGGCCATGCATGGCTGGAAGGCCACCTTTGGCCCCGATGGCCGCGTGCAGCCCATAGGTCGGACTGCGGATCTGTTCGGCCCGCCGGGCACGGCTTACATCTACAAGATCTACCGAGTACACTGGCTCCTGAATGTGGTGACGGAGCCAGAGGGGGAGGCTGGGGCTGTCCTCATCCGCGCCGTCGAACCCGTGGAGGGCCTTGACGCCATGCGCGAGCGCCGTCCGTCCACCCTGAAGCGGGCCGTCGAGCTGACAAACGGGCCGGGCAAGCTGACCCAGGCTCTCGGCATCGCCGAACTCGCCAGCTCGAGTCCTCATCCGATGCACGGATCCGACCTGACCACGCAGCCGCTGTTTGTCGCCGATGATGGGACGCCGCCGCCAGAGTCGCCAGCCCGGTCGTCGCGGATCGGCCTGAGCCGAGGCATTGAGCTGGCGTACCGGTTTTATGTGGCCGGGCATCCGTACGTGTCGCCGGGTGTGCCGAGCGACATCCGCGTGGCGAGGAAGACCGGACGAGGGTGAACGCAAAACGCCCACGCAGGCGAACTGCGCGGGCGCTCCGGCGGAGAGGGAGGGATTCGAACCCTCGGTAGACTTGCGCCTACAACGGTTTTCGAGACCGCCACATTCAACCACTCTGCCACCTCTCCGGGTGGGCGGCAAAACTACGGGGTCCTCGCGGGGCCGACAACGAGGGCCGAATGAAAACCCCCGGAACCGGCAGAAGCCATCGAGCTGGCGAGATCCCAACCAGACCTGTCATCCTGAGCGGAGCCCGGAGGGCGCAGTCGAAGGATCTGTACCGAGCATGGCGCCAGCTCGAGCTGGTGAAGCATGACCCTTCTCGCAGTGTCATCCTGAAGATTCAGGATCTCCGCCGAGCACAGCGCCAGCTCGAGCTGAACGCTTGGGCCGCATTCTGACAGTGGCTACCCCTCACCCTGTCCCTCTCCCCGGTGGGAGAGGGGACTCTATGGGTAGAGTTGAGGTGGACTGGTGAGGAGGGCAGCCTAGCCCACGAGCTGGCGGACTTCCTCGGCGGTGGCAGCCAGCGCGTCGTCCAGAGCAGCGGGGTTCTTGCCGCCGGCCGTGGCGAGGTGCGGTCGCCCGCCGCCGCCGCCGCCCACGCGTATTTCTTTCCCCCCTCAGGAGAGCAGCAGATGAACGTCACAGGACCACAGGGAGAGGGGATTAGTCCGGAGTAAGCACAAAGGTCTTTCCCGACGAAGCAAC
>JBCBZH010000337.1:0-3863 GCA_039815415.1 Bacteroidota bacterium
CACGACCAATTCCACCCGAGAAGTGAGCACACGGTGCGCCTGGTGGTAGGGGACGGCGAGCAGGCAACGGCGACGCTCCCGGCATCGCTGGGGCCAGCGCTGGTCCAGGAGGTGCCCGGCGTGGATCGGGCGGTGCGCATCTTCAAGCACTGGGAGGCGCCCATGCTGGCGACCGAGGAGGCGGCGTCCATCGAAGACGGCGTCTACTTCGCGGATCCGACGTTCTTCGAGGTCTTTGGCTTTGAACTGGTGGCTGGGGATCCAGCGTCTGTTCTCGATGCCCCTGCGTCCATCGTCCTGTCGGAATCCAAGGCACGCGCCTACTTCGGCGATGCGGATCCGGTGGGGCAGACGCTGCGCTACAACACCTCCGACGTGTTCACCGTGACGGGCGTCCTGTCAGATGCCCCGGTTTCGTCTCACCTCCGGCCCGACTTCGTCACGTCGCTGTCCAGCCTTCCGCAGGTCGCGTATGCAGGCATCGTGGACGAATGGGCCGTGTTCCATACCTACCTCGAGCTGGCCGACGGGGCGAACCGGAGCGAGGTCGACGAGGCCATCGCGGCCGTCCTCTCGGGGATGGTGCCGGACAATGCCGAGGCTCCGCAGGCCACCCTCCAGCCTGTGACCGACATCTACCTGCACTCGGACCTGTCGAGCGAGATCGAGCCGACAGGCGATATCCGTTATGTCTACCTCCTGAGCACGCTTGGGCTGCTCATCTTGCTCATCGCGTGCATCAACTACGTGAACCTCGCCACCGCGCGGTCCCTGACGCGAGCCCGAGAGGTAGGCGTCCGGAAAGCGATTGGAGCGGTTCGGAGCCAGATCATTCGGCAGTTCTACGCGGAATCGCTTCTGGTCGCGGTGCTGGCGCTCGGCGTCGGGCTGATAGCATTCATCGGCCTTGCACCCGCAGCTGAGGCGCTTACAGGCCGGCCTCTACGCCTGGATGCCTCAGCGAACGGGCTCGTCCTGGGGAGCATCGCGCTGGTGCTAATCGTCGTGGTAGGGGTGGGGAGCTATCCGGCGTTGTTCCTGTCGCGGTTCAAGCCGGCTACCATGCTTCGGGGGCGGACGAAAAGTGGGGCACTTGGGGGTGGATTCCGAAAGCCTCTGGTCGCTATTCAGTTTGTGGCGTCCCTGGTGCTGCTTGTGGGGACGGCGGTTGTCGTGCAGCAGCTCGGATTCATCCAGGAGGCGCGCCTCGGGTTCGATCAGGATCACCTGATTGCCGTCCCGGTGCAAGATCCAGCCGTGGGTGCGAGCTATGCCGCACTTCGAGATCGCTGGCAGCAGGATGCCTCGGTGCAGGCCGTCGGTTCCACCAGCTCGTCGTACCCCGGGCGGGCCCACTCCGAGGGGCATCTCATTCAGCGCCCCGAGGCGTCGGACGACGAGGCTCTACCGATCCAGCGCAACTGGGTGGACGCGGACTACCTCCCGGCCCTGGGTGTGGAGATGGTCGCCGGGCGGGGGTTCCGACCAGACCTCGCTGGCGATAGCGCCGCCGTGCTCCTGAATGAGGCTGCGACGCGGGCGCTCGGCTGGGCCGATCCTGCCAGCGCGATCGGCGAGTCTGTACTGCTGAACGGAGGGGAGAGTACCGTCACAGGCGTGACGGCGGATTACCACTTCGCATCGCTGCACGATGCAATCGCACCGCTGGTGCTCACGCCCAACGCCATGCCGACGCATGTACTCGTTCGTGTGGACGCTGCGGGCATCGCCCCGACCCTCGAGCGGCTTGGGTCGAGCTGGCGAGCGTTCTCCGAGCAGCCCTTCACCTACCACTTCCTCGATGATGAACTCGGGGCCCTGTACCAGCAGGATGCGCGGTGGGCGCGCCTGCTGAGCGTCTCCAGCCTGCTCGCGGTATTCGTGGCGTGCCTCGGCCTCTTCGGATTGGCGGCCTTCACGGCGGAGCAGCGGAAGAAGGAGGTGAGTGTGCGGAAGGTGTTGGGGGCCAGCGTGGCCCACCTCGTGGGTCTGCTCACGCGCGACATCGCCGGGCTGATGATTCTGGCGGCGGTGGTTGCCGTGCCGCTCGCCTATCTCGCCATGAGTCGGTGGCTCGACGGCTTTGCCTACCGCATCGAGCTGGGGCCGCTGCCCTTCCTCTGTGCTGTCAGCGTCTTGGCCTCCATCGCCCTTCTGACGGTGAGTGTCCACGCTCTTCGTGCAGCCACGTCTGATCCCATCCACGCGCTCCGCTCCGAATAGTCGCCAGCTCGTTTCTACTGCCTCCACCCATGCTGAGAACCAACCTCCTCCTCGCGCTTCGCCGGATGCGCCGTCAGCCCGGCTACTCGTCCATCAACGTCGTCGGGCTCGGCCTCGGGCTGGCGGGCTGTATGGTCATCGCCCTCTTCGTCTGGAATGAGCTGGATGTCGATCGCTTTCATGCGGACGCCGACCGCCTCTACCGCGTGATCCAGATGACGGACGATGGTGGATCGGCCGAGACCGCCGGGGCGCACGCCGCCCTGGTTCAGGAGAGCGCGACTGGGATTGAGGTGACGACGCGCGTCGCACTGCGGGAGCGCACGATTACGGTGCCGGAGACCCGCAGCTCAGCACAAGCGGTGTACGCGGAACCGGGCTTTGCCTACGTGGACCCGGAGTTCTTCGACGTGTTCTCGTTCGAGCTGCTATCAGGGGATCCCGCGACCGCACTCTCAACTCCGGGCTCAGTGGTCCTGTCGGAGGCGACGGCCCGGGCCTATTTCGGGGAGGCCGACCCGGTAGGGCAGGTGGTGCTCATGTACGATGAGTTCAGCGATCCGAATCAGATTCCCTTGACGGTGACTGGTGTCCTGAGCGCGCCCCCGAGCCGGTCTCACCTCAACATGGACATCCTGGCGTCGACCTCGACGCTTGAAGGTCAGTACGGTCCGTTGAACCAGTTTAACTGGCCGGGGCTCTACACCTATGTCAAGCTCGCCGAAGCCGGAGTGCCAACGAGCATTGAGGCGGCTGCATCCGAGGCGCTTGCGTTGAGGCTGGACGACGAAGCCCCCAACCTCCGGCTTCAGCCTGTGACGGAGATCTATCTGAACCCGGTAGAGAGGGATGAGGTGGGACAGATGGGATCTGCGGCTCTGGTGTACGGCCTCGGGAGCCTGGCTCTCATGGTCCTCTTGCTTGCGTGTGTCAACTTTGCCAACCTGGCTGTGGCTCGGGCAGCGAGCCGAGTTCAAGCCGGCGGCATTCAACGTGCGGTGGGAGCGCAGCGGTCTCAACTCGCAGCCGCATCCTTGGTGGACACGTTTGTCCTCATTGCTCTCGCATTCGTGCTTGCATTGGGAGTGGTGTGGGCCGTGCTCCCGCTGGCAAGTTCCGTCATTGGTCAGGACCTGAGTGGTGCACTTGACTTCGGCAGAGGCGTGGTGCTGGCCATTCTGGGTTTCCTCCTCTTCACAGGGCTTGTTGCAGGAGGCTACCCAGCCTTCCAGGTTGCGCGTTTGGAACCCACTCAGGCTCTTCGAGGCGTTGGTGGAACTCCAAGGGGCGCGTCGCGCTTGCGATCGGGGCTCATCGTATTTCAGTTCGTCTGCTCAATCATCATTCTTGTCGGCACTCTCGTGGTCCATCAGCAGCTGGACTACGTCCAAAACCTCAAACTTGGCTTCAACGAGGACGCGGTCGTGACCGTGAATGCTGGGGCGGCCCGGCGGTCATTTGAGCCGTTGAAGGACGCGATCGAGGGGGTGGCCGGTGTTGAGGCTGTGACTGCAGTGCAGGGCCTGCCCGGGGTCCAGGAGATCGGACCGGGGCTGACCGCTCGGCTCCCTGGACAGGAGGAAGGAGGCGTACCGATGAATACGCAGGGAGTTGGGCCCGGCTTCTTCGAGACCTTGGAC
>JBCBZH010000326.1:0-4129 GCA_039815415.1 Bacteroidota bacterium
CTGACTCGTCCACATCCACCTCTGAGGTCTGGAACTCCGGATCGTAGCGGGGTTCGGGAGAAGGCGGTGGCGGCTTGGCCTCGACCGGCGTGCGGGTGATCAGGGATTCGAGATGCTTCGCCAGCTCGTCGAGATCCGTCTGAGGTTGGGCCGAATCGGTCAGGGGCTCGCCGTCTGGAGCTGTCGACTCGGGATTCGTGCGCCGTCGCAGGAGCTGCAGAACTACGTACAGCAGGAGCAGGAGATACGGATAGTAGTCGGCGATGAAGTCCACAGCAGCAGGAGGCGGGATGCGAGAGGATACGCGCAGGTGCCGCTCGAGGATGCGTCGGGCGCCGATGAGGCAGAGACCTCGAGCTGACGAACTGCGGGACGTCAGAAAAGGCGCGGCGCGCGGGCGTCCTCTTGGAGCTGGTCCAGGATCCTCCGGTTGGCGCGAGGGAACGCGTAGTCATCCAGGTCGGTGGGCGATACCCACCGTTGTGGTTCCCCGGTCAAAGACGTCAGCTCGCCCCCGGTGGGCACGCATGAGAAGGCGTGCATGGTGATGCGGAAGTGGGAGTAGGCATGCTTCACTCGCCCGACTTCCTCGCCGACCTGGACGCTGAGGCCAGTCTCTTCTAAGATCTCGCGCTGGCAGGCGTCGGGAAGCGTTTCACCAGGCTCGGCCTTCCCACCGGGAAACTCCCACAGCCCGCCGAGCATCGCGTCTTCGGGGCGCCGCTGGATGAGCAGGTGGCCCTCGGTATCACGAATCAGGCCCGCCACGATGGTGTGATGGGGGACCGGTTTGGCTTTGCTCGATACGGGGTACGCCTCGGGAGATCCAGCCGCAAACGCAGAGCAGGTGGAGCGGAGCGGGCAGCGGCTGCAGGCGGGGCTGCGAGGGGTACACACCGTCGCACCCAGTTCCATGACGGCCTCGTTGAACCGACCCGGATGGTCTGGGTCCAGCAGGTGGTCCATCGCCTTCTGGAGGCGTTTGCGTGCTGCGCCCTGCTTGACATCCGCATCGAGGGCGAACACACGCGCCAGCACGCGGATCACATTGCCATCCAGCACGGCCAGAGGGCGGCCGAAGGCCAGTGACAGCACGGCGGCTGACGTATACGGACCCACGCCTGGGAGGGCTCGAAACGCCTCATCGGTGTCTGGGATACCGCCGGCGTGCTCCTGCACGACCACCTGGGCAGCACGATGGAGATTGCGAGCTCGGCTGTAGTACCCCAGGCCCTCCCACAGCTTCAGCACGTCATCCAGCGGAGCCGCCGCCAGCTCGTCAATCGACGGGAATGCCTCGATGAACCGAAGGAAGTACGGGGTTGCGGTGTCGACACGCGTCTGCTGGAGCATCACCTCGGCCAGCCAGACGTGGTACGGATTCCGCCGTCCATCGGTGCCGGTCTTGCGCCATGGCATCTCCCGCTGGTGACGGAGGAACCATTCCGCCAGCTCGACGCGGAAGGCGCGCTCGTGGAGAGGGGCGATCTATAGCTCCACGCTAGGCCGTGATGGTGATAAGGAGCACCACGGGGTCTTGGGCGCCCGCAGCCGTCGTGCGTCGGAATCGGATCGCCAGCACACCGCGCTCACCGCGTACGGTCTGGTAGAAGAACGACCGGTCCACGAGCCAGCTGAGTGCAGGGGCCTCCATCACGTCATAGGTGGCCTCTGAGCCATCCACACGGGCCGGGAGAGCGACGATGAGTGGATCACCCGCGGCGACGTCGTACCGCAGCGTATCGGCGACGGTAGGTTGTGCAGACGGAAGACGGTCGGCCACCCGTTCCGCGGGAGAGAAGGCCGTCAGGGTCACGACGCAGGCCGCGACGAGGCCAAGACACACGATGCGAGAACCGGTCACAGGCACGAGTTGAGCGTTCGACGAAAGATACGCTGGGGTGTGCTCGTCGCTGGGCTGACCGTATCGGCAGCGATGGCGCAGCCGGTTCCTGAGGTTTCGTGGCGAGTCGTGGCTCCGGCAGCCTCGGATACGTTCGGCGTGGTCCTGGCAGCGACAGCAGCCGAGGCCACGAACCGAGCACGGAACGAGCTGATGGAGCAGGGATACCTCTACGCGCGCATCGACTCGCTCGGGTCCGAGCGTCTCATCTGGGTCACGACGGGTCCCCGCGCGGAGGTCCGATCCATCGAGCTGGTGGGCGTGGCCTCCCTCGATGCCGTCGGCCAGAACTGGGCGACGCGAGAGGGAGGGGCCTTCAGACCCCGCGCCTTCCGTGATGATCTGGCGGCGACGGCTCAGCGCTACGCAGATGCGGGGTATCCGGAGGCCGAACTCGTGCCCGCGCTATCAACCGACTCGTCTGGGGTTCGCATCCGAGTGGATGTCACTGAAGGTCCGCGCGCGGTGCTGGGGGGGGTCGAGCTGGTGGGCGGCCGGTCTCGCTCCCGACGGCTGGCAACCCGGCTCGCAGGCGTGCAGGCGGGCTCGGCCTTCGAGCCGCTGGACGCGGACGCGCTGCGCCGCGAGCTGGAAGCGACCGGGCTGTTTGTGAGCGTCGGAGAGCCCCGGCTCGTGCTAGACGCGAATCGCCAGCTCGTCGTGCAGGTCCCCGTCCAGGACGGGCCACCGGGAGCCTTCGACCTCGTGTTGGGCTACCTGCCACCCGCCAACGGTGGTGCAGGAGGGGTGGTGGGGAGCGGGCGTCTCGAGCTGAGGAACCCCTTTGGCGGCGGCCGGCGGATCACGGTGGCCTTGAACCGTACGCCTGGTCTGGTCTCGGCCTTCGATCTGTCCGTGGCCGACCCGTTTGTCGCCGGGCTTCCGTTCGGGCTCGCGGGGACGTTCTCTGGCTATGCGCGCGATTCCACGTTTTCTCGGCAGCGAGTACGTGCAGAGACCTCGCTCCGGGTGTCGAGAGGTGTTGAGGTGTCGCTGAGCGCCTCTCGGGAAGCCGTGGCTCCGGGGGCCTTCGGGACGTCGATTGTGGAGGGGCCGCAGCGCGTAGTGCGCTCCACAGGGTGGTTCTTCGGAGCTGGGCTGGCGCTTCGGAGGGTCGATGCACCCTTGAACCCACGCCGAGGCCTGCTCCTCTCCATCGCGGCCGAGCAAGGGCAGCGACGGCGGACGCCAGACCCGGAACTCGAGGCGGCATCGTCTTCGGTGCAACGCCGCCTAGACGTTGGCGCACGCGTGTTCCTGCCGACGCTGGCGCGCCAGACCGCGGTGGTCGGATTGGATGGGCAGGCATTGTTGTCGCAGTCTGGCGACCCAGCTGCGGGGCGGACGACCGAGGGCGAGCTGCTGCGGTTCGGAGGCGCCACGACGCTCCGAGGGTATGACGAGGACGCCTTCGTCGGCGAGATCGTTGGCCGGGTGCTCGTCGAGTATCGAGTGGTGCTGGGGCCGCAGTCGTACGCGTTCGGATTCGGAGACCTCGGGGTGATCGACCAACCAGCGCTCCCAGATCGCCCAGCTGCACGCTTGACGCGACCCGGCTATGGCGCTGGGATACAGATCCGAACCGGCCTCGGGCTGGCGACGATCACGTACGCGCTGAACCCGGATCTGCCCGCCAGCCGGGGCAAGGTCCATGTCGGGCTGAGCGTAGGATTGTAAACGGCCTATTCACCAACTCGAGGGGGTCGCCAGCGCGCTGTTGAGTGCCGTCTCGGCTGCGCGGGCATCGCTGTCCACCGTGTCGATAGACGAGGAGACCTGGTCGAGCGGCGTGACGCAAGCGGCGAAGGAACCCCGACGTGCACTTACCCGCCAGGCTGCGTCGATCAACGTCTCGCCATCCTGCCACGCGGCGCGCGGCCACGGCGTGTACGTCAGCGCGACCAGAAGAATAGGCTGGTTCGTGTCGGCGGCGACCTCGAACGCGCCGTAGCGAAACGGCCGGACGGGCGGACCGGGTTTGATGCCGCCCTCAGGAGCCAGGGCTACAGGCGTCAACGAGCTGGCGATGGCGTCGCGGAGTCCCCCGCGCGCCGCTTCTCGACTGGAGTTGTCGCCCCGATTCACAAACACGGTTCCCACGGCACGCCCCACCCACCCGATGAAGGGAAGCTTCCTGACGCCCGACGCGGCCAGGTAGCGGACCGGCGTCGCGGCCATCAGAACCACGGGGTCGATCCAGGAGAAGTGGTTGAAGAACACGAACCC
>JBCBZH010000321.1:0-4280 GCA_039815415.1 Bacteroidota bacterium
CCCGCCGACCTTGCGCCGCCACCTTGGCCGTTTCCGTTCCCCATGGATCGCGAAAAGGCAGAAGACGCATGGCGGTCGGTGGAGAGGGTTCACCTGCCCTCTCGCAGAACCGCCGGGTACCGGATCACCGCACCACCGTCAGACGCTGTGTCCGCACCTCATCGCCTGCCGTCAGCCGAATCACGTACGTGCCACTCGCCAGCCCGACGCTCGCCAACTCGACAGTGTGGCGGCCCGCCGGGCGCTCCTCGTCGAGAGCCACCGCGACCTCGCGCCCCAGCGCGTCGTAGACCACAAGGCGAACGGGTGCAGGAGTCGGGAGATCGACCCAGACACGAGCGGCACCCCGCGAGGGATTGGGCGCGGGCGGATGCAGCACCAGCACCGATGGAGCGTCTGGCCCCTCCTCTTCGCTCGTCGCGACCAGTACGCTCCCGACGCCTCCCAGGAATCCGGCGCGATGGCGGAACGCTGGGCCGAGCATCGTCCCGATGGCGGGTTCGCCGAGGGTGCTTGTCAGCCGGAAGCTGGCGTTCTCTGATGCTCCGCCAGCCCCGGCCAGGACACTCCCAGCGAGCCTCTGGGCCTCGGCTGGAAGCGACGCCGCCAGCCCGGCCAGAAGCAGGACAGCTCCTCGGATGCATGTGCGTGAGACAGCAATGGATCGCATGACGGGTCTCGAGTGGGTGAACACAGGGCCTGGGGCTGAGCTACTGAACATTGACGAGGACCTGGATGCGCCCCTGGCCCGATGCGGAGAAGTCCTCCAGGGCCCGGCCGAGCACCATCCCGACCCGGATCTTGTCTGGATCCCCCTTCATGGCGTGGCCCGGCGTCGAGCTGGTGACCAGCAGGTCTCCCCGGCGGATCGGCCCGCCCTCATCGGTCACGTTGGTGGGCACCACCCCGACGACGCCCAGCGGCACCTGATCCGGTCCCATGCCCTCCACGCCATTCTCGGAGAGCAGGACCCCCGGCTTCGTGGCATAGACGCCAGCGATGAGCGTCGAGTAGGCCTCTGCGCTGCGGGCCAGCGTCCGGTCGGCGTGGGTCGAGATCGCCAGCACGTCGCCGGGACCGTAGGCCTCGGCCGGTCCCTCCACGTCGAAGGCCTCGGCAAGGTCGGCGCCACCTGGAGTGAAGGTGCCGTCAGCGAAGGTGTTTCCATTGTCAAGGTCCACCTTGAACCGGGTGTTGGAGGAGCTCGACACAAGGCGCCATTCATTGCTCGCTCCGTCCAGTTCGTGCCAGCCTTTGATGGAATTGTTGTGGGCATATCCATAGAACGGCTTCGAGTTGGTGATGCCGTCCCCGTTGGTCTCGATGTACATCCCACCGTACTGGTCCTCGAATGTTACAGGTGCCCGAACGCCGAACCACTCGGCCCCGATGCGGTTGTCACGGTTGACCAGCACCAGGTAGTTGTCATTGCCTTGGTCTACAGAATTGACGCCCGGTGTGCCCGCCTCGATGGCGTTCGGATCGAAAGCGGTCGTCTGAATCGTTTCGTCCGGAAACTTGAAGCCGCCGTCGATGGACTCGATGGTGCCACCCACGCTGAGGGTCTCCGTCGGATCGTCATTGTTGATGCCCACGCGTCGTTGGACCAGCTGAACGGTCATAACGGATTCACCGGCCCTGAAGAAGTGCATGACATCGGGTGCGTCCTCGTAGAACAGGCCCCAATTGGGAAACGATGGCGAGTGCGCGAACAGGCCTCGGAGCGGATTGTCCGTCCCGGACTCGAAGATGTACGCGAGCGGCGTCTGAGCCGCTTCGGTCTCATCTGTCACGTTCGAGAACGTGAGGCTCCCGTTGACGGAAAGCGCCCGCGTCGGGTTGGTGCGCCCCACGCCAACGCGGCCCTCGGCATCTACGAAGACTGCCGGGTCCGGGTCTCCATCCGCCGCACTCAGCGTGTTGGGGGATCCACCTGAGCCATTTCCAAGCGTCTTCCACACCGCTGCGCCGCTCTCCACAGCCAGCACCTGCCCGTCCGCCGCCTCGGAGGGGTCAATGGCATCCAGGGTCACGGCGTTGTCGGCCACCGAGCTGGCATGGAGGCTGTACGGGGTTGCGCTGAGCGGGAAGCGAGGCGCCAGCTCGTCGCCGCTGTTGACGGTGATGCCGAGCCAGTAGGGCGCGTCGAACGTGAGCCCGCTGAGCGGTTCGGTCTCCCCCAGCGTGGCGTGAAACAGGCCTTCGTTGACCTCAACGCCCACCGTCTCTGCCCAGAGTTCGGTTCCTTCAGCATCAGCATCGTAGAGGCGAAACGTGAGCAGGACGTTGCCATCCACCGGCTCCCCGTTGGCGTTGGTGAGGTATCCCTGGTGGCTCAGGGTTGCAGGCGCCTGCGCGGCCGCAGAGAACGCACCGACCTGAAGCAAGAGGCTGCAGAAGCAAAGGCGAAGCAAGGTGGAGATCGACATCGTGGTCAGGGAAGAATGGGCGTGTTGGAGTTCGAGGACTGAGGCCTCGCGGCGCAGCCCCGCGTGCAGGCTGGCGTCGGGCTGGCGATGGCCAATCGGAAGACGCATGAGCTTGTGTCCTGGAGAGTTGGGCTTTGAGGCCGGGGTTCGCATGACGCGTTCGCGTCCTTTTGCCGAGCCGCTGCCAGGCCCTCACCCTCTCACTCGCAGAACCGACCGAGACCGGATCACCGCACCACAGTCAATCGCTGCGTCGCCAGCTGGCTTGCGCCGACCTTCGGTTCGTTGCCCGCCACCAGACGGATGAGGTAGACGCCCGGCGCCCATGAGCTGGCGTCTACGTGTACGGAGTGCGCTCCCGACGGACGGATCTCCCCCGCAACTAGCGATGCCATGCGGCGCCCGAGCAGGTCCGTCACCACCAGCTCGACGGGGCCCGCCTCCGCCAGCTCGAAGCGGATCTGCGCTGTGTGGCGGACGGGGTTTGGCGTGACGGCCACGCCGAGCGCATGGCTGGGCGTTTCCTCGTTTGAGACCGGCGGCGTATCCCCATTGAACCGCGCCAGCCCGATGTTGTGATAGTTCACCTCGCTGATGGTGGTGCGGTGACTGCCCACGACCACGAGGTCGCCGTCGGGCGCGATGGCGAGGTCGCGCACGTAGTCCGGGCCAGGGCCCCACGAGGCGACCTGCATCCCGCCCGTTCCGAAGCTGGGATCCAGTGTGCCGTCCGGGAGCAGCCGCGCGATGGCGAGATCGAGCGTCTCCGTGCCTCCTGCGCCGGTCTCCGTGTACCCGGCTGCTACAATCTTGCTGTCGGCCTGGACTGCGAGGGCGATCAGAATCGCTGGGAGTCCGGTGAAGTCGAGCGTCACGCGACCGCTGGTACCGAACGTGCCGTCCGGGGTGCCATCGGGAAGGAAGCGCGCGACGAACGCCCTGTTCACGCCGCCTGCGTCCTCAGCATAGCCACTGACGAGGAACGTGCCATCGGGGAGCATTGCGAGATCAAGTCCGAAGTCATCCCCTCCGTCGTCGATGACAATCACGCCATCGGCTCCGAACGCAGGGTCGGGGAGGCCGTCGGGCGTGAGGCGGGCGAGGACCATATCGTACTGGCTGCCGTCGTAGGCGTACCCGGCAACGACGATGCCCCCGTCTGGGGCGATGGCGATCTCGTAGGGGACATCGGTGCCGCTTCCGATGTCGATCGTGGTCTCGCCCTGAGTTCCAAAGGTGAGGTCGATCTCGCCGTCGGTCGTGTAGCGCGTGAAGCCGAGTTCGTAATCCTGATTGGACGGTGCTACGAAGCCACCGACCACGAGGCGCCCGTCGGGCTGGCGCGCGACGGACCAGCCGTAGTCCGTGCCTCCGAAAAAGGCAGGCCGCGCGAATCCACTCTGGCGGGCACCCGACTCGTCGAGGCGCCAGATCCAGAAATCGCGCTGCGGGCCGCCGCAGTCGAACTGGGCGAAGCCTACCGCGACTGGCATCCCATCCGGCTCCTGAATCACATTGTAGAACGCTTCGGGGACGCCTTGCGGGCACGAGACGTTGAAGTAGTCGGCGCTCCAGGAGGCGATCCGTGCGCCTGCGGCGTCGTACAGGAACGTCTGGGCGCTCTGGCCCTGGGGCGTGAGGTTGCTCGTGGAGCCCACCACGAGGAGGTCGCCATCGGCCTGAGCCACGAGGGCGTAGGCATCATCGTAGAACGAGATACTGTCTACGACGATGCCGCCATCGCCGAAGGTTGTATCGAGGGCACCCACCTGGGCGTGAGCGCTGGCCGGAATCAGACACAGAGCGAGGAAAGCAAGGCGCATGGCAGTCGGAGGAGAAGAGGACTCACCG